>NZ_BAAHYN010000008.1:0-314967 GCF_054657535.1 Desulfosporosinus burensis
AAAAAGGAAGCACCGGGGTTCCACCCATTCGGATCCACATTGCAGGAGTTTGCGTTACGAGTCGCAATGTGGCGAAAGTCTCATCCGACTTTCGTCACACTGCCGGAGAATTCGTCATGGGACGCAGTGTGGCGATAGGCTCGTTCCGTCGCCACGAAGTATTTCTTTGGGGTGGGTGGCTCGGCGATACTCACCTAATGAAAGAGTACAAAATCTCATGTTTAGAGTATAAGTGTGAGTTTTATCACGTTTAAAAAAGCTTATCTGTCACAGCTCTCCTCTCTGTTCTTAAAGTATCATATACCTAGAGAACGTAAACAAAAGGGGAGCTAAACAATGTCATTAAAAGGATTCCTATCAAATTTTGCCGATTTTTCTCAAGACAAAAAGGGAAATGAGAAAGAGATTAATACTATGTTTTGTTATCAATGTGAACAAACTCCGAGTGGCGGATGTACCAAATTCGGAGTTTGTGGCAAGAACCCAGATATCGCCAGTTTACAAGATACCATAATCTTTGGTTTAAAAGGGGTTGCGGCATACGCCACACATGCAAGGCAACTGGGTTATAGCGACCCAAAAGTAGATAAAATAACTCAAGAGGCTTTGTATTCAACCTTGACTAACGCTAATTTTAATCTTGCAGAGACTATTGGCATGGCCCTTAAAGTTGGAACTGCCACAGTAAAGATTATGGATGTCTTAGACCACGCACATACAGCCTTACTGGGAACCCCAACACCTGTAACTGTTTCCGAAGACAAAATCGAGGGTCACTGTATTGTAGTCACCGGGCATAATCTATTTGCCCTTGAACAACTATTAAAACAGAGCGAAGGCAAAAACGTTAATATTTATACACATTCCGAAATGTTACCGGCTCATGGTTATCCTCATCTTAAAAAATATGCTCATTTAAAAGGTAACGTTGGCAAGTCCTGGTTTGATCAGCGCAAACTTTTTGAGGAGTTTCCTGGGGCAATTCTTGGTACAACCAACTGCGTTATGCCAATCAAAGGAAGCTATAGCGATCGATTCTGGTCTTACGATATAACTGGTTTAGAAGGGGTCGTAAAAATTGCTGATGATGACTTTACACCAATTATTGAAAAAGCCCTCTCTTTACCCGTCGCAAATGTTAAATCTAATAAAACGTTGACAACTGGATTCCACCACACCACCGTTTTAGGTATCGCTCCTCAAATCATAGAGGCCGTAAAAACTGGGAAAATAAAACGCTTCTTTGTTATTGCTGGTTGTGATGCTCCAGGAAAAGGTGGAGACTATTACCGTGAATTGGCCCTCTCGGTGCCTCAAGATTGTGTAATTCTAACTACTTCCTGTGGTAAGTTCCGTTTCAATGACCATGATTTTGGCACGATCGATGGAATTCCTCGTTATATAGATTTAGGTCAATGTAACAATTCCGGTTCAGCAGTAAAAATAGCCTTAGCCTTGGCAGATGCCTTTGGTTGCGGGGTAAACGACCTTCCACTGAGTATAGTTCTCTCTTGGTTTGAGCAAAAAGCCGTTGCCATCCTACTTGGACTCTTTAGCTTAGGAGTTAAGAACATCTATGTGGGACCAAAGGCTCCGGAATTTATAACGCCTGGTGTTTTGAGTGTCCTCCAAGAAAACTTTAATCTTAAGCTCACTGGGGATGTCAAGACTGACCTTAACAATATGTTGACAGGAAAATAGAATTTATTCGGAGTGGTTGAGGATGATGATCCCCAACACTCCTTTTTTTTGGCCATTGTAAATAAGACCGTTTTATAGTTGCGAAAACTGAATGGTTATACTTCCGTTAAAGAAATTCAATTATTAACGTAGCTTTCGAAAGACTTACAGCGTGTAGGAAAGAGTATCACCTAAGTAACTCGTTCAACTTTAGTTGAACGAGTTACTTAGGATGCTTGGGTTTTTCACTAGACAAAATATACTGAATAATATATCATATTGGTAATACCACGAAATGGTATATATATTACCAGAATGGAATAGAGGTATTACATGGAAGAAGCATTAAAGTCGCCAGTACGCTCATCGGATCTTGTAGAAAACAAATTAATTAGAGCAGTTCTTTTTGGAGAGTTCCCACCAGGAAGCGAACTTCCTCCTGAACGTGACCTAGCTGCTAAGCTGGGAGTTGGGCGCCCAACTTTGCGCGAGGTTATTCAACGCCTAGAGCGGGACGGGTGGTTTACTGTCCGCAAGGGCCAACATACGCTAGTTAAGGATTTTTGGCGTGAAGGAAACCTGAATACTCTAGTAAATATTGTGCAAAGTTCTGAAGAAGTTCCTGAGGATTTTATTATTAACTTATTGGAGGTAAGGGCAGTTCTGGCTCCGGCTTACGTAAAAGATGCTGTATTTTGTTGTCCGGCTAAGGTAGTAGCAGCACTTACTGAGATTGATGAACTTCAAGATAATGCTGAAGTATTTGCCTTATTTGATTGGCAGTTACAAAAAAGATTTGTGGATTTGGCCAAAAACCCCATTTATCGACTTATCTTAAATAGTTTTGGAGCTATCTATATTCAAGCTGCCCGACGCTACTTTATGGTAAGCGAAAATCGTCTTCTATCTCGACAATTCTATCAAGACCTCTTGACTGTGGCTATGGCCTCGGATTATCAAGGGGCTGAAAAGGAAACCAAGGAGGTTATGGAAGCAGTTCTTTACTGTTATAAGAAGCAGATAAAGTAAGGGAAGCGTAGGAGGGAGGTTTTCATTATGAGACGATGGAACGGATGGGGGGATGATACCGTCGATTTTGAGGTTCCCCAAGCGGCGAGTGAGTATTTGGCTAAGTTGATAGGACCGGCTACACGGCCCAAACATATTTCTTTAGAAGAAATGCTGGCGATGGTACCAACATCACGTCTGCCGGAGCATCGCTTGGTAAGTGCTGGCAAGGAGGAACGTGTCCGCCATTGTACCGGACAAAGTATGTCAGATTGGATATATTTCCGAGGTGGTTTAGTGCCGGTTTTTCCTGATGGAGTAGCCTTTCCAGAATCTGATCACGATGTACGCGAGATACTACGTTTTGCTAAAGAAATTAAGGCTCAAGTAATTCCCTACGGCGGGGGCACTAGTGTCGTCGGTCACCTGACCGTGCCAAAGGGCGAGCAGTGTGTAATCACGGTCAACATGGGGCGAATGTGTAAGCTACTGGAACTTGACAAACAAGGATGCCTTGCAACATTTCAGGCAGGAGTACGGGGACCGGACTTAGAGGCTGCTTTAAGGGCGGAGGGATTTACTTTAGGTCACTATCCGCAGTCTTTTGAATTATCGACTTTGGGTGGATGGGTGGTTACACGTTCTGCAGGACATTTTTCCATGGGATATGGGAGAATTGAACGTTTATTTGTGGGAGGTGAGATGGAAACTCCGGTTGGAACAGTAAAGATACCTGCTTTTCCAGCTTCCGCTGCTGGACCTGACTTGAGAGAATTGATTATGGGTTCCGAGGGCAGACTGGGAATTGTCACAAAATGCACTGTTAAAGTGACTGTGCTACCCGAGGCAGAGATCTTTCCCGCAGCTTTTTTCCCAGGAAGGGAAGAAGGCGTCACAGCTGTACGAGCACTGGCCCAAGCTGGAATTCCCCTTTCTATGCTAAGGCTAAGCTTACCCGAGGAGACAACAACAACCCTAAGTCTTAAGCATGGGTGGCAAATGGATCTGTTATACCGCTGGCTTGCTTGGCATGGTATTAATGAAGAAAAAACCATGCTTCTTTATGGGGCTACGGGTACCCAGAAAAAAGTTAACTGGACATTGCGTAAGGCTAAAGAAATAATCAAGCAACACCAAGGAGTCTATGTTGGTACGTCGGTTGGCAAACACTGGTACAAAAGCCGTTTTAAATTGCCTTATATACGCAATAATCTTTGGGATCTGGGCTACGCAGTTGATACGCTAGAAACGGCTGTTACTTGGAAGAAGGCTTCTTTAACAAGAAAAGCAATTGAAGAAGGCTTACGTAATGGGTTAAACGGATTAAATGAAAATGTTCACGTATTTACTCATCTTTCTCATGTCTATCCTCATGGTACAAGTCTCTATGTTACATACATATTTAGGCTAGCAGATTCCCCGTCTGAGACTATGTCCCGCTGGCAGGCCTTAAAAAAAGCAGCCAGTGAAGCAATAGTGCGAATGGGAGCAACTATTACTCACCAGCACGGTGTGGGAATTGATCATCAACCCTATTTGCTTGCTGAAAAGGGTGAACTAGGAATGACGATGATTTCTTCTCTGTGCCGAACTCTAGATCCGGAGGGCATGATGAATCCCGGAAAATTAGTCAAATAGGGGGGAGGATATCGTGAAACGTGATCAGATTTTGTCAGAACTGAAAAATACATGGGATATTATTGTAGTTGGAGGAGGAATAACTGGAGCTGGGGTGTTTCGTGAGGGGGCGCGGGCAGGGCTTCGTTGTCTGCTTTAGGAACAACGCGATTTTGCTTGGGGTACTTCCAGCCGGTCTGGTAAGATGGTCCATGGTGGTTTACGTTATTTAGGGCAGGGGCAAATTAGAACTACTTGGCATTCCGTTAGAGAGAGAGAAAAACTGTTGCGGGATTATGCGGGAATGGTTGAGTCGATGGGGTTTCTTGTCCCTTACTATCAAAATGACCGATTCACTCCCTATTTGCTCGGCGCGGGTCTGACAGTATATGACCTTATGGCTTTTCGATATGACCACAGTCAATTAGATACCGTGAGTTTTGGCATGCAGGTTCCCGCGCTAGATAGGCAGGAATTAACTGGGGGAGTTCGTTTTAGGGACGCTCGAACAGATGATGCCCGCTTGGTGTTGAGAGTAATTCAAGAAGGCGTAAGTTTAGGAGGCATAGCTCTTAATTACGTGAAGGTAGAAGAAGTATGTAAGGATAAGACCGGTAGAGTACAAGGTGTAACCCTGAGAGATGAAGTAAGTAAAAAAAACATAGAGTTACGGGGGCAACTGGTAATCAATGCAACTGGTGTCTGGGCGGATGAATTGCGTTCTCAGATGGACAGATCCCCTCGCATGCGCCGACTGAGGGGAAGTCATTTAATATTCCAGAGCTGGCGTTTTCCTTTGTCTCAAGCAGTGAGCTTCTTCCATCCGGCCGATAACCGATCGGTTTATGTACTCCCCTGGGAAGGGATAACCCTGGTCGGAACGACTGATGTTGACCACGATCAATCTCTAGCTGAGGAACCCCACATCAGTAAAAGTGAAGGGCAATACCTCTTGGAAGGGGTTAGAAAAAACTTCCCGTCTCTTAACCTAACAGCCAAGGATATCATATCCACCTTTTCTGGGGTGCGTCCTGTAATAAACACGGGTAAAACAAATCCTTCTAAAGAATCACGTGATCATGTTATTTGGAATGATAATGGATTAGTGACGGTAACCGGCGGGAAAATGACCACTTTCAGCTTACTGGCCAGAGAAACCTTGAACAAGGTAAGAAAGCATATACATACACCCCAGACTGCTAAGGGAAACAGTCATCAAATGTCAAAGAGAGCTGACCGTTTAATTATCGACAACCAAGATGGAGTTCTTTATCAACGGATAGTGGGACGCTATGGTTATAATAATGTGACGGATATGCTACAACAGGCGAATGAGAGAGAACGGGAAGTTATCCCGGGGACTGATATTATGTGGGCCGAGCTGAGCTGGGCAGCCCGCCATGAGGGAGTCGTTCACTTAGAAGACCTTTTATTACGTAGAGTCCGCTTGGGTTTATTGGTTCCGAACGGAGGTGCTGAAATGGTGCAGCGCATCCGTGAAATCGTACAGCCAGAACTAGGATGGGATGATACAAAGTGGGAACATGAGCAAACCAATTATTTAGAACTTTGGCGGAGCGCCTATAGCCCTAGTTTAGTAACTTCACATTCATGACACTGTGATCGAGGTTTATAACAGTACTGTCAGAAGTCCAAATCCTCAAATATCAGATTTAACTCCTCTTTATTTTAAAATTAGACCCTTAATTAAGTCCAATAATTGGCCACCAGACTAAAGAGGTGATCACCATAACAATCAGGGAGGCTAAAGTGAGCCAAAAGCCCGCTCGTAACATATCCTTAGGGGTATATACCCCAGTGGTGTAGGTAATGATACCGGGAAGGGTTTGTACAATGAGGAGAAGTCCAAATAATGTAGCGATGTTTATAGTCATGGCTACTAAGAGGGGGTTTAAGCCTAGTTTTAGAGCGATTTGCAGCATGATAGGTATTAAAGTCAGTACTACGGTAGAAATGTTGGTAACTATTAGATGATAAAAGTGAGTGAGAACGATAAGAAGAAATACTAGCAGTAAGGGGTTAGATAATCCTGCTTGTAGTCCGGGAAAAGATAACAGTTTCGCGGCTAGGAAATCTGCGGCACCCGAATTATTGAGGGCGGAGGCCATAGATAGGCTGGCACCTATCATAATGACAGTTCCCCATTCAATGTTTTTTAATTTATCCCAACCAGTAATTCCAATGCCGGGTAAACCCATGAGGACTGTAGCCAATATTGCAGGGACTGCAGTTGGAAGTTTATGGAATGATTCAGTCATCCAAAGACCGACTGTTAGAGCTAGGATCATGAGGCATTTCTTTTCTTGGCTTGAAAAAAGTCCTAATTCCATAAGTTCAATGCGTAACTGATTGATCTCTAATTTTTCTGATTCGGGGGGGAATAACTTTGGCAGGATCAACCAGGTAATCGGGATCATGAATAACCATATTGGCCAGGTAATTTTTATCCAAGTAAAATAATAGATCTCTTGGCCGAGAATATTTCGTAAAAGATCAGCAGTTAATACATTAGCCAGAGCAGCAGGAAGTAAACCCACACCGCTAATACTTGTTCCAAAAGCAAGGCCAAGGATTAATAACTTGGCTATGTTCGAATTATTCGAGAGTTTCATCGAGATGATGACTGCCATAACAGCAGGTAAGAGGAGTGTTGTCCGTACCGCTGTTGCTGGAATGAATAAGCTTAATACCTGGGGCGCTAACAATACTCCCAGCAAAACTCCATGAATACTTCCTCCAAATCGGATGATGGCGTAATTTGCAAAACGTTTTCCTAGGGTCGTACTATTTACCCCTTGGGCCATCATAAATCCAGCCATGATTAGGAAGGTAGACCCATTGGAAAAACCAATCAAAGCAGTATCTAGGGAAGTTGCATTCAGGATAGGTAGAGCAGCAATCACTAAAAGAGAAGTGAGTGCTAGAGGGATTGGTTCTAATACCCATAACCAAACCGAGGCCCCGGTGATTCCAATTGTAGATCGGAGGGACCAAGACAGATTTCCTGGCAGAGTGATCAAAATTAATAGAAAGATAACACAAGCAATTAGTAATTCAAGATATACTCGTAGCTTTGGCTTTGGGGTGGTATTAGTGTCGGTGTTAGTGTAAAGCATATTTATACCTACAGCCTATCATCAGAATTTTCTAATTTTTCTTTTAGTTTATCATTTATTTTATAAGTTTAAAGTCTTTTGACCATATTGGTTAAATTTTAAAGTAGAAATTTGAAATAAAAGTTTCTAACTTTTATTTGGTTTTTCAAAGGAAATATAGATACTTTTGTCGAATTATTTACAGTTAAAAATATTACAAGTAGAGGAATGGTGGAATTTGGATCGTTTGGATAATGATCTCACAAATATTAATTCGAAGCTAAGTAATCCTGCTTATGTTCCTGAAAATTTATATCAAGGGTTACGCGTTCTTACTTCTTATGGATTAGGGTGGCTGAAAGACAGTGTGTTTTTATTCACAACTTTAGCAATGTTGCTAAAGTCAATTCTTTTTATCGGGCTAATTAATAATGAAAATGCAACTAGGTATAGTCATATAAAAGCTTTTTATAGTTTTAGCTCTTCGCCGCCGTTAGAGGTTTACGTAGCCTTTATTGTTATTATTTTAAGTTTTGCTTTTCTATTTAAGGGCAGAGCCCGTTTTTGGTTTCTAGTAAGTTGTAATAGTTTGTTTTCCTTCTTAATCGTTGCAGATTTAATGTATTATCGTGGCTACAGTAGCTTCGTTACTCCCTATTTACTAAGTCAAACAACGAATCTGGACAATCTTTTTAGTAGTATAATATCAATGTTGCGTCAAGTTGACCTTTTGTTTATCGTCGATCTGATCGTATTACTAGGTATCGGTATTAAGCATAAGACGTTCTATGTTAAGACACAAAGAAATATTGTTACCCTGTTTATCCTTGTTGTGCTTTCAGTCTCGTATATCTATTACCAACATGTTCAAATGGATCTTAGAGGGAATGGCGAAACGATGCTGTTTAGAGTTGCTTGGTCTCCAAATCAGACAATGTCTAACCTTTCGCCGCTAGGATATCATAGTTACGACATTTATAACTATCTTAAAGATAGTAAGGCTCCTAAACTAACCCTCGAGGAGAATCAGAACATTGAAAATTGGTTTGTCCAAAACCAAGAGAACTTACCAGCCAATCAGTATCAGGGGATGTTTAAGGGTCAAAATCTTATTATGATTCAAGTTGAGTCACTCGAGACATCTGTTATAAACCAAAAAATTAATGGTCAAGAAATCACTCCTAATCTAAATAAACTTCTAGCCAATAGTTTATACTTTTCTGATTTCTACGAACAAGTCCATAATGGCTCAAGCTCGGATGCCGATTTATTGGCTAACACTTCAGTATATCCGGTGCGTACCGGTGCTACCTTTTTTAGATTCCCGTACAACACTTACAATTCACTGCCCAAGCTCTTGAGAGAGGATGGGTATAGTACCTTAGCCATTCATCCAGATAAAGGATCGTATTGGAATTGGATGCCTGCCCTGACGGCCATCGGTTTTGAAAAGACGATGGATGAAATGAGATTCAATACGGATGAGAAAATCGGCTTGGGGATCAGTGATGGCAGCTATTTTAAACAACTAGTGCCCATCATTTCAGAACAGAAGCAGCCTTTCTATAATTTTATGGTTACTTTAACAAGTCACAATCCTTTTGACTTACCTGATCAGTATCGATCACTGATTCTGAGTAAGGATTTTGATAAGACAAAGCTGGGCGGTTATAGCCAAAGCATCCGCTATACGGATGAACAAATCGGCATTTTTTTGGAATCGCTCGACAAAAGCGGAGTTTTGGATAATACAGTGGTTGTAATCTACGGGGATCATACAGGAGTGCACAAATACTATAATGATGAAGTCAAAGAAGTTCAACCGCAGGAAAGCTGGTGTCACGATGACAGTAAACGAATCCCACTTATAATCTATCATAAAGGAATGAGCGGACAAGAGCTGGCGATTACAGGAGGGCAAATTGATACCATGCCCACTGTAGCCTATCTAATGGGAGTTAACGAAGACCGTTATGATAAAACTGTGTTTGGGCGTAATTTACTAAACACCGAAAAGGATTTCGCCGTTATGTCCAACCGACAGTACATTGGAGAAGCTGAAAACAGTCCAGAACAAATTAATCGAATTAATGGACTTGATATTGCAGATCTCGTCATTCGAAAAAATTACTTTCAAGAAGCAGGGTATAAATAAGAAGGACTTTCTCAATTTTCGACGAACTACAGAGTCATTGACTTTAGATCTTTGAAAGCAAATGAAATGGTGGTGTTTAGCTTGGTGGAAAAACAGCGCGTGATTCAAGAATACGTACCGGGAAAACAAGTTACAATGGCTCATATAATCCCAAATCCTCAAGGAGATATTCATGAGCGATTAGGGATCGTAACGACTGGGGCTATTGGGATTATGACGATTACCCCTAGTGAGGCAGCTATTATCGCTGCAGATGCTGCCTGCAAAGCTGGGGATATAGAACTTGGGTTTTTAGATCGCTTTACTGGTTCACTGGTAATTACCGGGGATGTTTCTAGTGTCGAAGCAGCGTTACGTGCTGCTGTGAATACTCTCGTTAATATTTTAGGGTTTTCAGCGGCTGAGGTGACGAGAAGTTAATGGGTAGAATACTTCTTATTGGGGGAATTGGTGCCGGCAAAACCACTTTGAAGCAAATGCTTATGAATGAGCAGGTTAGTTATCGCAAAACGCAAATGTTAGATTTTTCTCACCTCTTTATCGATTGTCCAGGCGAATATCTCGAGATCCCCCGTTTTTATCATGTTCTAATAGATGCGAGCCATCAGGTTTCAGAGATTTGGGCGCTTCAAGACGCTACGATACAAAGGACCTTCTATCCGCCAAAATTTTCAAAGGTTTTCCGGAAACCCATTATTGGGATTATCACGAAAGTGGATTTGCCAAAAGCAGATATCAAACAAGCGGGTTCATTTTTAAACTATGCAGGAATTGAAGAACCTTTCTATACGACATCGATCATGGCTGGGGAAGGAGTTGCTCCTTTGCGTAGGCGATTGGAGGAGTTGAATGGATTGCGCAACCATTAAGGGCTTATGTATTAAATACACAAACCTTACTGAAGAAGATATAAAGATATTAGAAACTATGGCCCTGCAGATCCCCCATACAGCCGAAATGACAGGGACAGATATCTTCATTGACGCTCCGCTGAGAGACGGGGTAGATGCCGTGGTATTAGCTTGGGCCTGCCCAGAAAATCGGTCCTTATATGGGCATAGTGTCGTGGGTGAATTAGCTTTAGCCAACAGTGAGCCAGCGGTTTATCGGACGCTCAAAACTGGTGAAACCAGTCGTAATGTGCGAGGGGTTAGCCAAGAGGGGATCCCTATTGCCCAAACGGTGGTCGCGATCCGTAACTCAGCAGACGACGTAATTGGTACTCTAATTATGGAACGAGATATTTCCGAAGAATTACGCCAGGAGGAGCAAGTTGAGTTTTTGACCCAAACGGCCGAACGACTGAGTAACACGTTGATGTATTTGTCAATGACTGGTTCACAGTTCGAAAATTGGGTTGGAAACGGAATATTTGTTTTGAATAAACATAGTAAAATTACCTATGTCAATAAAAAGGCAGCCGAAATTTATCGAGAGTATTTTGGCTCCGAGGCTCTTGGGAAAGATTTCCTGTTTACCATGTTTAACTGTTCTACATTATATGAACTGTTAGATAGGCTGGAAAACCCGGCGGAGTTTTGCATTCTTAATAAAAGCTATCTCTTTGAGTCGTATCCTTTAGTGACTTACGGAGACTTAAGTGGTTGTGTAATCTCATTTAGAGATATAACAGACCTTCGAAAAAAAGAAAAAGAACTTAATGCGCAAAGCACGGTTATTCGGGAAATTCACCACCGAGTCAAAAACAATCTTCAAAATGTTGCAGCTTTGCTTCGATTGCAAATGAGACGGTCGGATTTAGACATTGTCAAAGCAGAGTTTTCGGCAAGCATCAATCGAATTATATCCATTGCAATGGTCCATGATGTTTTTGCCTGTCATAACCGTGACTCGGTTGATCTAAGGGAACTTTCCCAGCGTATCCTTAGTAGTTTATTAGAAAGCTCCATGTCGCCTGAGCAGAGCATTGAGGCTCATGTCGAAGGACAAACTCTTCATTTGCCGAGTATCCAAGCTGTTCCTTTAGCTTTAGTCATTAATGAACTATTGACGAACAGTTTTAAACATGGGGTTCGTTTCTTAGAAAAGGGTGTTATCATCCTGTCAATCACTGAAAAGAGAGGAACGATATACCTTACAGTAAGAGACAATGGATCGGATATAGATGTGCCTTTTGATCAAGTGAAACAACGGCGCTTGGGTTTGCAGATCGTTGATTCACTAGTAGGAGATCAATTGGGTGGAGAGTTTAGAATGGAACGTATAGAAGGAATGACGATTGTAACGGTTAGCTTTCCAAAACATAGTTCGGAGGGACAGTTATGAGCGAACTATCCATCTTAATTGCGGATGATGAGGCATTAATTCGCTTAGATATTAAAGAAATGTTGCAAGGGGCTGGACATATTGTTTGCGCTGAAGCAAACAATGGCCTGAAAGCGGTTGAATTGGCTAAATCTTTAGCTCCTGATTTAGCGATTCTCGATGTAATGATGCCAGGGCTAGATGGACTGGAAGTGGCAAAGAGCTTGCACTCTATGAACATTCCCGTCTTATTGCTTACTGCCTACAGTCAGACCAAATTTATTAACCGGGCAGAGAAAGTTAGCGTGTATGGCTATCTTGTCAAACCTATTACTGAACGAGATCTTCTACCTGCCATCCAAATTGCTTATGCTCGCTGGAGAGAGATGCAAGCTGTCCGTGCGAAATTGGAAAACACCCAATTGGAATTACAAAGTCAAAAATTGATTGCCCGAGCCCGTTCTATCCTCGCAGGACGTAATCGGATTAGTGATTATGAAGCACATCAATTGCTTATTCATCAAGCTATGGATCTTCGAATTACTGTCATAAAACTTGCAGCTCAAATAGTAAATGAAAAAATTTGAATCTCCGATAAATTATTATTAAATTGAGCTTATTTAAGAAGGAGAAAATCTATCGGATAGCGAACTACCTATATTTATAAGATGGAAACAGCTCTACCTATCAGCTATGTCCGTTTATACAAAGGAATAGTGGGCAATAATGCCCTTTATCACAGCCTGGACCTTCTGGGGTGTGATAAAGGGCATTAATTTTTTTCTAAGAAAGGAGATATTGGATATAGGTGATAATCCCTTGGTAGGTATCAAGTGTCCCATCGAATAAATTAGAGGAGGTTTTTGTGTGACAACAGAGACTAAATTAGTGACACCCGGAACTGATGGAAACGCACATTTATCCAGAGTACTAAAACCAATTCATTTATGGGCTCTCGCAGTAGGTTTAGTTATCTCGGGAAACTATTTTGGCTGGAGCTATGGATTTGGGGCAGGTGGGCCTATGGGATTAGCCTTAGCCTTAATTCCAGTCACGATCTTTTATGTAACCTTTATCTTGTCTTACTCTGAGCTGGCAACGGCGATACCCCATGCTGGTGGTCCTTCGGCTTATGCACGCAGAGCTATGGGTCCATTTTGGGGGTACATGAATGGTATTAGCTGTTTGATTGAGTTTGTGTTTGCTCCTCCAGCTATTGCTTTGGCTGTCGGTGGGTATATTAACTTTCTCATTCCCTCCGTCCCAACCTTGACTGCTGCGGTTGCGTCTTTCTTATTTTTTATCTTTGTGAACTACTTAGGAATGAGAACCTCTGCTATGGTAGAGTTGGTGGTCACCGTTATTGCTCTTGTTGGTTTAGTTATTTTCTGGGTTGCCGCGGCTCCTCACTTTTCGATGACAAGAGTTATGGCAGAGCCGCTCCTTCCTTTCGGTATGAAAGGTGTTATGGCAGCCGTTCCTTTCGCCATCTGGTTCTATCTCGCTATTGAAGGCGGAGCCATGGCTGCGGAAGAAATGGTCAATCCGCAGAAAGATATCCCTAAAGGCTTTTTAAGCGGTATGGGAACCTTAATGATTATGGGCTTCCTAACCCTTTTCTTGACGGCAGGTATTGCAGATTACAACTTAGTTTCAGCGGTGGACTTTCCGTTGCCTATCGCTTTAGCTCAAGTCTTTGGCGAAAATGCCTTTATTGTTGTTTTGGTCAATATCATTGGCTTGTTTGGCTTAATTGCTTCCCTGCATGGGATTATCGTAGGTTACTCTCGTCAAACTTATGCGATGGCTCGGACTGGGTATTTGCCTAAATTCTTGGCGTATGTCGACCCTAAACGTCATACTCCAGTCTGGGCATTGTTAGTCCCTGGACTTGTTGGACTAGGTGTCGTTCTCACGGGGCAGACTGCAATCGTGATTACCATTGCAGTTATTGGTTCTGTTGCCCTCTATATGCTTAGCTTAATCAGTCTGTTTATCTTACGCTCCAAAGAACCCAATCTCAAAAGACCCTTTAAAGTATCGTATCCAATAGTCCCAGTCATTAGCTTTATTACGGGCATTTTTCTAACGATAAGTGTCTTAGTTTCCAGTATACCCGCTTTGAAATGGACAGCGCTTGTTTATGCCATTGCTATCGCCTACTACTTTGTTTGGGGTAACAAGAACATCAGACCCTTTGAAGAAGAGTTTGGCGTTTTAGATGAACTGGATGCCTAATCTGTATCCAGTGAGAAGAGCCTTCTTAAAAGAATGGAGTTAAAGAAACATCATGGCTAAAGAGATGACACTAGTCAGTGTGGGGATCGATGTCGGAACAACAACGACTCAGTTGGTCATTTCGCAGCTCACCTTAGTCAATGTAATGCCTGGTAGTCAAGTGCCAAAAGTAGAAATTAGTCATAAAAGTATCTCTTACATGGGTAATGTTCACTTCACGCCCTTTGAAGATCGACAGCATGTTGATGGTGCTGCACTTCGCAAAATTATTGCGAAGGAATATGAGAAGGCGGGCGTGAAGCCGGAACAGATTGACACTGGGGCCATTATTATTACTGGGGAGACCGCTAAAAAGGAGAATGCCTCAGAAATTATCCATTCTTTAGCAGATTATGCGGGAGATTTTGTCGTAGCGACGGCTGGACCAGATCTCGAAAGTGTGATCGCTGGAAAAGGATCGGGAGCTGAGGCGCTCTCCAAGCGCTTACAGGCGTGTATTGCCAACATCGACATCGGTGGAGGGACTACGAATATTGCTTTTTTTGATCGTGGTAAGTGCATAGGGACGGCATGTATCAATGTTGGAGGTAGACTATTCGAAGTTGATCCCATGTCCCACCGCTTAACATACATTTCCCCACCTGCTCAGAAGATAATGAATTATTGTTATTCGAACACTTCCCAAACTCAAAGTGGGGACGAATTGGCTTTGATTCAAACCTGCTTACGAAGTATGGTAGAATGCGTTGAAAGGATCATCTTTCAGGAACCTCTACTCGCACAGGACGAGCCCTTAGTAATGACGAATTTGTTGCCAGATGTCAAAATCGAAGGAGTGGTCTTTTCTGGAGGGGTCGCAAAGTATATCTATCTTCCTGGGATCAAGGAATGGTGGATCCATGGGGATGTTGGGCCACTCTTGGCAGAAGCGTTTCATGAAAGTCGAATCTATTCATCCCTTTCCGTACACGAGGGGTCAGAGACAATCCATGCCACAGTGCTTGGGGCAGGAGCCCACACGGTGAATGTATCAGGATCCACAATTACGGTTGGCAAAAATACACTACCGTTACGAAATGTACCAGCAGTATTCCCGGAAGTAGAGGCATCTGGTAGGTTTACGTGGCTTAAATCCTCCGAGAATTATATCGACTCTCTCTATCGTACGGTTGCGCTAATAGTTCCACCCATGCCTAATACAGACTTTCTAACGATTCTTACCCTTGCAGAAACTCTAGCCTGTGAACTTCCTTTAATAAAGGGAGAGCCTAAAGTGATCATCGCCCAACAGGATATTGCTAAAGTGCTTGGACAAACTCTGCAAAGACTTCTTCCTGCTATGCCATTGGTTTGTTTGGATGGTATCGAACTTGCCTTTGGAGATTTTCTGGATATCAATAGGCCATTGCCCCATCAAGATGCGGTGCCTGTGATTGTCAAAACGTTAGTATTTGCCCGTTAATAGTCTCGATAGAAGGGATGTGAAATCGTGAATCTCAAGACACGACTTTTTGGTCAAACGTTTAAATTTAAAGATGTAAAAGATGTTCTGGCGAAAGCGAACGAAATTAAGTCAGGAGATATTCTAGCCGGAATTGCGGCCGAAGATGCTGCAGAGCGGATCGCTGCAAAACGAGTCTTATCGGAACTTACTTTAGAAGATTTACGGAGGAATCCGGTCATTCCGCTTGAGGAAGACGAAGTATCACGCATTATTGATGCCGATGTCAACGAACCGATCTATCACACAATTAAGAACTGGAGTGTTGCAGAGTTTCGAGAGTATGTTCTTAGAACTGAAACCACTGGATCTGCCCTCCATAGGATCAGTCGCGGTCTCACCTCAGAGATGGTCGCTGCCGTAGCTAAACTTATGAGCAACCTCGACTTGATATTAGGTGCTGCCAAAATTCAAAATCTGGCGCATTGTAATACCACGATAGGAAAAGCAGGATGCCTAGCGTCTCGGCTTCAACCGAATCATCCCACAGATGGGGTTGATGGGATTTTAGCCAGTTTACGTGAAGGCTTGTCCTATGGTGTAGGAGACGCTGTGTTAGGACTTAATCCCGTTGACGATTCCGTACCTGCTACCATCCGGAGCTTGGAAACCCTTTATCAGTTTGTTGAGGAATGGAAGATACCTACTCAGATTTGCGTATTAGCGCATATCACTACTCAAATGAAGGCCTTGAGAAAAGGGGCTCCCGTTCATTTATTATTCCAATCGATTGCTGGTTCACAGGTTGGGAACGAAGCTTTTGGAGTCACCAAAGAAATTTTAGACGAAGCGTATACCCTAGGATTAAAAGAGGGTCGCGCAACAGGACCTAATATTATGTATTTCGAAACGGGACAAGGCTCGGAACTTTCGTCTGAGGCACATCATGGTGCTGACCAAGTTACCTTAGAGGCACGCTGTTATGGGTTAGCGCGTCGTTATAACCCCTTTTTAGTGAATACCGTCGTTGGCTTTATCGGTCCAGAATATCTCTATGATACTCGTCAAGTGACTAGGGCAGGTCTTGAAGACCATTTCATGGGTAAACTTACGGGCTTACCAATGGGGGTTGATGCTTGTTACACCAACCATATGAAAGCAGATCAAAATGATATCGAAAATCTGGCGACTCTCCTTGCAGCGGCAGGCTGTACGTATTTCATGGGGATCCCTATGGGGGATGATGTGATGTTAAATTACCAGTGTACTAGCTACCATGACATTGCGACCTTAAGAGAACTATTTAACTTGAGACCGCTACCCGAGTTTGAGGCTTGGGCAGAATCCATGGGAATCCTAGCCAAGGGTAGACTTACGGCCCGTGCTGGCGATGCCACTATATTCACAAGGTAAGGGGGGATAAGAAGATGAGCTTGGAAGATAGTGTTCGCCTGATCGTGGAAGAGTTGCTTAAAGGAATGGAGAAGGGAAAGAATCAAAGTTCCAACAGTGCTTCACCTTTAGCAAATTCATCGATTGTAGACGAATGTCAGATAACAGATTTAGCAGAAATCAATTTGCAACGTTATTTACAGGTACCTAATCCAGTCAATAAGGCACTCTATGAAGAGATGAAGCTTTCTACTCCCGCTCGAATCGGAGTTTGGCGAAGTGGACCCCGTCCTTTGACGGATACATTACTTCGTTTTCGCGCAGATCACGCTGTTGCGCAAGACTCAGTGCTCGGTGAAGTTCCAGAAGAATTCCCAGCGAAGTATAATATGGTTTCCGTTCAGACCCTTTGCCAGTCAAAAGATGAATATCTTACCCGGCCGGACTTAGGAAGAAAACTTAATGACGAGAATTTAGAGATTCTCACGAATGGCTGCCCAAAAGGTGCTACGGTCCAAATTATCGTTTCCGACGGATTATCTAGTAAAGCAGTTGAAGCTAACATTCCTAATCTTCTTCCAGCCTTAATCCAGGGCCTCGAAGGAATGGGTGTAAAACTGGGAACCACAATCTTTGTACGAAATGGTCGGGTTGCTGTGATGGATACCATTGGTGAAGAGTTAAAACCTGAGGTTTCTGTGATCCTAATTGGAGAACGCCCAGGTTTGGGAACTGCCGAGAGTATGAGTGCCTATATGGGCTATAATCCAAGACTAGGTATGGTCGAGAGTGAGCGAACCGTGATCAGTAATATTCACAAAGGTGGGACTCCGGCAGCAGAAGCAGGCGCGCATCTGGCTAGCTTAATTAAGAAGATCCTGGATGCTAAAGCGTCGGGTGTTAATCTAGAGTAGAGGGTAGCGACACGCACCCCTTTATTATAATTATTGCGAACTACGATGATTAACTTGGCGGCTTAGGCGGCGACAAAAGGGAGTATAGTTAATTTCTAGTTGTCCCTATATAATGAAGATAGTAGTGTAAATAATATTAACAAAAATTTATAAACGAGAGAGTAAAGGGGGAAAAACACAAATGGCTATAAGAGCAGATCTCGTAGCACTAGGAATGGTAGAAACCCGTGGAATCGTAGGAGCCATCGAAGCGGCCGATGCCATGGTCAAAGCAGCGAATGTCACCCTAATCGGGAAAGTAAAAGTAGGAGGCGCCTTAGTCACGGTCATGGTCCGAGGAGATGTCGGAGCCGTAAAAGCCTCGGTTGATGCCGGAGCCGCCGCAGCCGAGAGAGTCGGAGAACTCGTCAGCTGTCACGTGATCCCGCGCCCGCATCCGGAACTTGAAGCCATCCTACCTAAATTACCAGTTATCGAAGAAAAGCCAAAAACTAAAAACGTCGAGAACACCAAATAAATCGTCGGAACTAAAATAAACGTCCGGCATTAATAGGGAGGGTTACCATGATAGAGCCCCTTAAGCCAAAAGTATTAGCCGTCAGATTAATCCCCAATGTCGCCCCAGATCTCGCCGAGAAATTGGGCCTCACGGGCTATCAGCGTTCCATCGGTATGATCACTGCCGACATCGATGATTCGACCTACGTCGCCTTAGACGAAGCCACTAAAAAAGCCGAAGTCGAAGTCGTCTATGCCAAAAGCTTCTATTGTGGAGCGGCACGAGCCTCAGGACCCTTATCCGGAGAAATCATCGGAATCTTAGCCGGGCCGAACCCAGCCGAAGTGCGAGCCGGAATCGATGCCTGCATCGACCACCTCGAAAACGAATGCTGGTTCTACACCTGTGACGGAGGGAAAACCGCATTTTTCCCACACACTGTCTCTCGAACTGGAAGCTACCTCTCCAAACTGGCAGGAATTCCAGAAGGCGAAGCGCTATCCTACCTGATCGCGCCGCCGATTGAAGCCATGTACGGCTTAGACGCCGCCTTAAAAGCCGCGGAAGTCACCATGAAAGCCTTTTACGGCCCACCGACCGAAACCAACTTTGGTGGCGGGCTCTTAACCGGCTCGCAAAGCGCTTGCAAATCCGCCTGTGATGCCTTCCAGAGAGCGGTCATCGACGTCTGTGAAAACGGCCTGAAATTTTAGCAAAAGGGAGGTGCCGCTCGTAATGGAACTCGATCGAGACCTATGTTCCTTACAAGAAGCCCGAAATTTAGTGCGAGCTGCGCGCAAAGCCCAAGAAGCCCTCAAAGACTTCACGCAAGAACAAGTCGATCACATTATCGACCTGATGCGTGAAGCTGGTGAAGCCAATGCAGCGAGGTTAGCCATGATGGCTGTCTCTGAAACGGGCATGGGAAACTACGAAGACAAATGCTTTAAAAACTACTTTGCTTCCCGAACCCTGTACGATTTTATAAAACCCATGAAAACCGTGGGAATCATCCGAGAAGACCGCGAACAAAAACTCTGGGAAATCGCCGAACCTGTGGGCGTCATCGCAGGGATCATCCCCACGACGAACCCCACCTCAACCGTGATCTACAAAGCCATGATCGCCCTCAAAGCTCGCAATGCGATCGTGTTTTCCCCGCATCCCAGCGCTGTACGCTGTACGAATGAAGCTGCGAAAATCATGCACCAAGCGGCTGTGGCTGCGGGAGCTCCTGAAGGCGTGATCGGCTGCATCCTGAACGTCTCCATGGGAGCCACGAACGAACTCATGAAACACCCCAGCATCGCCATGATTCTAGCCACCGGTGGAAGCGCCTTAGTCAAAGCAGCCTATAGCAGCGGAAAACCTGCCCTCGGCGTGGGCCCTGGCAACGTACCAGCCTTCGTAGAACGCAGTGCCGACTTGGCCAAAGCCGCCGAATACATCGTGATGGGAAAAACCTTTGACAACGGAACCATCTGTGCCTCGGAACAAGCCATCGTCGCCGAAGAGTGCATCGCCGACGAACTCATTAACCACCTCAAACGCTTTGGTGCGCACTTCCTCGACCCTGAAGAGGTCACCAAAGTCTCCAAAGTCGTTATGCTCTCCAATGGAGGGGTCAACCCCAAAGTTGTCGGAAAAGACCCAAAATTCGTCGCCCAAATGGCAGGCATCAGTATCCCCGAGCGAACTCGATGCTTAGTCGCCCCCTTAACCGGCGTCGGCCCACAATGGCCCTTATCGTACGAAAAACTCACCACGGTCTTAGGCTTTTACCGAGTCGCCGATTGGCATGAAGGGTGCGAACGCTGCTTTCAACTCTTAGAAGCGGGTGGAGTGGGTCATAGCCTGGCCATCCATTGCAATAATGAAGAAGTGATCCGAGAGTTTGCGCTCAAGAAACCCGTCAACCGAATCCTCGTTAATACCCCAGCCGCTATGGGAGGCGTCGGAGCGACCACCGGCCTAGCCCCTTCGTTCACTCTGGGTTGCGGAACTTGGGCAGGCTCCAGCGTTTCAGAAAACGTCACCCCCCAGCACCTCCTCAACATCAAACGAGTCGCCTGGCATCTTGGCATACCCGAACGCAAACCCGTTGAACCTATGAAAACCAAGGGAAGCAGTGAGAGAGCCCAGAACCAAAACCAAGTACAAACGCCGCAAGTCGATGCTCAGCTCGTGCAAGAAATCATCAACCAAGTCCTGCAGCATTTAAACGGCATGAAATGCTAGGGTAAAACCGTGATTGATTAAGATTGAACCTCAAGCATTGCTTCATAGATCCTCGATTTTACACTTAAAATTAATTAATATCGAGCCTCGAGCATCGAACCTCGAGCCTCGAATACAGGAGGGAACAAAATGGCACAAGATCGAAGTGTAATAGCACTCGGAATGATAGAAACTAAAGGATTAATCCCAGCGATCGAGGCAGCCGACCAAATGTTAAAAGCAGCGAATGTCACCTTATGCGGAAAAGAACACGTCTCCGGTGGACTGGTCTCAGTTATGGTACGAGGAGATGTCGGAGCGGTGAAAGCGGCCGTCGATGCAGGAGCCTCAGCTGCCCAACGAGTGGGAGCCCTCCTCAGCGTCCACGTCATCCCGCGTCCCCACCAAGATGTTGAGTTCATTCTACCCGTGGGTGATAACAAAAGTTATGGAGAAAAATAATCAAACTTCAAATGTTCGAGGTCAGAAGTCTAAAGAGCATCCTCTGCTCTCTGGCATCTGATCTCCGACTTCTCTAGATTGTAGGTGAGGACTTGATCGTCACAGAGTATGAACTAAGAGCCAATTGGCACAAAACCAAGGATAAACTAATTATATTACCGCCCGGAAGTGTGATAACCCCATCGGCAAGGGATTTTATTCGCTCGAAGGGAATCGAGGTCCAAATCGAAGGAAATGGGCTTCAGGACCTCAACAGGAGTATCTTTTCCACTGCAACTCAAAGCATGGGAAGATATAACCCCAAATCCTTCGAATCGAATACCCTTTTGGAAACACAAGCTAAGACTAATACCCATACCCATACTAATACTAATACTAATACTAATACTAATACCAATACCAATATTCCTTCAGGAGTTAAACCCGAACACATGACCCATTTGCGCACAGGAGCCTTAGTCACCAAGACACATCCGGTGATTGCCTATCGAGGACAACTGGACCTCTTTCAATGTGAACTCGTTGAAGCCCAAAGCTACTTTCAACGCGAAGGAGAAGACGGACTTATTCTAAAACTAGAAGAAATCTCCGTCTTTTGCCGACAACTCATGGTCAGTGAAGTAAAGCAAGAGCCCTTTCAATGGACCACGTTAATCGGGCTGACGCCAGAAGAACTGCGGGACCGATCCCATCATCCCAAAAAATATTTTGGGATCGATCATACCCCGCTGAGCTATACTCATGGAGCTATAGTGTCAAAACTTCACCATTTAAGAGCCAAGTCACGAGAAGTTGAACTTTACGCCAATCGAGCCTTCACCGATGAAACTGGGGCCTGTAGCCGAACAGATCTGATCCAGGCCTTAAACCGGCTATCCAGTGCCTTTTATATTCTGGCCTGTGAAGTGCGGGGACGAATAAACCAAGTCCAAGCAGAGAAGCAAGTCCCTATTGGAACCTCGAATCGACACATTCATCTCTCTCAGGACGATTTAAGCACCCTGTTCGGGGAAACCTATACATTAACTCCCCAAAAAGCCCTCTCCCAACCCGGGCAGTTCGCCGCGAAAGAAACAGTTACACTCGTGGGCCCCAAAGGACAAGTCGAGAATGTACGCGTACTAGGACCCGTGAGAAAAAGCACCCAAGCCGAACTCAGCGTGACGGATTGTTTTAAACTCGGGATCAAACCTGTCATAAGAGACTCTGGCCAGCATGAAGGAACCCCCGGTCTACAAATCGTCGGGCCGCAAGGAAGTGTTGCCTTAGAAACCGGAGTGATGGTCGCCAGTCGACACATCCACCTGCATACTAACGATGCCCAAGAGTGGTCCCTTAAGGATGGAGACCGAGTGCGCGTAAAACTACAAAGCCAGCGCCCCATGGTCTTAGAAGACGTGTTAATCCGAGTCAGTGACCAATACCAAAAAGAAATGCACTTGGATTTAGATGAAGCTAATGCGGCGCTCATCGATCCACAGAGCCATGGAGTGCTCATGGAGGTATAGACAGACCATGAACGAAGACCTCATCAACCAAATCGTGCGTCGAATCCTCTCCGACCCAGCCCTGCAAGCCCTCTTACAGGAAAGTCTGACCGGAAACGGAGATGCTAGGTCGATTAAACGGGACGGACTCATCCTCTTAAACTATGTTCCAGACTTCGGACGAGTCTTGAGCGCCGTCAAAAATCGCTATCAAGCCGACTACACATTATACGTCTTACCCAGTGACCAAGTCTCTCTAGCCAAACCAGAACTACCCGAAGGAATGACTTGGATTACCGCTAAAGAAGCCTTAACCAAGAGAGACTGGCATAAACTAATCCTCCCTACTTGTTCACCCAATATCCTCGCCAAAGCCGCCTTAGGAATCCGAGATAACCCCATGAGTGAAGTCATCGGAAGAGGGATTACCGAGGGAAAAGCCCTAGAGTTAGTCACAGAGCACCTTGGTTTTACCGCGCAAACCCCTCAAGCCTACCGAGAACTCTATGAAGGTTATCTCCAAAAAGTACAGACCTACGGCGTCGTTGTGAGAGCCACTCTTGACGATGAATGCTCCTCAAATCTCAGTCAGACCCTAAACATTAACCATTATGAGCAGAGAGCAGTGACCGCAGCTTCCTTGAAAACGGCCTCCTATGAACCCAGTGACTCTATACGAGGAGAAATTCGCTTCACGAAGAACTTTTTAGGCGATAAACAAGCCTACGAATTTCCAGAAGACACCAAGATCCTCGTCAAACCAGGGACCGTCATTTCACCGCTAGCTCGGGATACCCTAAAACTGCGCCGAATTGAGTTGTGTGTTGAGAAGGAGGTAGCACAGGGATGATTCTAGCCCGTGTCATAGGAAATGTATGGTCAACTCGTAAAGAAGAATCCCTACGTGGCCTGAAGTTTCTCGTCGTCCAACCCGTTACCCTCACCTACGACGAAAACGGATTACCCCAGCTCAGAGAATTCGGAAATTCCCTGATTGCCGCAGATCAAATCGGAGCGGGAGAAGACGAGATCGTGATGGTCGCCAGCGGCTCCTCAGCTCGGCAAGGACTGACCAATCATAACACCCCTGTCGATGCCACCATCGTAGGCATTATCGATAAAGATACTTTTGAAGTGTAGGCTTAAGTAGGTGAAAGATAAATGAACGACGTAAAAGTGAACGATGTAGGTAAAAACAACGTGAATAAGGATGACGTAAATATCAGCGAGATAAACGCAGACCAAATTAGCACCTACGTACGGAATGCAGGTGTAGTCGGCGCAGGCGGAGCCGGTTTTCCGACCCATGTCAAGCTTTCAGCAAAGGCCGAGATCGTCATCGTCAACGCAGCAGAATGTGAGCCCTTACTAAAAACCGACCAACAATTGGCAGCACGCTATCCAGAGCTTCTTGTTAAAGGCTTAACTCTAGCCATGAAGGCGACCGGTGCCCCAAAAGGAATCATCGCTTTAAAAGCTAAATATAAGGACGCGATAGCAGCCTTAGGGCCCTATATTATGAACACGGATAACCTAGAGATCGCCATTATGCCGGATATCTATCCTGCCGGAGACGAAGTCATCACCATCTGGCTAACGACGGGAAGGCGAGTCCCACCAGGTGGGATACCCTTAAACATCGGAGTTGTCGTTAATAACGTCCAAACCCTGATCAATGTAGCAAGAGCCGTTGTTGGAATCCCCGTGACCACAAGGACACTCACCGTCACAGGGGCCGTCAAAGTACCGAAGACCGTCACCGTCCCGATCGGAACCTCCCTGCGCGACGTACTCGAACTAGCCGGTGGCATCGACCAGGACCTCGCGTATCTTAGCGGAGGACCCATGATGGGGACGTTGATCACCGACCTCTCGAGCCCCGTGACCAAAACCACTGGCGGATTGATCGGCCTTCCTAAGGACCATCCACTCATTAAACGAAAAAGCATGACCGTTGAAACGATCTTAAGAATCGCTAAAACCGTCTGCGAACAGTGCAGTTTCTGTACTGAGCTCTGCCCAAGGCATATCATCGGTCACGAACTCTCTCCCCATCGCCTGATTCGAGCGGTCAATTATAAAACCATGGCAGACCCGTTACTAGTCACCAGCGCCCTAACCTGCTCAGAGTGTGGCGTATGTGAAGCCTATGCTTGTCCAGTGGGAATCTCACCGCTGAGAGTGAATATGGCCCTGAAAGCAGAGCTTCGAGCCAAAGGCATCAAATATCAAGGGGAACTCGGGAAGGTTGACCCGATGGCCAAGCATCGCTTAGTTCCATCGTCACGTTTAATGGATCGCTTGAGACTAAGGCCCTGGTATAAAGAAGCCCCCTTATCCTTAGACGTGTATCAACCAGAGGAAGTCACGCTCAAGCTCCAACAGCATATTGGAGCACCTGCAGCCCCCATCGTTAAAGTTGGAGACATCGTTCAGGTTGGACAACTCATCGGAGAAATTCCAGCAGGAGCACTAGGAGCAAAAGTCCACGCTAGCATCGGGGGAACCGTAATAGAGATGACCCCTCAAACCATAACGATACGGAAAGGTGGTGCAGCCAAATGATCCATGCCATAGGGCTAGTCGAATTAACAAGCATAGCACAAGGTATCGAATGTGCCGATATTATGGTCAAAACAGCCGATGTGACCATTTTGGTAGCGAAAACCATCTGCCCTGGAAAGTATATCGTCATGGTGAGTGGAGATGTCTCGGGAGTCCAGCAATCAGTGAACGCTGGCATCGACTTAGGTGCGGAGACCGTGGTGGATTCTTTCGTGATCCCCAATGTTCATCCGTCCATCTTACCAGCCATCGGCAACGCCAACAGGCTATATGATATTAAAGCCCTAGGGATTATCGAGACGTACAGCGTGGCATCCTTAATCGAAGCAGCCGATGCAGCCGTAAAAGCAGGAGATGTCGAGCCTATGCTGATCCATCTGGCCTTTGGAATCGGGGGCAAAAGCTATACCGTACTCACAGGAGAAGTCGCCTCCGTGAAAGCAGCGGTCGAAGAGGGAAGCGCCATAGCTAGTGAAAAGGGCCTCCTCATTCGTCAAGTTGTCATCCCAAGACCCGCGAAGCAACTCATCGAAAGCCTAGTGTAGGCGAAACGCGAGGCGCGAAGCACGAAGTTAGAAACTAGGGCAATGAACTAGTGGATACGAGGCGCAAAGCGCGAGACGAAGAACACGAGATACGAAGTATGAAGTCTAATGTCTAATGTCTAATGTAGTGAATACCAACGGAAGAATAAGAATACCGAACCACTAAAACTTAAAAATTGAGCATCGAACATCGAGCATCGGTCATCGAATAAAAAATCGAGCCTCGAGCATCGAACCTCGAGCCTCGATAAGGAGGTGTACTATGGGACGATTTATTTCGGCGGCCGTATTACGAGATTTGGCCAAGTTAGATAAAAATATTGTCATAGAAGAAGATAGTGTTCTAACACCCTCTGCCAAAGATCTCGCTAAAGAATTAGGGATCACGATTAGCAAAGGGAGACAAGAAATTGTCAGTCACAGTGTTGTCGGTCAATCGACCGAACCCCTGGTGAATCAAAAGCCTAGTGTCAGAGAAGTCAGTGTTTCCTCTGGAACCGTTACAGATTTAGGAAACCAGAGTGATGACCTGAAAAAAGCGGTGCAAAAGATTCTAGGTGAGGTGCTCAAGCCAGCCTGTGAGAACCCCAAAGCGACTCATGTCAAAGGGGAAACCGTGGTGATCCAGCCTTTTCTAGAAGCTCCTCCTGGGCAAAAGGTGGGACTCGTTGATGTGATTGACTCACGGGTGGGTAACCTCGCCTCGGGTTTTATGACGTTTGATCATTCCAGATTGCCTTGGTTTTTAAATTATGATGAAGTCGATTATGTCATAGAGGGAGAGTTTGTCCTGGAAGTTGAGGGGCAAGTCTTCCGTGCTCAACCTGGAGATGTAGTTTATATTCCTAAGGGAAGCCAAGTGGTCTTTTCCTCTCCGACGTTTTGTAAAGTCTTCTATGCTACCTACCCTGCTAACTGGGCAGATTTTTGCGATTAAAGACATTTATTTAGTTAGGGCTATCTGACTCTTCCTGAAAAGGAAGAGTTTTTTTTGTCTAAACGAAAACCACCTGCTATGCAGGTGGTTCCAAAAAGCTTTAGCTATGAGTAGAAAAAACTACCTACCTTTGTTAAAATAGTGCCGGTTTCGTCAGCCGCACTAAGACAAAGGAGGTAGATCCCAATGGATACAGAAAGTTTAGCACATACGCAGTGGAACTGTAAATATCACATAGTGTTTGCCCCAAAATATCGTAGGCAAATAATCTATGGAAAAATCAAAGGGGATATAGGAAAGATAATAAGGACATTGTGTGATTACAAGAAAGTAGAAATCATAGAAGCAAACGCATGTCCAGACCACATTCATATGTTAGTGTCTATTCCTCCGAAACTAAGTGTATCAAGTTTTATGGGATACCTCAAAGGAAAAAGTTCGTTGATGATCTTCGATAGGCATGCGAACTTAAAGTACAAGTATGGGAATAGGCATTTCTGGTGCAGAGGCTATTATGTAGATACAGTAGGGAGGAACAAAAAGGCAATAGAACAATATATCCGTAAACAATTACAAGAGGATATCGCGGCAGATCAGCTAACTATCAAAGAGTTTGTTGACCCGTTTACGGGTGAGCCAGTAGAAAAGAACAAGAAAAAATAGCCCCGCAACCCCTTTAGGGGTAGTTCGGGACAGGGTGCGGTTGGCGAAACTTTCAGCGAGCCTTTAGGCTCAGCCTGTACCCAGCCCTTATAGGGCTAGAGCAAACCACCCGCTGAGCGGGTGGTTGTGATTATTCTGCAAAATTTATTAAGGGATGCTCTTGTATAGAAAGGGAATAAACATGGGCTAGGCCTTTATGAGTATGTAGAAGGTGAATCAGAGTATTATTGCTGAATGCCATGCAGTAGCTAAATTTAGTTAGTTATAGATATAAGGGGAGTATTTATGGACTCTGCCGGTCAATGTTTTTGCAATGCTTAAAGCGGGAACCCTTTATGGTCAATACAATAGTTAGTTTTATATGAGAAGAGTGTAGGTGATTTTCTTGCAAAAGGCATAAGCCCAACTCAAAAATCAGCATAAAATATAACCATGTTACAATATATTCTTATATACGATATAGTTATCATTATGTTAATATATAAATAAACAGTTATAGGTAATAATTACAGGAGTCCTGTTAGAATCAGCAAAAGGCTGGTCGAAAGAACTTAGTCTTGTAATATAGAATGATAGAGACCCAAAGTACCATATTACGAATCCACTCGCCCGGATCATTCCAAGATTGGGGAAGGGCGTACTGGCTTGACTGTTTCCATAAGTACTCAATTCTCCTATTTAATAAAATTCGACCGCAGTTAACCGTAGTTTTATTATAGCGACCGGAAGGAAAGCAAAGGGCCTGTTCAATGATACCTAGATGGTTCTCTACTTCCTGCTTTGAAATGGCAAGTTCACTTTCTTGTTGTTTATTAGAAAGGGTGGCTAAGTCCAAATGATGT
The DNA here is from genome assembly GCF_054657535.1 of Desulfosporosinus burensis. Classification (NCBI taxonomy): domain Bacteria; kingdom Bacillati; phylum Bacillota; class Clostridia; order Eubacteriales; family Desulfitobacteriaceae; genus Desulfosporosinus; species Desulfosporosinus burensis. Next base: position 28,044 of record NZ_BAAHYN010000008.1, read on the forward strand.
AAAGTATGACTGCCTATCGAGTTTCCTTCACGGGTAAGTTCATTAAGTTGATCCCAGTTCATCATTCCAGGACCTACAGAATTTGTAACAATAAAAAACGTAGCCTTGAAGCCATTTTGGCGTAATATTGGCCAGGCCTCAGTATAATTGTCTGAATATCCGTCATCGAACGTGAGTAAGATGGGCTTGTCAGGGACAGGAGTCTTATTAGCTAAAGCCTGATAAAACTCATCAAGGGATAAAGAATGATAATTTTGGCGGTGAAGCCATTCAATCTCTTCAGTAAATTGTTTTACCGGAACGCCAAGAGAATTGCCAGGAATCGTACTGATAGAATGATACATAAGGACAGGAATGCCTTCTTCAGGAAACTTGATCGTTTTGGGCATATCTTGATTCTTTAAGGTTTGAGTAAGAGTTGAAGTCTCAGCTTCTTTTGGTTTCACTTCTTGATGGTCTGCAAGAGCGATCAGCGCAGCCCATACTGGAACTGAAAAACTAGTACCTCCAACTTCAAACCATTCCGATTGATTAACTGGAATTTTAGAATTAGGATCGGCGTTAAAGGCAGTTTTGACCTTAAGATAAGCAATGATTAGGTTCGTTGGAGGAAGACCAAAGTGCTTAGAAAAAAAGGTATTTATGATAAAAGGACTTCCATAAGCAGCTTTGATCTGGGCAGGAGAATAACCAATTGAAGTAGAATGGGTAAGATCAGATTTAACGTAAATGGGCGGGTGCGCAGCACTTAGTATAATTGGATAGGGAGTAAAGATAATCACTGAGAAAAGTAAGGTAACAATGGAGATCATCAGAGCTAGATTACGAAGATTTTTCAATGCGATTTCCTCCTCCATTTAGTTATTTAAAGGCCCATTCTTTCTTGTTCCATTCGACAATATATGAGGAATTTCCTCCACTGTGCTTAAAATAGAAATAAGATCATTTTCAAAGATATCAATAACTCCGTTAGGCAAGTACTTGATGTTTATAAAGACAGGAACGAAATCCTTAAACCGATTTTGCAGCTCAAACGGAAAGGATCCTGACGAATAAACCCAGCCAGTTGTTTAGTGGCGATCTGAGGGAATTTGAAAAGATCTTGATGGCAGTTGATGAATTACTAAGAATTGGTTGAGAAACTTTTGTCCAGGATTTCTCCGCACGGATTTTTAAGGATTCCAAAATGTTTAAACGCATAAGATCTAAGGGGAACAAAGATATTGTGTATGGTAGAATTCGGATTAATAGAATATCCTGTTGATTTTTTCAAACTATGCAACAATATTTTAATTGACGCCTTAAATAATAATTAGTATAATAATAAATAGACCAAAGGGAATTTATTACATAAAAAAATACCTATCTTAATTTACCAAGAAAGGTACAAGCAACTTAGAAAAGAAAGGAAAATGTGCAATATCATAACTCGTTATACTTTAAACATTGAAAGCATATTAGGGCCTTATACTAAATAATTGGAGGTGCAACGATGACCGAACTCATCTTGTCCAGATTACAATTTGCAGTAACCACGTCATATCATTTTCTATTCGTGCCACTGACCTTGGGGTTAGGTGTTCTCGTAGCGATGATGGAGACTTGGTATGTGCGAACGGGAGATGAAACGTACAAGAAAATGACAAAGTTTTGGGGGAAATTATTCCTTATAAACTTTGCAATGGGTGTCGTGACAGGTTTAGTCCAAGAGTTTCAGTTCGGAATGAACTGGTCTGAGTATTCTCGATTTGTCGGGGATATCTTTGGTGCGCCATTAGCCATTGAGGCGTTAGTAGCCTTTTTTCTAGAGTCTACCTTTTTAGGCTTATGGGTTTTTGGGTGGGATAAACTGTCTAAGAAAGTTCATTTAATGACTATTTGGGTGGTGGCGATCGCTTCGAATTTGTCTGCGTTTTGGATTTTGGTCGCTAACTCGTTTATGCAAGAACCGGTCGGATTTATAATACGTAATGGCCGAGCGGAGATGGTCGATTTTGTGGCCTTAATTACAAATCCTCATGTACTATATCAGTTTCCTCATACCGTACTGAGTGGATTTGTGACTGGGGCGTTTTTCGTCATGGGAGTTAGTGCTTATCATTTATTGAAAAAGAATCATCTGGAAGTTTTTCGACGTTCATTCTATATAGCAGTGGTTTTTGGCTTAATCAGTTCCTTGGGAGTCTCTGGAGTAGGTCATTTACAAGGAATGCATCTTGTTGGATCCCAACCCATGAAGATGGCTGCTGCTGAAGCACATTGGGAGACTGAAAATCCGGCTGGTTTATCGTTATTTGCCGCTATTGATGAGAAGGGTCAGAAAAACAATTTTGAAATTAAGATTCCTGGAATGTTGAGCTTCCTTTCCTTCAATAGTTTTACGGGGGAAGTCAAGGGAATTCATGAGCTTCAGGCTGCTGCAGTCCAGAAATATGGGGAAGGAAACTATGTCCCACCGGTTTCTTCGTTATTCTGGAGTTTCCGGATAATGCTAACAGCCGGTATGTGGTTAATCTTGATCGCATTGCTAGGTCTCTATTTCTATAAAACCAATCGTTTAGAGGATAAGGCTTGGTTTCTGAAATTTGCGCTATGGACGATTCCTGTACCCTATATTGCGAATACTGCGGGTTGGTTCCTGGCTGAAACCGGACGTCAACCTTGGATAGTCTATGGATTGCAAAGAGTTGAAGCTGGTGTATCAACCTCTGTTTCTGCCCTTAGTATGCTGATTGCCTTTGTAGGCTTCATTCTGATTTATACAATCTTAGCGGTAGCGGACATCTACCTTATGACCAAGGTTATAAAGAAAGGACCGGAAGGGGCTAGCACGGACGAAACGTTGCATCGTGAAATAAAGGGGGCGTCTTTGTGGACTTAAACATCCTTTGGTTCATACTCATTACTGTCCTATTTGTTGGATTCTTTTTTCTGGAAGGATTTGATTTCGGAGTAGGGATTTGGCTTCCGTTCCTAGGTAAAAACGATACAGAACGTCGCGTCATCATCAATACGATTGGACCACACTGGGATGGCAACGAGGTCTGGTTGATTACGGCTGGCGGAGCTATTTTTGCAGCTTTTCCAAATTGGTACGCGACCTTGTTTAGTGGTTTCTTTCTCGCTTTGTTTCTGGTGTTAGTTAGTTTAATTATTCGTGGCGTTGCCTTTGAATTTCGCAGTAGTGACAGCAGTCCTCTATGGCGCGGTACATGGGATTGGATGATTTTCACTGGTAGCTTCCTGTCCGCATTTCTTTGGGGAGTCGCCATGACGAATCTGATAAGGGGAGTACCTATTGATGCCAATATGCAATACGCAGGAACCTTCTTTACCTTACTCAATCCGTATGCAATTATTGGCGGGTTAACCACTCTGTTCGTTTTCATGTTTCACGGTGCTTTGTTCCTCAGCCTCAAAACCACGGGTGTACTGGCTGAGCGTGCTTCGAATGCCGCCCGAAGCATCGGATTAGTAGCCATTCCGGTAGTTCTACTGTTGGCAAGTTTAACCTATTTCCAGACTGATCTCTTTGCAAGTCTGGGGGCAGGCATCACTTTGATAGGGTCCGGAGTAACCCTTATCATCGCCTATGTGTTGATACGTTTCCATAAGCCTGGCTGGGCTTTTATTGTGAATGGTTTGACTATTCTCTTGTTTACCGTAGGCTTGTTTTGGGGACTTTTCCCAAGAGTGATGGTTTCCAGTCTCAATCCAGAGTGGAGTCTTAACATCTATAATGCCTCGTCTAGTCCGTACACACTGAAGCTTATGACAATAATCGCTCTGACTATGGTTCCGATCGTTCTTCTGTACCAGGGCTGGACTTATTGGGTCTTCCGCAAACGCGTGACAGAAAAAGACCTTCACTATTAAGTTAGTATCCTTTAGAATGAAGGGGCAAGATATATCTTGCCCCTAATTTTGCTTATATTTCGTAGCGTTTTACGTAGAAGTAGATACAAGTTAAGAACGTCCCCGACTTGCATGTGACGAAATTAGGAGATGAATCAATGTTTGATAAGAGATTAGTTCGAGAGGGGAGACCCGTTTGGGGGTATCTGATGCTCACGGTTGGACTGGGCATTGGAATTGCTTTGCTGGCCGTGGCCCAAGCTTGGTTTTTCTCTAGGATTGTTGCTGGGGTATTCTTAGAAGGGGCTACCCTTAGCTCAGTCTGGACTTTTCTATTGATCATACTCGGAATCATCGTGCTGCGAGCGGTCTTTCAATGGGTCAGTGAAATAAGCGCTCATGAAGCGGCTTTGCTCATCAAGACAAGTCTGCGTAAACGGTTAATGAGCCATATTGTCTCTTTAGGACCTGCGTATGCTCGGGGGGAAAGGACAGGAGAGTTAATCACAACGGTGGTGGATGGGATCGAATCTCTCGAGGAATACTTTTCCAAGTACCTTCCTCAGTTACTTTTGGCTGCAGGAATACCCCTGCTTATTTTAGGATTTGTGTATCCCTTAGATTGGAAATCTGGCTTAATACTTCTCATAACAGGACCGCTCATTCCTGTTTTTATGATTCTGATTGGAAAGCTGGCTGAGAAAAAATCCCTTCAACAGTGGCAAAGTCTAAGTTGGATGAGCGCACATTTTTTAGATGTTTTACAGGGGATGGCGACTCTCAAAGTCTTTGGACGGGCTAAAGACCAAACACGGGTGATTGAGAGAGTCAGTGATTCGTTTCGTAAAACCACACTAAGTGTGCTGCGGATTGCTTTTTTATCAGCACTAATGTTGGAGTTCTTAGCAACGATCAGCACAGCCATCGTTGCCGTAACTATTGGGTTAAGGCTAATCTATGGAACTCTCTCATTTTCTACGGGGCTATTTCTCTTGCTTTTGGCACCCGAATTTTACACCCCATTAAGAACACTCGGCTTAAATTTTCACGCTGGGTTGTCTGGGCTGAATGCGGCGGGGCGGATCTTTGAGATTCTGGATCTCCCATTGATGGGTGGAGAGGAGCACCGTGATCAAACGTTATCCTCTGATTTTCACATCTCCCTTCAAAACGTTAGCTTAACGTACCAGGCGGGAGAGGTGCCAGCCTTGAATGGTATCAACCTATCTCTATCTTCTGGTGAGAGAGTTGCTCTCGTCGGCCCGAGTGGTGCAGGTAAAACGTCGATTGCTCAGATTTTGCTTCGCTTTATAGAGCCTTCCACAGGGGATGTTTTCGTCAACGGACAGTCACTCAAGACCATTTCGCTAAAAAATTGGCGTGAACAAATTGCCTACGTTCCCCAAACCCCCTATCTTTTTGCAGGGAGCATCGTGGAGAATATTCTCTTCGGCAGGCCTTCTGCAACCCTCGAAGAGGTTAGGAGTGCTGCTCAAGAGGGGTTAGCCCATGAGTTTATTTTAGGTCTTCCTAACGGTTATGATACGCTACTTGGAGAAGGAGGTACTCGCTTAAGTGGTGGACAGGCCCAAAGAATTGCAATCTCTCGAGCTATACTGAAAGATGCTCCTTTACTCATTTTAGATGAAGCAACCTCTTCTTTGGACCCAGACAGTGAATACGCAGTTCAGCAAGCCTTGATGAGACTGTTGCAGGGAAAGACCGCTTTAATCATCGCCCATAGGCTAAGTACTGTTCGTCAAGCGGATCGAATTCTAGTTTTAGATCAAGGGCAGATTGTAGAACAGGGTAATCACGAAGAATTAATGAGAGAGCAAGGGCTCTATTGCCGACTGGTCTCAGAATATCGAGGGAACTCCCTATGAAGAGTATGACGTGGTTAATTCATTTGATGGTACCTTACTGGCGGAGAATCCTGTTAGCTCTACTTTTAAGTACGCTTACGATCACGAGTCATATAGGCTTGATGGCGACGTCTGCCTATCTTCTCGCCCGCGCTGCCCTTCATCCACCAATACTTGATTTAATGGTTACCATCGTTGGAGTTCGCTTTTTTGGAATCTCCCGCGCTGTCTTTCGTTACTTAGAACGCTATGTCTCCCATGACGTAACGTTTCGGGTCTTGAGCCAAATACGCGTCAAGTTTTATCGAGGGTTAGAACCTCTCGCCCCGGCACGGTTGTTAAACTTTCGGAGTGGGGATCTGCTTAGTCGGATTGTAGCGGATGTGGAAATCCAGCAAAATCTTTTTTTGCGAGTTTTTGCGCCGCCATTTGTCGCATTATTGGTTCTCTTGGGGTATGGACTTTTCTTAGCCCGTTATGATGTACGGTTTTCCTTCATTCTTGCCGCCTGTTTTCTGCTAGCGGGGCTTGGGATACCGTGGGGAATAAAAGGTCTGAGTCAAGGGATTGGGCGTCAGTTGGTCGCTTTAAAAGCAGAGCTGAATACACAAGTTGCTGATAGCCTCTTGGGAATTACGGAATTAGTGGCCTATGGTCAAGCCCCAGCGCATTTGGCCAAAATTCAACGAACAGACAAAAAATTGATCAATCAGCAGCGTCGAATCGCATGGTTAGCGGCACTTTCCTCTGCCCTGATGGGGATGATCGCCAATCTAGGTCTGTGGCTCGTGCTCGTTCTCGGGATACTACTCGTGGAAAAAGGTAAATTGAGTGGATTGAACTTAGGGATGTTGGCTCTGGGGACCTTCAGCAGTTTTGAAGCGCTATATCCTTTGGCCCTTGTCCCTCATCATCTTGAGCAAAACCGTACCGCTGCGGATCGCTTGCTGGAGTTGATCGAGACTGAACCTGTTGTACAAGATGATGGCGCAGATTCTCCCAGACCGAAGGGAGTGGATTTTTCCTTCCAAGACGTGTGCTTTAGGTATGACCAAGACGAATCATGGGCTTTAAATAGTCTGACGTTTCGGATTCCCCAACAAGGCAAGGTGGCGATAGTTGGACAGAGTGGAGCTGGCAAAACAAGTATCGTGAACCTTCTCCTTCGTTTTTGGGAATACGACGAGGGGAGGATTGACTTGGGTGGGCATTCTATACGAGAGTACACTCAGGAGGGTGCTCGGGGCTTCTTTGGAGTCGTGACTCAGCGAACCCATCTTTTTAACGCGACGATTCGAGAAAATCTCCTTTTGGCGAAACCCGAGGCAACGGATGCAGAACTAATTGGAGCAACTCAGCAGGCTAAACTTCACGATTTTATTCTGTCAATGCCCCAAGGGTATAACAGTCTCGTCGGGGAAGGGGGATTCAAATTATCAGGGGGACAGAGACAGCGTTTGGCAATTGCTCGAGTGCTGTTAAAAAACGCCCCGATATTAATACTTGATGAAGCCATGGCTGGACTTGATCCTTTAACCGAACGAGAGGTTATGGATGAAATCTATCAACTCATGGAGGGGGGCACCACATTAGTGATAACGCATCACCTTCCTGGATTAGAGAAAATGGATGAGATTCTCGTACTCGACAAGGGGCAGATCGTTGAACGGGGAAAGCATGAAGAGCTACTACGACTAAAAGGGCTCTATCATAAGATGTGGGAGACAGCAACGGTTTTTAATTAGGGCTATGTTCGTCCTAGCAACGCTAAAGATACTGTATAGATTGTATATAGAGAGTGTATAGATCATGATCAAGCAATTCTTCAATAGATTTTTGATCGTGTGTTAGTTTTCGCTCTCCAACCCTTGTTCCAAGATTAAGTCCGCTTCATTACCTGGAAGTGTTTGGACATTTTTTAGCTTTCGTACAATCGTTCGTGATTTTCTAGTTGCAGTATCTATGGTATTACTTGCTTCCTGGAGTTTTTTCTGTGTTTTCTCTAGCACTTCTACAAACTTGCCGAATTCTGTTTTAACGGCGCTCAGTAAGTTCCAAACTTCACTGGAGCGCTTTTCTATTGCCAAAGTTCTAAAGCCCATCTGGAGACTATTTAAAAGTGCCGCCAAGGTGGTTGGCCCGGTAATCACGATTTTATACTCTCGTTGGAGAATTTCACAAAGACCGGGACGGCGCAACACTTCGGCGTATAATCCTTCGACTGGTAAGAATAAGATGCCAAAATCTGTCGTGTTAGGGGGATCAAGATACTTATCTCGGATGGTTTTCCCCTCTAGTTTAATACGTTGCTCTAAAGATTTACCCAGTTCCTCAATCCGTGCCAGATTAGCTTGATCTTGTGCTTCGACTAAGCGCTCGTAATCTTCCATAGGAAATTTGGCATCGATGGGAAGCCAAATAACATTGTCTTGTCCGTCCCTGGCGGGAAGCTTGATAGCAAACTCGACACGATCGTTGCTGCCAGTTTTAGTTATGACATTCGAGGAGTACTGTTCGGGCGTGAGAATTTGGTCCAATAAGTTGCCTAGTTGGATTTCGCCCCACATGCCCCGCGTTTTTACATTGGTCAGTACTTTTTTTAAGTCCCCGACTCCAGATGCTAGGGTTTGCATTTCTCCAAGCCCTTGGTGCACAGCCTCTAAGCGATCACTGACCAGTTTGAACGATTCTCCGAGGCGTTGTTCTAGTGTAGCACTGAGCTTTTCGTCCACAGTGGAGCGCATTTGGTCTAATTTCTGACTGTTATCCTGTTGAAGGAGTAGCAGGCGTTCTTCAACCGTTTTGCGCAGGTGCTCTAATTTCTGTTCATTCGTTTTGGTTAAAGAGCCTAACTGAGTTGCGAAAATATCTAATTGGTTGCGTTGGAGATTGGCGATTTCTGCCATACGAGCCAGTACAGAATCGTTAAACAAGCGGACGGATTGGTTTAGCTCCTCGCGGATTTGTCTGGCGTTCGTATTGGACTCCTCTCGGTTCTTGGCGATCTCTCCATTTACAAGTCGCTCGTTGCGCTCCAGATTTTTCTCTAAAGCTACAAGTTTACTTTCAAATAAGATAAAGGGATTACGCGACGAGCGGGTCAATAAAATAACAAGTAAAATCAGGATAATAACAAAAAAGATAATGATTAAACCGATGAGTAAAGGGTCTGTCATATGGTTCCTCCTAAAATGTATTTGCTCCTATAAACACTTTATCATATTGGTGAGACAAAACTTTGGAAGTTAATAAAATATAGGAGTTTATTATTATATTTGTAGCTAATCCATTTTTTGTAGAGGATTTTTGGGTTATTAAAGAGAAGGTAATGTTAATTGAGTAAAATTTTAAAAAGTGAATTGACGTTTCTTTATCATAACTATTCTGGAGGTATCAATGAAAAAATTCAAGATAAATGTAACTTCTCTTATTACTATTGCTTTAATATTTGGCCTAGGTGGTTTATCCTTATTGGCCTATTTACAGACGAAAGATCTTTTAATTGCTAATTTAGAAATGCATATCTCCTCGCTGACGTTATCTTCGGGTTCTGAAGTCGGCTTATGGTTAGACGCTCATAAAACAGAAATCGAGATTATGGCAAATACTCCACTTGTCAAAAGTGGAGACAAGGAGGCAATTGTTTCTTATTTAAGCAAAGAAGTCCTGCGTAACAAAGACTTTGAGGATATTTTCTTTGCCGATAGTTTGGGAAATTACTCTCTGAGTTCGGGTCTTACTGGCAGTATTGTTGATCGTGAATATTTTCAAAAGGTTATAGCTACGGGCAATAGTGTGATATCAGATCCTGTAATTTCCAAGGGGAGTAGCAATCACACCATTGTTGTAGCGGCTCCAGTTATTATAGAAAGCAAAGTGGTTGGCCTTTTAGGGGGGAGTGTTAACTTAGCTGAACTTAGCCAACTTGTTACATCAAAAAAAGTCGGAGAGATTGGGGATGCTTTTATGGTTCAGCAAGATGGACTGATGATCGTTCACCCGAACCAAGAATTCATTATGAAATATAATGTGCTCAAAGAAAACAATGTCTCTCAAAGTTATCAAGGTGCCATCCATAAAATGGTTAGGGGGGGAACAGGGGTTACTAGGTACACGTATGAAAACGAGGACAAATACCTTGCCTTTACTCCAGTTCCAGGGGTCAAATGGTCTTTAGGGGTCACGGTTCCATTAACCTATATTACGAATCAGTTGAGTTACTTGCCTATCTACTTTATCGGGTTAACAGTTATTTTCGGCGTTTTTTTAGTTTTTTTATTAAGTCGTTGGCTAGTCGTCCCCCTTACAACGTTGACAAAGTTTACGACGGAGCTCAATCATAAAATTCATGAACGTGTGGATACTTATCAGCTGAATAGCCCAGTTTTAGAAGTTCAATCCCTGGCAACTAATTTCCAGAGGATGGTCGAAGCACTTCAGGAAAGTTTTCGTGAACTAGAAAACTCAAAACTACACTTGAAGGGAGAAATTATTGAAAAAACAAAGGTTCAAGCAAATTTGGAGAAAAGTTACGAAGAACTTGGAGCTGCAGAGGAAGAACTGAGATTCAATTACGAAAAACTCCAATCAAAGGAAAAATTATTGCGGGAATCAGAACGCCGCTTACGCTCGATCCTCGAAAATGTTAAACTAATTACAGGAATTATGGATAAGGACGGTAGAATACTCTTTTGTAATGACTTTATACTAGAGTTAGCTGGTTTTAAAAGGGAAGAAGTGATTGGAAAAAGCTTTTTTGATATTTTTGTCCCGAATGAATTACGTGAGAGTACATATGCTTGGTTTAAAGAGGTATTGAACAGTAAGGAGATAATAGTTCATAATGTCTATCCTGTTCAAACTAAAAATGGCCAAAAACGATATGTCAATTGGAATCATACTCTCTTATTTGATGCAGACGGGAATGTCTCTGGGGTTGCCAGTATTGGCGAAGATATTACCGAACGAAAACAATTTCAGGAAAAACTCGAGCATATGAGCTTTCATGATGCCCTAACCGATCTCTACAACCGCACGTTCTTTGAAGAAAAAATGCGTCTCCTTAGGGGAGATGATTATGCGCCGATAGGCTTGATTGTTTGCGATGTTGATGGCTTGAAACTTGTCAACGATACGTTAGGACATAGCACTGGTGATAAGTTACTTTGGCTCACTGCTGGTATTATTAAGAAGTGTTTCCGCGAGGATGATTTATTATTTAGGATTGGCGGAGATGAGTTTGCCATCCTTTTGCCAAAAAGCGACATGAAAATTGTTGAACAAGCTTGTTATAGAATTCGTAAGGCTGTTGAAGAGTACAATATCGAGAATGTGGAGTTTCCACTCAGCTTATCAATAGGATTTGCTGTGAGTGAGGAAACAAATGTGAACGTTGACGTGGTCTTCAAAGAAGCTGATGATGGCATGTATCGTGAAAAACTACATCGAAGTAAAAGCACTCGCAGTGCCATAGTTCAGGCACTTATGAAAGCAATGGAGGCTAGAGATTTTATCACGGAAGGGCATGCCGATCGTCTGCAAGACATAGTCCTTACCCTTGGAGAAGCAATGGGATTATCGGAGCGAACTCTCGCAGATTTACGATTGTTGGCACAATTTCATGATATCGGTAAAGTGGGTATTCCTGATCGTATACTTTTCAAGCCTGGGCGTTTAACCTTTGAAGAATTCAAGGAAATGCAGCGACATAGTGAAATTGGACATCGGATTGCACAATCTGCCCCGGATCTACTGCCCATTGCCGATCACATTTTGAGACATCATGAATGGTGGAACGGTCAGGGTTACCCCTTAGGACTTAAGGAAAACGACATTCCCTTAGAGTGCCGTATTTTGGCAATTGCGGATGCCTACGATGCCATGACAAGTAATCGCCCGTATCGAAAAGCCATGAGCCAAGAGCAAGCTTTTAATGAATTGATGGAAAACAGCGGGCTTCAATTTGACCCTAAATTAGTACCTATATTTATTAAAGTATTTAGGATTGATCAATCGTCGATCCGTCCGATAGGCTAATCTTGCCTAGACTGGAGGAAGATCTACTCAATGAGTAGCATGGAAAGTGGAGAGAACAAAATAATTAGTAAAAAGCATTTAGAGAAAGGTGTAGGAATCGTGTTCAATAGGATTGACTAATCCCATTTTCCATGTTATTTTTAACAAAATATATATGATGTGGGCAGGGGAGCTAGAAAGGCTGGCTGAGATTTAGACCCGATAAGGTCTAAGACCCTTTTAACCTGATCTGGATAATGCCAGCGTAGGTAAGCAGTTTTTACTCTTTTATGAAGATGAAAGAGCACAAACCCTATTCTGGGGATCTGTGCTCTTTTTAGTTTTTTAAGAGAGAATATTGAATAATGGAGGAGGTAGTAACCTATGAAAAAAGTACTTACCATAGCTGGTTCAGATTCTAGTGGAGGAGCAGGGATTCAAGCTGACCTAAAAACGTTCTGTGCTCATGGTGTCTATGGAATGAGCGTAATAACCGCAGTCACTGCCCAAAATACCCAAGGAGTTTTTGCTGTTCAGGATATCTCTAGAGAGGTTATTGGTCAACAAATCGAAGCAATTTTCGACGATATTGAGGTCGACGGAGTGAAAATCGGTATGGTTTCCCAAGTTCAAACTATCGAGGTGATTGCAGAAAAGTTGAAACACTATGCGCCTCAAACGATTGTCTTAGACCCAGTCATGGTGTCTAAGAGCGGCTACCACTTGTTAAACCCGGAGGCGGAAGTAACTTTGATTAGGGAATTATTGCCCATGGCAATGATCGTCACCCCAAATATTCCAGAGGCTGAGGTCATGACCAAAAGGTCCATTGGCACGCTAAAGCAAATGGAAGAGGCTGCAAAGGTGATTTATCAGATGGGGGCTAAGAATGTACTGTTAAAGGGAGGGCACTTAGAGGATGACTCTGTAGATATCCTCTTTGACGGTCAGGAATTTAGTTATTTTAGCTCGGTTAGGATTGCTACTAAGAATACTCATGGGACAGGATGTACTCTTTCATCGGCCATCACTGCAAATCTGGCGTTGGGGTACAGCCTTAATCAAGCAGTCCCCTTAGCCAAGGAATATATCACAATTGCCATTCAACAGTCTTTATCGATCGGAAAAGGTATAGGACCGACTCATCACTTTTACACACTATACAAAAAGGCGGGATTAATAGAGTGAGTATAGCTTCAAAAAATAATTTAAGTATGTTTAATTTTTCAACTCTTTGGTTTGGCGCAGCTATTTCAGTCGCTGAAATTTTAACCGGTGGACTGTTGGCTCCCCTAGGATTTAAAATGGGGGTTTTGGCTATCCTGATTGGACACTTGGTTGGAACATCACTTTTGGTGTTAGCAGGAATCATCGGAACCGATGAGCGCATTCCTGCTCTGGTATCAACTCGAATTTCCTTTGGAAAATACGGTTCCTATCTATTTTCCGTCTTGAATGTTTTACAATTACTGGGTTGGACGGCTGTGATGATTATCGTTGGGGCCAGGTCGGTTAACCAGATAAGCAAAACGTTATGGGCTTTTGATCATCTGACGGTTTGGAGTCTGATTATTGGAGTCTTTATCATGGTTTGGGTATGGCTTGGAAAAGATAGCGGCTGGAAAAAGGCGAACCACATAGCTGTGGTGTTATTGTTCTTGTTAACGATAATCTTGAGTACTATCATTTTCAGCAACCATGAACTGTTTACCAAACAGGTTGTCGGAGATATGTCTTTTGGCTTTGGTATAGAATTAGCTGTAATCATGCCCTTATCCTGGTTACCATTGATCTCCGACTACACACGATTTGCTAAGTCAAGGCGAGACGGTGCCTGGGGCAGCTGGCTTGGATACTTTTTTGGCAGCAGTTGGATGTACATTATCGGCTTGGGTGCAGCGATCATTGCCTCGGACGCTGACCCTGCCGCAATGTTATTAGCTGCTAATCTCGGTATAGTAGCCTTAGGAATTATTGTCTTGGCTACGGTAACGACAACCTTCCTGGATGCTTATTCGGCTGGGGTTACATTTCTAAACATTTTCCCTAAATTGAATGAGAAAACGGTGGCCTTGGTCATGACTGGGATTGGAACCGGACTAGCGATCATCGTCAATATTGAGCAATATGAGCATTTCCTTTATGCCATTGGATCGGTGTTTGCGCCCTTATTTGCGATTCTCTTGACGGATTATTTCCTTTTAAATAACAAGAAAATCCAACCTGAGCTTTTGGTAAACTGGGGTACCGTACTCCTATGTGGAGTGGGTACAGCTTTATACTATTGGTTTATCAAGTTAGACTTTGTTCTGGGCGCTACTATACCTGTTATGCTGACTATCAGCATCTTACATTCTATAACATGGAGGTTGACTGCTAAATGGAAATACGTGAAATAATCTTTGAAAACTTAAGGCTCGTTAAAGAAAAAAGTCCCTTAATCCACCATATCACGAACTATGTTACCGTGAATGATTGTGCTAATATTGTCCTAGCCATCGGAGGTTCCCCTGTGATGGCGGATGATCTGGAGGAAGTGGCAGAAATGGTTGGCTTTGCTTCTGCCCTAGTTCTTAACATTGGCACTCTTAATTCCAGAACGATTGAAAGCATGCGAGTCTCCGGTTTACGGGCGAAAGAGTTAGGTGTCCCGGTGATCCTAGATCCGGTAGGAGTAGGGGCCACGAAGTTGAGAACAAACACTGCAGAAACGTTGATTAAGGAGTTAAAACCTGAGGTTATCCGGGGGAATATGTCAGAGATCAAAGTATTAGCTGGCCAAAATGTAGCTATAAAGGGAGTCGATTCGCTAGCGGACGAACAAGATAGTTCGGTGATTGCCAAAAAACTAGCCTCTGAATTAGGCTGCGTGATTGCCATAACCGGTAAAACGGATGTTGTTTCTGATGGACGTCAAGTGTGCTTGCTGGATAATGGCCACCGAATTTTGGCAGATGTTACGGGAACAGGGTGTATGACAACCTCCCTCGTGGGAACCTTTTGCGGCGTCACTAAAGATTACTATACGGCGGCCGTGGCTGGAATTATTAGTATGGGCTTGGCAGGAGAAATCGCCCAGGCTTCATTGCGCCATGGGGAAGGTATCGGAACGTTTAGAACCAGATTGTTGGATAGCATCTATAATTTGACTCCCGAAACCCTAGCTAAAGAAGGTAAAATTAGTTATGAGTAAAGTTAAGGTCGACTACACTTTGTATTTGGTCACAGATCGAAAACTTCTCGGAGAGCGGGATTTGGCTCAGAGTATTGAGCTAGCCATACAAGGTGGGGTAACCTTGGTGCAGCTTAGGGAAAAATCCCTTTCTACCAAGGATTTCTTACAACTAGCCATTAAAGTAAAAGAGATAACCTCTCGCTACCAAATTCCCCTGATTATAAATGACCGTCTAGACATTGCCCTCGCGGTCGATGCCGAGGGATTACATGTCGGTCAAGAAGATCTGCCTATGCTAAAAGCAAGAGAGTTGTTTGGCCCCAATAGAATCATTGGGGTCTCTGCCAGTACTCTAGAAGAAGCCATTCTTGCCCAACGACAGGGTGCTGACTATTTAGGAGTCGGAGCTGTATTTAGCACATCGACTAAGACTGACGCCCCAGAAGTCAGTCTCGGGCAGTTAGAACTTATTCGGAAAACAGTCTCAATCCCTGTCGTGGCGATCGGTGGAATTAATCTGACGAACCTAAAGCGAGTTATGGCTACCGGGATTGAGGGGGTTTCAGTCGTATCTGCCATTTTGGCAGAAGAAGACATTCGAATGGCGTCCAAGCAGTTAAAGGAACTTATTAGATAGTCAACTCCATTAGCTAAAGTCGAACATCGAGACGATGCTCATTCTGGTCCGATTATTCCTTGTTTAGGATAAACCTGTGGGTTATACTAGAAAAACGAAGGTAGTACATAATACTTGCTTACAAGGAGAGGATTATAATGTTAAACGATAAAACAGCCTTGATCACTGGAGGCGGGACCGGGATCGGTAAAGCGATCGCCTTAAAACTAGCCCAGTCTGGAGTTAATATTGCGATTAATTACTCTCGATCTGAGCAAGAAGCGCTTAAAACTTGTCAAGAAATCAAGGATTTAGGAGTTCGCTGCCTAATCTATAAAGCGGACGTTGCGCGGGATGCTGAAATTAGGGCAATGATTAGTCAAGTAGCCCTGGATTTTGGTAAGTTGGATATATTAGTAAATAATGCTGGAACGACCCATTTCGTTGATCATTCAGACCTTGAGGGAATGAAAGAGGAATATTGGGATGATATCTTGGGAGTCAATGTAAAGGGATTGTTCTTTTGTTGCAGGGCGGCTTCTGCCGAACTTAAGAAAAGTCGAGGCTGCATCGTGAACATCACATCGATAGCAGGCTTAACTGGATTAGGTAGTTCTATCGCTTACTCTGCTTCTAAAGCGGCAGCAATAAGTGTTACAAAGTCGTTAGCTCGAGTGCTAGCTCCTGAAGTTAGAGTTAATGGTGTTGCACCTGGAATTGTCCAAACCCGTTGGGTGGAAGGGAAGGAAGAGCATATTTCTCGACTTGCTGCAGGTACACCACTGGGGCGAATTGCAGATCCTGAAGATATTGCTGAGGTCGTCTATTCCTTGGTCGCCCATGCAGGGTTTATGACCGGACAAACAGTCGTGGTCGACGGAGGAAGCTTTATCTAAAAGGTAAGGGTATCCCTCAGGATTTTATTGCTTATTAATTAAGGATGGCTTGCCGTCCGAATTATCCAGAGGCCTAGCGGCGGTTAGCCATCAGATAAAGTACTTACTCAAGGTTTTCAGAGGAGTTTATTATGAAAATTGGCAATTTGAATAGCTTGGTAGATTCAATCAAGGATGAAGTCATCTTTTGGAGACGTCAGTTGCACCAAAATCCTGAGTTATCTTATCATGAAGAAGAAACCTCAGAGTTTATTTTTCACTTGCTCCAGTCCTTTGGTTATTTTGAGGTAACACGTCCGACGAAAACTAGTGTGATGGCTCGTTTGATTGGCAAGCAGCCCGGCAAAGTGATTGCCATAAGGGCGGATATTGATGCTTTGCCTATTCAAGAAGAATCTCTGGTAGATTATGCTTCTCAAAATCCTGGAGTGATGCATGCTTGCGGGCATGATACACACACTGCTATGCTGCTAGGCGTAGCCAAACTATTCAGTAGCTTGTATTTCCAGTTAAAAGGAGAGTTACGCTTAATATTTCAGCATGCTGAGGAAAAGTTCCCACCAGGGGGTGCTGAAGAACTCGTCCAAGCAGGGGTAATGGAAGGTGTAGACGCCGTCATCGGAGGGCATATATGGGCAGCTTTAGAAACCGGTAAAGTCGGCTTGGCGTATGGTCCAATGATGGCCTCACCGGATTCGTTTTATCTCACGATCAAGGGAAAGGGTGGACATGGTGCAATGCCCCATCAGACGATCGATGCCATTACCATTGGGGCAGAAGTGGTAGTTAACCTGCAGCATATTGTGTCACGTAATATAGATCCATTAGATCCTGTGGTAATCTCGGTAGGTCGGTTTGTTGGTGGTACTCAAAATAACATTATACCAGGCACTGTGCAAATAGACGGTACAATCCGTACCTTGAATCCTAAGCTTCGCGAAGAGGTTCCACTTTTAATTGAGCGAGTAGTAAAGGGAATTACCTCAGCTCACGGAGCAGATTATGATTTAAACTTTATCTTAGGCTACAGACAAGTGATCAATGATGATCGGATCGTTCAGGTTCTGGAAGAGACAGTACGTGAAGTGATGGGGGACGAAGTGATTGCGTTTGTCCGACCTAGCATGGGCGCAGAGGATTTTTCCGCCTATTTACAAAAAGCTCCGGGTGCGTTCTTCTTCTTAGGAGGAGGGAACAAGGAAAAAGGATGCGTCTATCCGCATCATCACCCTTGCTTCAATATTGATGAGGACGCTATGCAAAAGGGTATTAACATCTTTATGCATACTGCACTAAAACTTCTTGCTGAATAGGTCCCACTAGTCTTCGAAGGTGCTCGGTCTTTTTCAGTTCTGGGTTGTTGACAGGAAGAAGATTTCAGGTATAATGAAGGAAGATCAAATACAAGCAAGATTCAGATTTAAGTTGTTGGTCGCGTGCTAGGCATTGTTTCGATTCATCGAAAGTAAGCATTGCAATCAGTTAACAAATGCTGAATTTCGGAGAACTGGAGCCACCTAGCTGGGTGGTTTTTGTAGTTATTAGAAAGATTTCCAGCAAAGTTCCTTCCTTAATGAATCGGTGATCTGCTACCTAATCATTTGTTATTTGAAGATGCAGTTGCTTGATTGAACGCAGTTAACGTAATGTAAACTGAGTAGTGGAGGCCACTCATTGGAGTGGATTTTTCTTTTTCATATGAGTGTATTGGCTTAATATTGGTATATCCTTAGTTGAAGCACCAATATATCGGGCACAATTGGATTGTGAGGATAAGCCCTTTATACGGTTTATATAACGTGATATTATGTAATATAATGCGGTAATTTGAAAAGAAATTGAGAATTAAATCGGGAGGATAACAATATTAATGGATTATTATAAGAATTTTTTTGAAAGTAAATTGTTTAAAAAGATTATATCTTTGTTACTTTTATTTGCAATTTTAATTAGTGTTAAACCCATGATGAATTTGTTGTTATTAACTTTCATGTTTTCTTTTATTTTATACGGAATTCAAAATTACATTTTTAAGAAAATTGTTAAACTAATGCCCATTAATCGAACCGGGATTACCTTTGCTATCTTTATAATATTGGCTTCTGCCATGGTATTTTTTATCTATAAATATATACCTATCTTAAGTAAACAGTTATTATATATCGGAATTCAACTCAGCAATTTTGATATCAATAATTATGAAGATGCAATAAATCCTAATGTAAGGGAAGCAATTAGTACTAACATTCAATCTTATGTTGTTGAGGGTGGTACTTACCTTATTCATTCGGTAACAAACATTTGGAAATTTAGTTTAAACATCTTTATTGCCCTTATACTTAGTTTGTTTCTTATTTTAGAAAAGGATAAAACGATAAAATTCTTAAACAAGTTTGCAGATAGTAAAATAGGGTTTATATATAAATACTATAAAAAGCTGGGTAGAAATTTCGTTAATTCATTTGCTAAAGTAATGGAAACTCAAATCCTGATTTCATTAATCAACTCCATTTTATCCGCCATTATCTTGAGTGCAATGGGGTTTCATCAAGTGATTGGTCTAGGTTTTATGATTTTTATTTTAGGAATAATACCTGTAGCAGGTGTTATCTTTTCGTTGATTCCTTTATCAATCATAGCCTTCAAATTAGGAGGATTAATGAAGATTCTATATGTGTTAGTTATGATCGCGGTCTTACATGGAATTGAAGCCTATTTTTTAAACCCTAAACTAATGTCCGTAAAAACAAAACTACCTGTTTTTTTCACTTTAGTAGTTTTAATTATGGCAGAACATTTTTTGGGAATATGGGGATTATTATTCGGAATTCCACTTTTCCTATTTTTCCTAGATCTACTCGAAGTAGAAGATTTCTAGTCTATCCTTCGCCGGTATGTATTCTTTTTATGATCACGAGTTCACTTAGAGGATGTTCAAACCCTTGACACACCCTCTAAGTGTCTTTATTATCCATATAGACTAATTCTAGTGAATTTATTATTAAAAATTATAATTAGAAGGCTCTAGGAATGAAAAGGAATTATCCATGCATTCAACGAATAATGAAATAAATAGTGATAGTAATAACTCTCCAGTCACAACCCTCTTAAAATGTCTTCAACAGTATAACTTTCCGCAAAAATAACAGTGAAAGATGTGAAAGTATGTACATAACTGATTATGAGGTGGCTCTTAGATTATTTTTGGCTTGTGTTTTTGGTGGAGTAGTGGGGCTTGAAAGAGAACGAAACGATAGTCCAGCAGGGTTTAGAACTCATATTTTGGTCTCATTAGGTGCCGCTTTGATTATGATCATATCTATGTATGGATTTTCTGATTTTGATTCAGTGAATAAAGATCCGGCAAGATTAGCCGCCCAAGTTGTTTCAGGCATTGGTTTTCTAGGGGCAGGGACAATATTAAGAGATAAAACATCAATTAAAGGATTAACCACTGCTGCATCACTATGGGTGGTATCCGCAATTGGATTGGCGGCAGGAGCCGGATTTTATTTTTCAGCATTCGTCGCAACTGTATTGGTTTTCCTAACCTTAGAGCGCTCCGTTGAAACCTATTTTTTTAGAAATAGTCAAACTTTAAAAGTCGTTGCGGTCAATGGCACCTGTAAACTCAAAGAAATTAACTATACTATAGAGTCCCATAGCATAATTCCTCAAAATATTTCTATGACTTTATTAAAAGAAGAAGCAAATAGAACCTATATTGAGTACAAATTAAGAACTCCCTTTCGAAAAATTAATATCGAAAATCTTATTGAAGATATTAATGAAATTGATGGCATTTATTCAGCCGAAAAAGTTGAGAATAGCGGGTCACTATTTACTAACTTAAAACGCCGGTTATCTTTCAGAAAAAAGCCCAAAGATCCTTCAATGTAACATCAACAGATAGCTCTTAACTCAGATTTATTATAATGAAAGCCATCCTTTGATTTAAACTGGCGTTTGACAGTTAAAGCAAGGAGATGGCTTTATTCATTATGCCAAAGAATTAAGGTGGTATCAATGAGGCAAAACGCAGCCTTTAGTCGTGCCTCCGAAGTGTGCCATCAAGGAATTGAGTTGTAATTACATAGAAAGTATTAACTTTGGATCTGAAAACGGACAAACTAGTGGCAGGTAAGGCTCAAACAACTGGATGTGTTTGAGCCTTACCTGCCATGACAAAGTGTCGTGATGGAAAGGGACAAGTTTAAGAAAGTAGCACCAGATAAGCATGGTTTAGGGATTAAGAATCAAGCGGTTTTTCTCCTGTAGACAATAGACCTTTTTCTTTATCGAAGAGTAGGGCCTTGTGATTGCGAAGTACTTCAGAATCAGTCCCTCGATCACCAATGGACGTTTTGAACAGCTCCACAGGATTGCTGACATCGGTCACATCAAAGACGGCAAGTTTCATTCCTTGATAAAAGGCATTGGAACCCATGGGCGTGCCAGGAAGAATTCCTTGCCGGTTCGTTTGGCTTACTTCGATGGTTTCTTTACCAAAGCCGATGATATGGTTCTCGTCATACGGGTGGAGGTAATCACTGAATCCTGGTATTTTCAAAGCACCTAAGATTTTAGGCGAAGTAGGGTCTTTAAGATCTAGAACAAAGAAGGGAACAACATTTTTGAAGGTAACCATGTAGCCCCGATCCCCCATAAAACGAACTGTATAGATCTTTTCTCCGGGTGCAATATCCTCTATCTTTCCAGTCAGTTGAAGGGCTTGATCTAGGATATAGACATTATTTTTAGAGGTGTTGTCATCGGAACTTACGGGCTCTTTTCAATCATTTGGTGAGATAATCAAAGTTGCTACTCTGCTTTCTTGAAAATGGACCAAGGCGTATCGACAGCTTTACCGTCTTCTAACATTTTCTGAACAGTTCCTGGTGTATAAAAACCAGCTTTTTCTGTTTTGAGAAGGCATTCTTCCAAAGTAATTTCCTGCCAAGTGTCCTCGCCTTTTAATTGAGTTAAAAACTTCATATTAATTAATCCTCCATTTAAGTATTTTTAAGCCCTCTAAATTATAGCAGGAAATACCACTCAAATAAATGCCATTTAAAAACGTTTTATTCGACTTAGAGGCTAGCAACTAATTCTTTTCCCTCGCTACTCTCCACCCAGATCAGCCAACAACAATTTCAACTAACTAGGCGATGTCTCTTTTCTGAAAGGTAATCTAGGAGATGGCAATAAACAGGAGCAAAAAATTGCTTTAGATGGCGAAGGAGAAAGGGGGGTTACGCAAAAGGATTGCTACTCATAGAAATCAGGGAAAATAAAACAAGTTTAAAAGATTTTTAGGCAGGATTTAAAGGTTGTTCATATTGAATTGATTACAGAACAGTAAAGCTTTTGACAAAAAAATGATCATACATGAAGGAGGACTTTATTTGAGAAAGCTTAAAATAACGATCTTGGTAGAAAACACTGTAGGAGCCCCTTTAGGGCTCTTATCGGAGTGGGGTTTGTCGATGATCTTGGATTTTGGCGATGAGCAAATTTTATTCGATGCTGGGGAACAGGGCAGTCTTGTCAGCAACGCTCAGATATTGGGGCATGATCTGCGGCGAATTGATCGTGTCATCTTAAGCCACGGACATTATGATCACACTGGCGGACTTCTTAAGTTCCTTCAATATAGAGGGACAATTTCAGTGTATGCACATCCTGATTTATTTACAGGGCACTACGGTCGGGGACTTAAAGGGCAAGCAGACCGATATATCGGTGTACCACACTGTCAGAAGCTGCTAGAGAGTGCTGGAGCAAAGTTTCACTGGCATAGTGAGCCTTTAGAATTAAGTCCGGGACTTTGGCTAAGTGGTGAAATCCCACGACAAACGTCTTTTGAACGCATTGACGATAAGTTAATTGAGAACAAAGCAGGAAGCGTTGTTCAAGACAGTATTCGAGATGATCTAAGCCTTTTTTATGTATCAGACCAGGGGTTAATCATACTTCTCGGCTGCGCCCACTCAGGCTTGGTGAACATTGTAGAACATGCGAAGAGGGTGACCGGGGAGCGTAAAGTAAGAGCGATCATTGGAGGAACTCATCTTGGCCCAGCTACTCCGGATCAACAGCAACAAACGATGGACTATTTGCGAGGACTCAATTTGGATTGTTTAGCGCCAAATCACTGTACTGGTATGGGGATGCTGAGTAAGTTAGCAACAGAATTCCCTAGCATCTTCACTTGGGCAATGGCTGGAAATACGTTGGATTTTAATTAGAGGGGGTTGCTAACAAATGGCCATACCCACTTCCAGAACCAAAGAATCTGCTAAAATTTCAATCGATATTAGCCTTTGCACAGGCTGTGGTTTATGCATCGAAGTATGTAAGAGCTTTAATCTCACTCAGAAAAACGGCAAAGTGATCAGTAAGGATTCTGTTTATGGTTGTATCGGCTGTGGGCATTGTATGGCGATTTGCCAGCATGAAGCAATTAAGATATATGGACGATGTCTCATTCCGGAAGATTTATTGGCTCTGGCAGACCTACAGGGAAAGGCCTCTTATGAGGAAGTGCTGAACCTCTTGCAACGCCGCCGCAGTATTCGCGAGTTTAAAGCGCTTCCTGTTGAAAAAGAGCTTATTGAAAAAGTCATAGAAGCAGCTCAAACATCTCCGATGGGTTTACCTCCTTCGGATGTAAACCTTCTTGTTTTTGACAGCCCAACAAAAGTTCGACAGTTTGCAAAGGACTTTTGCGATTATCTAGAAGGCCTAAAATGGTTTGTTTCTGGATGGTTTTTGGCTCTTATGCGGCCATTGTGGGGAAAGGCCAACGATGAACTCTTTAGGGGATTTGTACGACAGTACAAAACGTGCATGAAAAAGTGCTGATGAGAAAAAGCAGTTACACAAGGCTGAGCGCCAGGGTGACTGCTTTTTTGTTACTTAATTATTGTTTTCATTTTGCAACATGTTCGTTAGTCACTAAGGTATTTGGCTTTCTTACAGCCAAGCCTGATAACGTGCCCATTGGACATATGGCGCACCAGGTTCTGGCTCTGTATATGTAACTAAGCAAGAGGCCAATAATTGTTGTTGTAAACATCATGGAATAAACCCTATACCCCAAATGCACGGCCCAATCCGGTATTGCTCCAATTGAGAGAAGGTTTGGCATATTCCAGGGAAGTTGGAAAGCCATTAAGAATCTTATTTTTTCTAGAGGATCTCTGATATCTAGAAATACCATGAGAGTAGAAAGACATATCATTAGAAAATTTAACAAAAAGTAGGTTAGCATAACTTTTTTTCCTGTGCCGTTTATCAGCCATTTTGGAGGTTGACGGTGCGCCCCAATTTTTGCGAACAGTCTGGTAAATAGATTTGATCGGGGACAGTTGCTTTGACACCAAGTTCTTTTATTGTCTTTGATTACAAATACAAAGGGCATAATAAGGCAAAAAAAACCGATCCAGGCAAAGATAATATTAAAAAAGCCTATGGTAAAAAATAAGATTGTAAACAAGTATGAATATCTCATCCAAATTTGTTTCATCAAAATACTCCATTCTTTTTTCAAATATAACCAATCCCGGGTAGGGGGGGTATATTGATTATAAGGCTTTTGAAGAGATTTGTACATTGCCTGAAACAAATTTGGGTCGAGTCCATTCGTAGGTTCATCAAGAATTAAAAGCTTAGGCTTAGCTATGATGGCCTGAGCAATTCCTACAAACGGCGCAGGAAAGACGACAACCATCCGCATGATTGTCGGATTAATAAAACCGTCAAGAGGGTCAGTCAGCATCTGTGGCTATTCCGTAGCTCATGATTTTGTGAAAGCCCTATCAAATGTCGGCTGCATTATCGAGAGCCCCGATATGTACAAATACTTAACAGGAATGGAAAATTTGTTACAATTTGCTGCCATGAACAAAAAGATTAGTCGACAACGAATTAAAGATGTGGTGGAAATGGTAGGCCTCCAGCATCGTGTCAATGACAAAGTAAGTACTTATTCTTTGGGTATGCGTCAACGGTGGATTCGTATGGTTTATTATTGGCTTCTTAATGTGTATTCTGGCATTCTTGCCAGGCACCGGAAGCGCGGTCGTCTATTTTGCCTTAGTTCTCATTGCTGCTGTCGAGCCTATCCTATATTCGTGGATTCAGTTTAAACGACAACAATAACGAGTTGACCATCCCAGAGATAACCATTAAGGATTAAATTGACTTGTAAATGCTTGTCATTTAACTAACTTAATAACTTGGGTAAAGGGGACAGGTTCCTTGTTCGGGGAGGAAACAAGGAACCTGTCCCCCTGTTTTACTGTGATTAGGCATGCTATAATTGGGTCGATAAAGATATGTTAATGTACAAGTTTTTTCATTTGTAAAGTAGAATTCAATTTGATGATTCGAGGAGTTAAGAAATGTCGGAAATCTTGTCCCGGATTCGCAGCACACTCACCTTTAGCATTGCGATTGTTTTTCTAGTTAACCTGTTTATCAAGTCAAGTCTGATTCAAGATTTCAACTTAGTAATCATGGTTATCATAATTGCGCTCAGTTTCATGGTCATTTCGGGCACAACCTTGATCATTGGAGTCATAACGTTTGCTCTAAGCACGTTTCTTTTCCTGTATTATCATGCTCCTCTAAGCGTATGGCAGCAAGCTTTACAAGAAAACATATATCTAGTCGTCATGTTCACTCTAGTACCTCTGTTAGGTATTCCCATTCAGCATGGAGGTTACTTTGAGGCCTTACAAGGTGTGTTTAGGCGCTATGTGTATAACAACAGTCGTTTTTACCTTCTTGTGAGCTTTATTTCTGCTTTTGTTGGTGTACTGGTCAATTTAGCAGTGGTTCCGCTTGTGCTTCAAATTAGTCAGGCTAGTAGTATAAGTTCTAACAAAAAGCTGTTAAGCGCTGCAATTGTCCGTGGTTTTGCTACATGCACAATCTGGGCTCCTACGACTGCGGCCATAGCCTTAATTATACAATTGAGTGAAGCAAGTTGGCCATTATTTTTTCCTTATGGAATTTTATGCGGTGTAATCGCTGGTTTGGTCGGATATTTCGTGACCATGGATGAAGAGAGAAGAATTGGTAATGCTTTTACAGGCGTGGTTGAGGAACCAATAGTGGATCTTGATGTTCGAAAAGTAGTGGAATTAAGTGTTTTTAGTATAATCTTGATTCTTTCCATTGCAGCAGTATCAATTATTACAGGAATACATACAGTCATCGTGGTTTCCATGGCGTGCTTAATATTCCCTGCCCTCTGGCTGGGAATGATTGGTCGCTTTGAAGTGCTGATCACTGAATTTAAGGGAAATTACTTTAAAGAAAATTTGCCAAAATTAAAAAATGAAATAATTCTTTTTGTGGGTGCAGGCCTGTTTGCATCCAGTATCAATTTCTCTCACTTAGGAACAAATATATCAAAGATTTTATCCATTTTGGTCGGACAAAACGCCTTATTACTTGCAGTCGTAATTATTCTCTTCATACTCACGTTATCGTCTCTAGGTATTCACCCCATTGTTTCCGTCACGATTATCGGAGGAACAGTTAAAGCTGCTGCTTACGGTGTAAGTCCGACTTATCTGGCCCTGATTTTAGCTATTAGTTGGGCAATGGGAATTTCCATTTCCCCCTCTTCGGCCACTGTTATCGCCATATCTGGGTTGACAGGTCAGTCGCCGCTCCAGGTAGGGCCACGTTGGAATGGATTATATGCCATAATTTCATCAGCTATAATACTTATTATCCTGACTATTTTTAGATCGATTGGATTATTATAGATTAAGATAAAAAATTATTGAGCATTGTCAATGCAGAAAGGGTGAGTGATTAGTGATACGAATCGGGGTGATTGGGCAATCAGGGGATATACCGAAGGAACTTCAACAATTGGCTCATGATGTTGGACGGGAAATTGCCCTAAGGGGAGCGGTTCTCTTAACTGGTGGGACGAATGGTGTGATGGAGTGTGCTTCTAGGGGAGCCAAGGAGGCTAATGGGCTAGTCGTTGGAATTTTACCGGGAGATTCGTTGGATCGGGCCAATCAATATATAGATATTCCTATCTCGACAGGACTAAGCTTTGATTACAGGAGCTTAATACTTGTCCATTCTTCGGATGCTCTGATTATGGTTGCAGGTGGGAATGGCACCTTGGGGGAATTATCTGCCGCGTATCTTAATCTTAAACCAGTCGTGATCCTAGAACCATCGGGTGGTTGGGCCAAAAAGGTGAGGAGCATGGCTTATGAAGAAGCCTATCTAGATGAAAGAAAGAGCCTAAAGCTTGATTATGCTCAGACGGTTAAAGAGGCCTTAGATATCGCTTTTAACAGAGTCGGTTGTTAATTGGAGATCGGACTTGCCAAAAAAACGAACCCCCCCTAGTACTTCGGTCTAGGAGGTGTTCGTTTTTTGCATATAAAAAAGGATTTTTAAAGATGGAAAGGGAAGAAAACATATGGAACAAATTTCCTTAAAGAGACAAGAGGAGTGATGTTTTGAATATCTTGATTGCCGAAGATGAGAAAGATCTCCGTGAGCTTTTAAAGCTGCTGCTTATTAAGGAAGGATATCATGTTTATGATGCGTTTGATGGTTTAGTAGCTCTCGAAGTCTTTCTAAAACATTCGATTGATCTTGCTATACTCGACGTCATGATGCCAAAATTAGATGGTTTTAATCTACTACGCAAGATACGAGAAACGAGTGAAATTCCGGTCATCTTTTTAACTGCTCGGGGAGAGGATATGGATAAAATTTTAGGATTAGGACTTGGTGCAGATGATTATATGATTAAGCACTTTACAATGGACCCAGTATTTCAAGGTATCGGGTATACGTGGAACCGTTATAGTCGGAATGGGAGTCTATATTACGACAAAAAAGGAGAAACCATTAATTTCTATTCTCGGATAATAATCTATCCTGAACAAAAGACCGGTGTTTTCATATCCTTTAATACTCCACCACCCATGCGAAGTTTAGAGGGTATCTCGAATAAAGTAACAGAGCATCTTTTGGGAAGTGAAAAAGAACAAGAATTCTACAACGGCAAGGCTCTAAATGATATAAGTGGCTACTACGTCTTAACCTGGTCGACATTTAATCAGCCTGAAAAATTTTTAAATATAGTTATTCCGGAGAGGACAATTCATATTACAGGAAGTATAGCAGAAGGGTTTCAACTTGATGGAGAAGCGTTTATTCCTGTGGGCAAGGATTATTACCGTTCTAAGCTTGGTTATGTCAAATTTATAGAAAAAGAGGGAAAGGCGTACCTTTCTAGTAATACTTCTTCTTCCTATTTACGTACATCTTGGTATGAATACAGAGGATGGCAAACGTTAGTCGTAGTATTCTTTATTGGTTTTTCGAGCGTCGGATTTATTGTATCGTCAATTTATCTCCTTTTGAGTCTTAAAGAAGAGAAAACGTCAGAATGTAATCCCGGCAATACTTGTAACTCTACCAGGAATCGTCCTCTTCCCCCTTTCTGCTTTCATGTGTAGTCTGACTCTCTCATCTATCAGTGTAGATACAATGCAGCTAATGATACACTTAAAAGTTTTAAGTGGTGGTATTTCAAGCGTAGGATTTCTAGGGATATTGGCTACTATCTACTTTTGGCGTCAGAAGAAAACCAGCTTTATTCGCTTCTTCTATACGGGTTGGAGTATTGCCATTATGCTGTTTGTGCTCTGGCTTGCACTGGTAAACTTAGTGTAAATAAATAAACATGGGTTATAATAATTAAAACGCGTTCTTCAATAGAGTGAACGCGTTTGTTTTGACATATTTGTTCTTGCCGTAGAGTTTAGAACACATTAGAACCCATCAGAACTCGTGCATAGGAGCGCCTAACTGTTTCCTTGTCTGTTCTAGAGCTTTCTCTAAAACAGGCAGATCTTGAGGTGTTAGAATTTGCTCGGTGCCGTCTTTGATTTTCTGGATGGTTTCTAAGATCGGTACAACCCTATATTGGAGTTTGCCGTTGCTTCGATAAGCGTGAGAATAAGTAGCATCATAAGAAATCTTCTTCAGGCTTGTGGTATTAGTGTCAAAGTCTTTAACAAACTTCAGATTAAGTACTAGCCCGCTATTTCTTTCCAGGCCGTTCTGCGCACTGATGAAGTTGCCCATGGAATAGATGACGAATTTGTTTTTGCCATTAATTTTCTTAATTTCCATGGGTTCAATGACATGAGGATGACTTCCCAAAATCACATCAACGTCTGCTTCAAGAAACTTTTGGGCGAGTTCCTTTTGTTGTTCTGTGGGTTGTTGACGATACTCCTCGCCCCAGTGCAGTACCAAGACTAAAACATCCACCTTCGGTCTCAGAGTAGAGATATCTGCCATGATTTTGTCAGGTTCGATGATATTGACCAAGTAGGGGGCATGCTCTGGGAGAGGGATGCCGTTGACGCCGTAAGTATAAGCAATATATCCAATCTTAATGCCGCGAACTGATTTAATAAGCGGTGAGTTATGCGCTTCCAGACTTGAAAAGCAACCGATGGTATCCAAGGAAGCGTTTCGTAGAACTTCTAAGGTTCGAAGCGCACCTTTATACCCCCTGTCTAGGATATGGTTGTTGGCGGTTACTATTAGGTCAAATCCAGACTTTTTAAAGGTATCGGCTATAGCATCTGGACTGTTGAACAGGGGGTAGCCAGTATACCCAGAGTCCGGTCCTGCCATGGGTGCTTCAAAATTGGTTGAGGCATAGTCGCCGACTTTAATCAAGTGTTCCACTGGAGAGAAGAAAGAATCGAAGTTGTATGAGCCTTCCAGTTGTTGGCCTCCCCAAATCTGAGTGTTGTGCATTAAAATGTCGCCTGTCGCGACCAGTGTGATCGCTTCTGTTTTAAGAGCTTTGGGTTCTGGATTAGTTGAGGGTTTCTGTACGACTCCAGTAACCTCAGAAGGAGTCAATGAGGATGACAGGGTAGGGACAGTGGCGCAGCCGGTTAAGATCAAACATAAGACTAACATAAGGATACTTTTCACGTTTATCATCATAATTACTCTAATTCCCCTAACTCATTAAGATCGCTTTTAGAAGAAGCGGTGGTATTGATATGATATAATCGTTGTTACCATTATGACTGAAGTGCAAATTTTGAGCAATACATTTTCTGGAAGTGAAAACTATAACCAGAAAGTGAAAAGCAGGTAGGGTTGCAGGTATTATTATTTTATAGTCGAATGTCATCCCAATAATTCGACTATAAATCTGAGGATGGAGCGACAGATGTGAAGAAGGCTATTTTTATACTCAGTGTTCTCTTGGTATTGGGGCTATCTCTTTTTAGTCATCAACCCATTGTACCGTCCGGCACAAATTCTAACCCACAGGTAACTCAAGCAGACCTTGCTTTTGCGGTTTTAGGAGATGTTCA
This sequence comes from Desulfosporosinus burensis, assembly GCF_054657535.1. Taxonomy (NCBI): domain Bacteria; kingdom Bacillati; phylum Bacillota; class Clostridia; order Eubacteriales; family Desulfitobacteriaceae; genus Desulfosporosinus; species Desulfosporosinus burensis. The sequence goes on from NZ_BAAHYN010000008.1 coordinate 57,872, forward strand.
TGGCAACAATGCTAGCCTTCAAAAGGCGATCTATGATCTGCATAGTATTAATCCTGCAATGAACGCACTGGTCCTAAATGGAGATACGGTGGATCAAGGGATAACTAGACAATACACTGCACTACAATGGACTCTATTAAAAAATAGGTCCCAATTACCTCAAACAATCATCAAAAATATTGGGAATCATGAATTTTTTAATTATGAAATCGAGATAAATACTCCCAAGGATGTGGAGGTCTTTATCAATCGCTACCTCGAATTCGCGGGTGAAGAAAAGGTCTATCACGATCGTTGGCTTAAGGGCTATCACTTTATTTCGTTAGGGTCTGAGGATGGCAATTCCTACACTCTTGATTCTATAAGGGCATATATATCGGTTGTACAACAGCAATGGTTAAAGGAAAAACTAGCTGAAAATCATGTCTCAGGTAAACCAATGTTTGTTTTTCTTCATCAACCACTCAATAGTAATCCGAATAACGGATGGGTTGGATCTGAGCAAAGTGAGGAGATTAAGAAAATTCTTGCCCAATATCCTGAAGCGATACTCTTTAATTCCCACACTCACGCTGATTTGTCGGATAATAGTGTGGTATTAAACCAACCTTACACTAAAGTTCATACTGGCGCAGTACATTATACCATCGTACGTCGTGCTGAAGGTCAATCTAGAACAAGAGAACCTCTTATTAAGGGCTTATATATAGAAGTCTATGGCAATAAGGTGGTTATAAAAGGAAGAGATCTGAAAGAAAAATCTTGGCTCTTTACTCAGGAGATCCCCAGTAAACTCGGTTAACTTAAGTTGAACATCGAATCTTATGATTAGATTAACTGAATTGGGACCTAAAGAAAACCACCTTTGAGGTGGCTTTTCTGTCTTATATAAGAAGTGTCATATATAAGACAGAACGTTTATTATCTAAGCATTTTTACTTGAACCGCAGCTTTAATATAATTCGATTAGCAGATATAATGGACTATGCATAATAAGAAGACCATAATCGGGAGGTTCGACCATGAAAGTATTAAAAGCCATGCAAATGAATCGTTGTATAGGCTGTTTATCTTGTATGATAACTTGTGCTAGCGTAAATCAGCAGGACCACTCCATTTTAAAAAGTGCTATTCGCATCAAAACAAGTGGAGGATTATCGGGCAAGTTTATAGCGATAGTCTGCCAAGCCTGCCAAGGGGACGTTCCCTGTGCAGAAGTTTGTCCGACCGGAGCCCTTGTCAAGCGCCAAGGTGGAGGGGTTATTCTAAACAAAGATAACTGTGTCGGATGTCAACGCTGCGTTCTTGCCTGCACAGTCGATGCTATTTATTTCGACCCTGACACCAAAAAACCTATTGTCTGTAAACATTGCGGGGTCTGTGCGCGATTTTGTCCACATGGATGTTTACAGTTAACAGAGGGGGTACGGTGATGTTATACGAAAAAGCGATTCGGGTTTTAGACATAGATCTCGCTACGGGCGTAATTAAAATCACGCGGAGGACTGATTTGACAGAATATCTCGGTGGTGTTGGTGTGGCGTCTAAATTGCTCGAGGAAACTATGCGACCAGAACTTCCACCCTTAGCCTCTGAACAACCGATGGTCCTGGCGATTGGCGCAATCTCTGGAATTTACCCCCTGATTACCAAGACTGTAGGGATGTTTATTTCTCCCTTGACAGGTGAGCTAGGGGAAAGCTATGCGGGAGGAAGACTGGCCTTGACGTTATCGATGGCAGGCTATGATGCGGTCGTAATTCATGGTCAAGCCTCTCGACCTTCCTATATTACGATTAATGGCGGAAACATCGCAATCAAAGATGCTCGTGCAATATGGGGTATGGATTCGGATACCGTTGGCCAATTTATTCGAGATCATGAAAAAGGAAGCGGTAAGCGTAGCATTATGAGAATCGGGCCTGCTGGAGAGAAGATGGTTAAGTTTGCCAGCGTTTGTGTGGATACCTATCGGCATTTTGGTCGGCTTGGCTTAGGAGCTGTGATGGGGAGCAAAAACCTGAAGGCTATTGTGGTTACTGGAGACAAGACTACGAAAATCCAAGACCCTAAAGACTATTTTCGTGTTTATCAATCGATTTTTAAATCGGTCACTGAGACGGATCTCATGTCAAAATATCATGACCAGGGCACCTCAATCAATGTGGAAGCAATCAACGAATTAGGAGCTTTGCCTACTAAAAATCTGACGGATAACCGCTTTGATGGGGCTGATCAAATCAGCGGAGAATCCTTTGTCAAGAATAATCTCGTCCGTAAGATGGCTTGTACGGGTTGTCCGGTTGGATGTATTCATATTGGCCAATTTCGACGAGTCTTTGACGAGGGTTATGATTATGAATCAGTGAGCGTTGCTTACGATTATGAGCTAATTTATGCTCTGGGAACGTTACTCGGCATTAGCAAGACGGATGAAGTCTTACATCTTATCGAAGCTGTGGAAAAGACAGGCTTGGATGCCATATCGACTGGCGTCTCCTTGGCTTGGGCAACTGAAAGCTTAATGAAAGGGATTGTGACGGAAGCAGAAACTCTTCTTCCGCTAGCCTTTGGAGATACGAATAAGTATTATCGGGCTGTCATGTATCTAGGGAACCGTGAGAATGATTTTTATCGTGTTCTGGGAGAGGGGACACGATCTGCTGGAGAGAAGCATGGGGGCAAAGACTTTGCCCTTCAGGTTGCCGGCAATGAAATCCCAGGTTATCACACGGGCTATGGAAACATAGTTGGGCTTACCGTAGGCGCTCGGCACTCACATTTATGTAATGCTGGTTACGCAGTTGACCAATCGATAAAACTATTTGACGAGAACAAAGCCGTCGATACTCTATTCGAAGAAGAACTCGAACGCTGTGTTCTAAACTCCCTTGTTATCTGTCTCTTCGCTCGAAAATTGTATAACCGAGAAACAGTCCTGAAAGCGCTAAAGGCTGTTGGCTATGAACTTACAGACGACGATCTCACAACAATCGGCAAAAGGGTTTTGGCAACGAAGCTACGCATTAAAGAAAAACTAGGTTTTGATCCTCGGCAGGTGAAATTACCAAAACGTTTCTTCGAAACGCCTAGTATGCATGGCAAGCTCGACTCGACTGTAGTGCAAAGAATGATTCAGCAGTATGTAGGAAAATGTTCGCTACTGGTACAAAATTAACAATTTAAAGCTCTGTTTAGCTATTGAATAATAAATCCCTGAGTATAGTTCGGGGACAATGGGTAGAGGATAATGGTAGGTATAATAAATGACAGAACAGCAGAGTGACCGAAAGTATAGGTGAAATAATGAATAGAGTTATTATTGTAGAAGGGAAAACTGACAAAAAGCAGCTGGAACGAATTTTGGATGAACCTGTGGAGATTGTCTGCACCTATGGGACGTTGGGGCTTGATAAGTTAGAAGAATTGATTGCGGAATATAGTGAGGATGAGGTCTGCGTACTTTTGGATGCCGATGATGCTGGCAACAAAGCTCGGCGTTTGTTTAAGCAAGAATTTCCCAACGTTCGACACGTCTACACCCACAGGATGTACCGAGAGGTGGCAACTACCCCACTCAACGTTTTGACACAAATTCTTGAGGGTGCCCACTTTGCTGTGAAAATGCCAGACGGAGAAGAAGAAATCAATAACCGTAGGTTAAACAATCGAAGCTAAAAGCTAAAGAAGGCTGCTAACGTCTATGGCGCACCATTAGCTATTCTAGTCTGTAGTGATCACAGTAATGTTTGGAAGCGACCTCTGGATGGGAAGACAATGGTGGATATTGATGCAACATATGGCTAAAAACAAAACTTGGCTTACGCCAAGTCTTAGTTGCACTGATGCTTCCAGAAAGTATACAACTTAGAGTTATACTTTCTGACAAGTATAAAAAATAGAGCGGGCAAAAACCCGCTCTTCTTTAATTTTACATGCTTAAAATATTATTGATAGGATTTAACGATCTCTTGGAGCTTCAAAGCCAATCCCATTTTACCTTCAACCTTTAAACTACCAGTCATAAAGGCCATCGTGGCATTAAGATTATCGTTGAGTAATTTTGAGAAGTTTTTCTCATTGAGGATTAAGGTTACCTCTGCATTATGTACATTTCCTTCTACTACTTCCACTTGACCGCTTTTAAGGACTATTTGTAATGAACCACTTTCCTCAAGATTGATTTGAAACACGCGGTCTTTTTCTTCCTTGATATGCTCTGGGTTTGCGTTCATTTTCTCCACAAGTGCATTTAGTTCAGCAGTCACACTCATAGTGATCTCCTCCCCCCCCCTCAATTCATAACATGAATAGCTATTCATTTAGAATATACCATATATAAGTAATTCTTTCAAAACATTTTTATTAAAAAAGAATTTAAATTGGGGATTTGTCTGATCAAGGGAGTTATTTCTAACATGCACATAAATAATATACCATAAATACAAATTGTTCCCAAATAGGCTTATGTGAATATAATGTAACAAATAGAAGGAGGTGTTTGATCTGATGTATGGTTGTGTTGGTAAACCAATTTGTTGTCCCCCACAATATTGCGTGCGAGACTATTACACTCAGCGAATTGTCCCAGTAATTCATCCTATAGTGAATATTAACCGCCAGAATATTATTGATGTTCCCCAGCATTATTATCAGACGATAACAAGAAACGTTGTTGTTGACCAAGGCTATCAAACTAATTTGGGTAGAGTAGGTTATACTGGTTACTCTGAAGGTCGACTCTTTTAATTGATCTGAAACTCTCAATGCCACGCTTGGGTAAGCGTGGCATTTGAACTAGTCTGCTTTTGGTCACCTATGTATAGCTAAAGAGCACATGTCAAATAATAGTTGTAAGTGAAGCAGGGCGAGTTCACAAAAAAGAGGTTTTGGAGGTGTATTTGTGAAAATTTATCGTGTCAACATGGCTCAACTCACGTTTGTCGCGGAGGAAGTACCAGAAGAGTGGAAGCTGCTTGGAGGCCGGGGGCTAACTTCGGTTATCATAGCTCAAGAAGTTGAGCCAACGTGTCATCCATTGGGCAATAAAAACAAATTAGTTTTTGCACCGGGGATGCTTACTGGCACCATGGCTGCTAATGCAGGACGTTTATCAGCCGGTGCCAAAAGTCCGTTAACTGGTGGGATCAAAGAAAGTAATTCTGGAGGGACGGCGGCCCAAAGATTGGCGAAGCTGGGAGTAAAGGCTTTGATCATTGAGGACATTCCAGAAGGCGATAAATGGTACAATCTCCATGTTCATAAAGAAGGAGTAAAAATCAAAGAAGAGACAGAACTTCTGGGTAAGGGCAACTATGAAGTCATCCATACTCTAACCTCTAGGTATGGCGAAAATACAGGGGTTATCACGATTGGGCAAGCAGGGGAATTTAAAATGTCAGCGGCTAATATTTCGGTTAAAGACCCCAAAGGGCATATTCGCAGCTTAGGTCGGGGTGGACTTGGTGCTGTTATGAGTTCTAAGAAGATTAAATACATAACGCTGGATGATAATGACGGAGAAGGCATTGAGATTCAAGACCGTGAGAAATTCAAAAATGCAGCACAGCTTTTCAATAAGGGGTTGCTTAATCACCCTGTCAGTGGAAATGCCTTACCTAAATACGGAACTAATGTGCTGATTAACATTCTTAATGAGGCTGGTGGACTGCCAACTAAGAACTTCCGAATGGGGCAATTTGATGGGGCAGAAAAGATTAGCGGCGAGACCATGTATGACACGATCATGAGTAGAAAAGGTGATCCTACTCATGGTTGCCATATCGGGTGTGTCATTCGTTGTTCTCAGACCTATAATGACAAAGACGAAAAATACTTAACCTCTGGTTTTGAATATGAAACGATCTGGGGATTTGGGGCAGGCTGCACAGTAGACGATCTCGATATTATTGCAGAGGTCGATCAGATTTGCGATGACATAGGAATTGATACGATTGAGAGCGCTGGAACTATGATGGTGGCCATGGAAGCAGGCATCCTCCCCTGGGGTGATGGAAAGGCAATGTTGAAATTATTTAAAGAAGAGCTTAAAGAAGGCACTTCTCTGGGCCGCATCTTGGGAAATGGAGCGGATTTCACGGGTAAAGCCTACGGGGTAACCCGGATTCCAACGGTTAAACATCAGACCATACCTGCTTATGATCCAAGATCTGTCAAGGGTATTGGGGTGACCTATGCCACTACTCCAATGGGTGCTGACCATACTGCAGGGTACTCGGTGACTCATAATATCTTGAAAGTTGGTGGTCACGTAGACCCATTGCTTAAAGATGGACAGATTGAGCTTTCGAGGAACTTGCAAATTGCTACGGCCTCTATCGATTCTGCTGGTCTTTGCGTTTTTACTGCATTTGCCATCTTAGACTATGAACCGGTTTCGCATGCTTTAGTTGAAATGATTAATGCCGAGTATGGAACGAATTGGTCTGTTGACGACTGGTTCAACATGGGACGAATGATACTGAAGACGGAAAGGGCTTTCAATGCAGCGGCTGGGTTTACCAACAAGGATGACCGTTTACCGGAATTCTTTAGTGAACCAGTGCCTCCCCATAATGCTATTTGGGATTTCACGGGCGAAGAGCTTGATCAAGTGCTTCAGTTATAAGTAAGTCGTAAATTTAATAAAGGAGAAAAGAAAACAGGGAGGCAGTTTAGTCAAACTAAGGAGGTAAAACCTATGGAAGTTAATGTTAAGCTTTTTGGAGATCTTCGTGAAGGCAGATTTATGCAGGAAAAGACACAATTAGAAGAGAACAGTCGGGTAATAGATATCATCAAAAAGCACAATCTGCCGTTAGAACAAGTGGCAATCTGTATGGTCAATAGTCGAGGAGCCCAATTAGAGCAAGTCTTGCAAAACCAAGATACCGTTGCTTTCTCTCCTCCGGTCGGTGGTATGTAGATAATTAATATGCTTAGACTTAGGAGGTTAGCAAAGCTAACCTCCTAAGTTTCTACAGAAGTGAACTCGTTCAACCAATGTTGACATGGAGGTAATAGAATGCCTGAAATTCCCGAAATGGAAATATACAAGAATTATTTAACTAAGTGGGTTAAGGATAAACGAATTATTGAAAGTAATGTCCTAAGAGCAAAAAGTCTTAACCTGGAAAGTACAGATTTTTGTCAGCGTATGACAGGTAAACTTATAAAAGACATCACCCGGAGAGGTAAATACCTAATTTTTCATCTTGACAACGATCATTATCTTCTGACTCACATGATGTTGGATGGCAGGCTTTATTACTTACCCGCGGAAAACATCGAAACACTTTCACAATTTGAGATTCTCCACAGTGATGCGGAGGAATTAAAACAAAGTATTAAAGAGTTACCTGGAAAAGCTAGTGTTGTTTTTGGCTTATCGGACGGTTCGGTGCTCTTTTTTTGCTCTCTTACATTGGGCTATTTGCATTATCTTGGGCAGGACCCACTAAATGAGAAATTAGAGGAACTCGGAAAGGATCCCTTAGATCCAAACTTCCGTGCAGAAGATTTTATGCAACTACTAGAGGGGAAAAGGGGTATGATCAAGCCTTGGCTAATGAATCCAAAAAATATTGCGGGTGTGGGCAATGCTTATTCTAATGAGGGGTTATTTAGGGCGGGTATTTTACCGACTCGTTTAATTTCTTCGCTTAGTAGGGATGATAAAGTAGGCTTGTATCACTCCTTGATTATGGTTCTTAAGGATTCTATACGTCTAGGGGGAGACATGGAAGAACGATTTGCTCCTTGGGATGATTTTACTGGAGGCTATAATCCACATTTTCAAGCGTATGACCGGGCCGGAAAAGCGTGTCTGTCGTGCAATGAAGTGATTCAAAAGATGGAGGTCGGGGGTAGGAATGCCTTTTTTTGCTCGCATTGTCAAAGATGACTCCCGTTCAATTCAGGAATCATCTTCTTATTGTTTCGTAGCCTTTTTTAGCGAAATGAGATAAGATTAATAAGAAGAAAATTATCGAAATTAAAGATTATGGGGAGAAAAGCATTATGAAAAAAAGCGTATTTTTGGTTATCTTTGTAGTTGTCGTAAGTTTCCTCAGCATTGTTGGGTGTGCTCAAGTTCAATCTGACACTGAAAAAAAAGTCACCGTCCAAACTATTTCAGCTGAAACTGCTAAGAAACGTTTAGATGCAGAAAAAGGGATTGTACTACTTGATGTAAGGACTGTGGCAGAAAACAATGAAAAACGTATTCCAGGTAGTGTGTTAATCCCAGTCGAGGTTATCAACTCACAGGCGCCAGAAAAGCTTAGAGACAAGGATGCTGTCATATTCGTTTACTGTCGCAGTGGAAGTCGAAGCACTATAGCCGCTCAAACACTTGCTAAGATGAACTATACCAATGTCCACAATCTAGGGGGTATCAATAACTGGCCATATCAAACAGAATCCGGCGCAAAGTAATAGTAATCTCAAGTTTAGCTGCAGGGTTGGAAGTTAAACGCAAAAGCCCATCTCCAACCTTCAGGCGTAAATATTAAAAACTTAGAATCCTCTGCGAAAATGTGAGGTTCAACAGCATATACTTCGAATTTTTCCCCAATATCAGCTACTCCTGGTATTTCTCTAACTGCAATTACGCTTGCCAATTCATCTTACTTCCTTTCGTTGCTTGTATAGTTTATTACTTGTTTACTAATCCGAGTCATCAGATTGTTTTAAAGTTGGAGTTACAGATTGAACAGGAAGGTCGTTCTTCACACTGTCATCCTTTTGATGCTGCTTAAGTTTGAGCTTTAAGCGTAATTCTCGCCATATAGCTAAGAGAAGCATTATAATAGCTCCTGCAAATGTAGACCCTAAGATTATTAGAACTAAAGGAACTTCTTTGGTTATCCATAAAATCTGAATAGTAACTAAGCTAGCATTTTGTACAGCAAAGATTGCAATCAGAATGGAACAAATAAGAGATAAAATAAGTACAAACATTTTGCATTGACCTCCTCGCTCGTTTTAACGTTATTCGACTGTAACCTACGAGATTCCTGCACATAGTTTGCTTAGTTCAACTTTATTGTGGAGTGTATTTTGTTATTTCTAAGAACTTGTTGTGGCATCGTGGCTGTGTAATTATTGAGAGAAGTGCTATACTATTATCTAAATCACCATAGGAGGGGTAAACTTGAAAAAACTTTTCATTGTTATTAGCTTATTATTGACGCTTGTTCTGTTAAGCAGTTGCGCTAATAAGAACGATATTAAGCCACCTGTTGAGGAAACTAAACCACAAGAAACTAAGCAACCACTTACTATTCAAGATTATTTTTCCTACAAAGAAAATACGAACTATGTGTATGAGGGAGAAGGGAATGAATATGCTTCATACAACGTTATGGTTGATTATATCGCAGGAAATCGTGTTCAGATAAGGTCTAATAACGGTGGAACTGAGATGATTAAGGTACTAGAAAACAAAGATGGTGAGCTGACCCAACCAATAGTGAGAGGGGAAGCCAATTATCGAGAGAATATAACCAGTAGCCCGAGTAATTATCAGGAAATCCTCTTGAAAGAACCGCTTGAAAAAGGAACTTCGTGGGTCTTGGCGGATGATAGAAAGCGATCAATTACTAATCTAGAGGTAGAGATAACCACCCCTTCAGGTACTTATAAAACCCTAGAGGTTACGACCGAAGGTAAGGATCATAAGACCCAAGACTATTATGCCCCAAATATTGGTCTCGTAAAAACAATTTTTACATCAGACGGATATGTAGTTTACTCTGCTTTAAGCAAAGTAGAGAATAATGTTCCATTAACTCAAACGGTAAAATTCTTTTATCCAAATCTAAATAATGATAAGCTCAATTATCTTAATAAGAAGCTTTCTTTTATGACGAATGATCTGACAAAAATTGTGTTTGAGAAGACATTTAAAGAACTGCCTAAAGGGGATATATCTAAGGTTTTGGGCCCGAATGTTAAGATTAAGAGTCTGTACTTAAATAAAGACGACGTGGTTTATATTGATTTTACTAAGGAATTGGTTAGCGAAATGAACGCAGGCTCTGGTTATGAAAGCATGATTTTACAGAGTATCACCAATACACTAGGAACCTATTACGGGGTCGACAAGGTCTATATAACTATTGAAGGAAATCCGTATTCGTCTGGGCATTATATGATGAATAAGGGTGAGTTCTTCAGAGTAGATCTAAAAAACAGTGTCGAATTTCATTGAGTCTCCCTTGACAAGTTCAACTAGATTTCAGATGGAGTAGAACACGAAATAGGTTCCTTTACTGGTGAGGTGAAGATGATTATGGCTTCGTGTGTTCGTTTCTTGCAATGTGCAGGGTTTCGATTTGACAGCTCCTCGTGGGAAGGACCGGAGACCTGGACAGCTCTGCGAAATAATGATTTATGGCAGACCTTTGAAGCGGTTCTCTCGCTTTGTCGATCGGAAAAAATTGAGTTTCTTTTTATAACCGGAGATTTATTTGAACAAGAGTATGTGCGCAAAGAGACCGTCGAACGGGTAGCTAGGTCGTTTGCTCAGTTAGAAGGGGCGAGAATTTTTATAACTCCAGGTAGGCGGGACCCTCTGATTTTAACGTCTGCTTACCGCCTAGCGGTTTGGCCGAGGAACGTGCATATATTCTCAAGTGGAGTTAGTAGTATAAAAATTCCTTCCCATAACCTCATAGTTTTTGGAGAGGGCTGGACAACTTATCATCAGGAAGGACCTTTTCTAAACGGTTTTCAAACGACGAGTGACGGTTCACTTCAGCTTATGCTTCTCCATGCTGAGGTGGATTCCGAGAAGAATACTGAAGGGTTTATTCCGATTCGGCAAGAGGAGATCGCTTCAAGTGGTTTATCTTACTTAGCCTTGGGAAAGCGAGAAGCTTGGAGCGGGATTCAGCAAGCCGGGGAAACATTCTGGGCAGATTGTGGTGCGCCTGAAGCCAGAGGTTTTCAGGATAATGGTCCTCATGGTGTGTTGCTAGGGGAGATAGGGAAAGAATCTTCTCGATTTGAATTCCGAGAACTTGGACAACGTAGTTATATTGAAAAGGATCTAACTTTTCAATCCCAAGCAGATTTTGAAAGGGTTGCTGCGATATTACTGGCAGAAACGAGCCTAGAAGATCGGCAGAAGAATTTATTTAGGTTTAAATTATCAGGAACAATATTCGAAGTTGAAGGAATGCTACAAACTGTAAAAAATCTTCTAGAGACTCAGTTTCGCTACGCTGAAGTTCTCTCCTTAGAACGAAAATCGTCGTCTCAATTTGAACGCGGGGTTTCGGTAGTGAAGAATAGTGAAGGATATCCTTCTCTAGCCCAAATATTCGTGCAGAAACTACAAATGCACTTGGTTGACGTGAAGGGCTCGGAGAACTCTCAATACTGGGAACTAGTACGAAAAATTGGACTAACAGCGCTGGGGCAGGGACGGGGATTCGATGAGGATTGACCGAATCAGAAGTGAAAATTTAGTAGGCCTGGGGAATGTCGACTGGATATTTTCCTCAGGTCCATTTCTGCTTTTATTTCAGAATAAAAGTATTCAGAAATTGTTTAGTGACTTACTGCTGACCCTATTCTACAATCAAAAAAAATCCGCTCCATTCTTGACGCAAAACCGAAATGGATTAATCGAAGTGTGGATGTCTGGAGAAAGTCATCACTTTTATCTGCGTCATGAATTCATCAAAAAGGATGATGCACTGGAGCAGCTTTCAACCTTAATGGATGAAACAGAACAGCCTGTTAATCTACCGGAATCAATGACTATTGGAGAGTATGTATTCAAGGTACAGCTTCATGATTTTCTGCGGGGAGGGATAGTGGATTGGCCGGAAACTGACCACAATGATTATCTATTCCGGCGCATTAACAACCTTCGCCAAGGAGGGGAGGAGGGACTTTCCTTAACGAAAGTGCGGGCTTCCATTCTGGGGGCGCAAAAGAGAGTGAAAGAGCAAAGCGAGAGTATGGCCCTTCTTAAGACCGAGTATGATGCTCTAAGGCATGAATGGGAAATAGCTTACCGCCAACAAGACAATCAACGATTGCTTCAAATCGATATCAAAAATTTATTGGAAAAAGAAATGATCTTAACTGAGAAAATTACGTCATCTGCCAATATTCAGAAGCGCTTAGAGGTTCATTCTCAAAACCCTGATTATCGTGAGTTGCTCCGACTGCAAGATGAGTTAAACCGGTTGGCAGAACGGCTGCAAGGTACAGAGACAAATTTGTGGGCCATTTCTTCTGAATCATGTGTAGATTGGGCGTTAATTGAGAGCTTGCGTGAAGAGTGCATGGAGTGGGCATGTCTGCAGAAAAACGTAGATCTCTTAGTTGCTGGTACTCAGCTGCGCACCAGACAAATTGCCGAGACTCAAAATTACCTCCAAACATCGGGATATAAGGGATTGTTGGAGGACGAAGATCAGATTCTGAGAAGGTCATTAGAAGCTAGGGATGTGGCTCAGGAGAAACTGAATAAACTCATTATTACAAAACGTGGACTTGATAAACTTCAAGTGATATTCTCACAAGAAAGTACTCGATTGGCGAATTTTGTAGTAATGGACGATGTTACAGAGGCAGATGAAATTAGAATTGCCCAACGAGAAAAGTATTTACAACTGTGGCGAAGCTCCAAACTTGCTAACACTCTGGATCGAACGATGCGTAAATGGTTAGGTTTGACAGGTATTGCAGGAATGTTATCGTCTCGTCTTCTCGATTACTACAAACGATACCAGGCCTCAAACTATCAGGAATTCACGAATCAACTGGAGGAATTTCGAGACCAAACAAAACGGGTTGAAAGCGTGAAGAAACAGGTAGAAAAGCTACAAAACAAAGTGAGGCAAGAGGAAAATCTACATAGAATTGTGCGTAGGCGCAATGAAGTCTTGCAACGAGCGTTTACTGCGGTCCATACCAAAGATTTTTCGGAATGGCTGAGGGGATGGGAAGACTATCGACAAAGAAAACATCAGCTATCCATAGAACTTAATGAGTTACAGCTTGAACTTGAAAAACAACAAAAAGAAGAAATAAAATTACTCAACTGCGCGGAACAACTGCGCAATAAGATACAGAATTGGCGAATACCTTCGACGGACAGAGAGGAAGTACTTGCGGCAGTATTAAACGTTGCTAGTCTACTAAGGGATAAGGATGAGATGGAAACAGAAGTTGCCGAGTTGTCGAAGAGGTTTTATGGCTTACTTGGTGATAGGAATATGGAACAACTTACCAAGGTTTTGGAACCTTTGGCAGAATTGGAACGCGAAATACGTCTTCCGAATGAAGAAAGGCTGGCAGAAATATCTGCTTGGCAAATAGAACAGAAGGAAATTCGCCAACGCCTAGCAGTTGCCAAACAACGTCTTCAGAGTACCCAGACATCTCAGTCGTTATCTGTTCTAGAGAAGAAGATAGATACAATGAAACACCAGTGGATGGCGTATGAGGACTTACGTCATGCCTTAGATGACGCGTATACCTTGTTGGAATTATCCTGGAGTGAATGGCAAACAAAGCACGAAAAGATACTCAGCATAGAAAAACAGTGGATTTTTGAGCATAGTTTCTCTGCGTCGACTCCAAAGTCCATAGAAGCTGAGACGTTAGCCAAAAGGAATTATTTTTCTTATCGTATGGCCGTCGCCCAATTAGTGCTTCGTGACAACACCGAGACCCCCTTGTTCTTCTCCGTTGGAAAGGTAAAGATTGTGGATAAGGATTTTTGGAGAGAAGTTACAGAATATCTTTATAAACTATCCCCTACCAGACAGGTGATTTTTAGTACGACGGATCTTAAATTGGGAGAGAAACTTTCCAGTAAAGGTTGGTCTCTTTTTTGCTTGCCACTTAGTTAATTTCGACTAATCCATTGAGTATTTTCACATTAGGTTGACAACCAAGGTAGAATAATAGAAAATAGTAGGGGATAAGTAATCACTATAATTGTTAGATAATTAAAAAAGTAATTTGGATTAAGGTAACCAATTAAACGAAGTGTTTTTGAAAAAGAATATAATATTATAGGGGGGTTCTATGAAAAAGGTCGAGGATTTACCAATGAGATATCTCGAAATCCTAAAAGCTAAGATATTCACAAAGAAGAACAAATCATGGAAATCTCCAAAAGTCATAGGAGGATCCATCGTTCTTTTACTTTTGATGGGAAGTGGAATGGTTTATCTTAATTCTACAACTTCAGCAGTCTATGTTGTCGTAAATGGCGAAAAGGTTGGTCTTGTCGCTAATCAAGATAAAGCTGGAGAAATGATAAAGCAGATTCTTTCTGAAAAGGGAGCTCCCTTGAGTACTGAGGCTAAGACCCATGATGATATTACGTACTCAACCGTTCGAATTAAGAATGCTGATTATCGTGCTCTTTCTAAAGAAACGTTAGCTGAGGACATTTCTTACTATGTTGATGGAGTCATGTTGACGGTTAACAAGGAACCTCTCTTAGTTCTGGCTAAAGCGGAAGATGGAGAGAAATTACTTAAAGATTTTCAAGATTTCATCGCTCAACCCAGTGATAAAAACCAAGTTTCCTCAGTCTCCTTTGAAGACGAAGTGGAGACGCAACCAGTGGAAGTCCCCTTAGACCAGGTCACTTCCTATGAGCAGGCCTTAGACAAACTTAAACAAGGAAATTTACAAAAAGTTGAATATACAGTTCAGGCTAATGATTCTTGGTGGCTCATTGCCCGAAAGAACGACATGAAAACGAAAGAAGTACTTGCTAGTAATCCAGGAACCACTGAGGATACCATACTTAAACTGGGTCAAAAAATTGTCTTGGACAAGGTTACCCCCTACATAACGGTAGTGAGTAAAGGAGTTCGAACTGAAACGGAGACAATTCCCTTTGAAGTAGTGACAAAGACGAATACGAGCTTACCGTATGGTCAAACAACAGTCAAACAAGCTGGAAGCGACGGAAAAAAGGAAGTTCAATATTCTTACGTCCAGAAAAATGATAAAGTGGTTTCTCAGACTGTTCAGGATGAAAAAATATTAAAGGAATCAGTCTCTCAAGTGATTGAGAAAGGGCCTCAACGTACTAATGTAGCTGTTGCCTACTCTCGGGGTAGTGGAAGCATTACCTCAGGACTTATTTGGCCGTTTAGGGGAAGAATTACGTCTTATTATGGATACCGTGGATCGGAGTTCCATACAGGTCTTGATATTGACGGTGACAAGGGAGATCCCTTTGTAGCTTCTGGATCAGGTACCGTTGTAAGTGCAGGATGGAATGGGAACTATGGTAACACGATTCTCATTGATCATGGAAATGGAGTTATGACTCGTTATGCTCATGCTTCTAAGCTGCTGGTCTCTGCAGGAAATTCTGTTTCAAAAGGTCAGACAATTGGCTTGGTAGGCTCAACGGGTCGTTCTTCTGGTTCACACCTACATTTAGAAGTGATTATTAATGGAAGTCAAGTCAATCCAATCGGTTACCTCCGCTAAATCTTAACGCAGAATTTTAAAAGGCTTAGGCACCATTAAAAAGTGTGCCTAAGCCTTTTTTGTGCTAGTCAGCAAGAATTACTATCCGGAAATCATTGCCCGCCATAAACCCCCATACCCCTATAAGGTATACAAGAAATTACCTTTGTAAATTCTCTAAAAAAATGATAAATATATACATATAAAAATAATACGTATGGGGGGTATGGGGGCATATGAGCGAGAGTATTTCGCGTAGAACATTCTTCAAGAGAACTACTGCTGCTGGCTTACTTGGAGCTTTGGCCGCTACTGGCCTAAGCAAACCTGTTCAGGCTGCAGGACTAAGTAATGAAAATTGGGTACCTTGATTGATTTAACGAAGTGTGACGGGTGTAAAAATTATAAAACACCACTTTGTGTTGAAGCATGTGGCAAGCATAATCAAGCAAGATTTCCTGAACCGCAAAAACCACTAAAAAATTACTGGCCACAGAAGAAAGTAGAAGACTGGTCCAACAAAAGAGATCTAAAAAGTCGCCTAACTCCCTATAACTGGACATTTGTTGACCATGTTAAAGTTGAGCATAATGGTATTGAACAAGAGGTTTATGTTCCACGACGTTGTATGCACTGCGATAATCCGACCTGTTCAAAGCTATGCCCCTTTAGTGCGATCACTAAAGATCAAACGGGAGCCGTGTCCATCGACGATGAACTATGTTTCGGAGGGGCTAAATGTCGGGATGTATGTCCTTGGGGTATCCCTCAACGCCAGGCTGGAGTAGGTATCTACCTAGATATTGCGCCGGATTTAGCCGGTGGGGGGGTCATGTATAAGTGTGATATGTGCGTAGACTTTTTAGCAGAGGGTAAAAAACCTGCTTGTGTGAGCGCTTGTCCGAAGGGTGCCATCTCAATTGGTCCAAGAGAAGAGGTGAGAACCCTGGCTTATAAAAAGGCAAAAGAAGTTAAGGGCTATATTTACGGGGATAAAGAAAACGGAGGGACTCCCACCTTATATATTTCTGCGGTTCCATTCGAGAAAATTGATGTTGCGATCAAGGCTGACAAAGCGAGCAAGAAAGATATTTCTCCCGGCCGACCGGGTATGCCTGTTAATGTAGAAAATTATCTTTCCACTGGCAAAGGTATGTTTTTGAGTTCAATAATGGCGACCTTCGCAGGTGCAGCTGTTGCTGGAATTACGGCATATCGAATTATGAAAGGGGATAAAGCAATACGATCCCAGAATCACCAGAACGAACAACGAGAGGAGCATAACAATGGCGAAGGAATTGAATAATCCAAAGCAAAGCAAAATTATAAGACAAACCATGGCCAATCGGTTTGTCCACTGGACAACAGCCCTCTCAGTTACACTGCTTATTATCACAGGTTTAGGGCAACTACCGCTGTACACTCGGTACAATGTTACAAAATTACCAGGAGCACTATGGCTCGGCGATTATTTTATCACCATTAACCTTCATTATCTGGGCGCGTTTGGGCTATTATTTGCCGCAGCGTTCCATATTGTTTATGCATTCGCTCGCCGAGAATTTGATATTTTCCCACGTACACACCTGAGTGGAGAGGGTTTCTGAGAGTTATTTTCCCTTGAATTCAGGTTTTCTCTTTTCTAGAAAGGCAGTAACCGCTTCACGTAAATCTTCTGTACCGCAGCAATAGGTTGATTGTGCCTGTTCGAAGAGTAATCCTGCTTCAACGCTGCTTTCGTTGGCTAAATTGATCCCTTTCTTGGCAAAGCGAATCCCTGCTGGAGGAAAACAGGCCATTTTATTGGCCAGCTTCATCGCGCGCTCATTAAGATCTTCTTTCTTAACCATTATTTCTACCAAACCAATCCGCAAGGCTTCCTCGGCATCAATCTCTTCACAACCCATAATTAATCGCTTAGCTTGGCCAATACCTACCAGATGGGTTAAGCGAGTTGTCCCCCCCATATCGGGTGATAAACCAAAACGCACTTCTGGAAGAGCAAATCTTGCATTATCAGCGGCTATGCGTATATCGCAGCCAAGAATAAGTTCTGTAGCAGATCCATAGCACAGACCGTTTACGGCTGCGATTACTGGGATGGGGAGATCCTGCCAGAAGGAGTACAGTTTCTGTAGCCAGACTAGATTATCCATAATAAATTCAGAACTAACACCCTTCAAGAACTTGAGGTCTATCCCGGCGGAAAAGTTTTCGCCGTTGGCATTGATAACGATTCCCCCCAAGGTGCGGTCTGAAGTGATCTCCTTTTGGATTTCCTCTAATTCATAAAGGAAGTTGGTGCCTACCAAATTAAAGCCCTGAGCATTATCCAGGGTTATGATGCCGATTTCCCCATCTCTCTTAAAGGCTAAATAATTTCCATAGCTCATTTTATTTCCCCCATCCCCCAAATTTTAGTATACTTAACTTGTACTGTAATCTATTTTGACAGAAAAATCTATGCTATTTGGACTTTAAAGCAAAATAAATGAATTTATATTCATTTATTTTGCTTTAAAGTCTTACTTACTATTGATAACACGCTTGTAAGCTGTAAAATTAGAAGATAATGAACGATTCTACTAGACAATTTTTGTTCATAAACATGTCACAATTATTATAAGCAGCAATGATAAACTAAGAGAGATGAGAGGACGGTGGGACTTTTTGAATAAGTATCTATTGATTGCCGATGATAATGAGGGAATTCTGGATATACTCAAAACCTATGTCACCAAGGAAGGCTTTTTTCCGATTATTGCCCATGATGGAGAAGAGGCTGTCCAGAAATTTGAGGAATATAAGCCTATACTCATGTTGCTGGATGTCATGATGCCTAAAAGGGATGGTTTCGCTGTTTGTCAGGAAATCCGTAAAACTTCAAATGTTCCGATTATTATGATCACCGCTAAAGGGGAGGATGGAGACCGCATTATGGGTTTGGACATTGGTGCCGATGACTATATCGTAAAACCGTTTAGTCCAGGTGAGGTGATGGCTCGGATCCGAGCAGTTTTAAGGCGCCTCGATTTACCTGAAGAACAAAGAGGGGATATTATCGTGTATCCTGGTTTGACGATTAATTTGACAGACTACGAAGTGATGGTATCTGATAAGCCCGTCAACCTTACTAAGAAAGAAATTGAGATTTTTTGGATTTTAGCTTCCAACCCTGGGAAGGTGTTTTCAAGGGATAATCTATTAAACAGTGTCTGGGGATATGAGTATTTTGGAGATGCACGTACCGTAGATACCCATATTAAGAGATTAAGATCGAAACTAAACATCTCTGAAATAGATAGCTGGGATATAAAGACCATTTGGGGTGTTGGGTATAAATTTGAGGTAAAGCATGTTGAAAAATAGCATTGCCTACAAGTTAACAGCGGGATTTGTAGTTATAGTACTCATATCCATGCTTGCCATTGGGATATTCTTTATTCAAATGTTTAAACAATATACCTTTGACAGTAGGGAAAAAACAATGCTCTCCAATGCGCGTAGTATCTCAGAGGTAGCGGCCGATTATTTACAAGGGAATAGTAAGATGCTGGGTTTTAATGGCTATATGCGCTCGCTTGATACATTGACTGAGTCAAATGTTTGGATTACTGACAGTGAGGGAAATCTATCGATGATGTCTGGCCGGGGACAAGGTATGGGACAAGGTATAGGGCCTAATATGAGACAAGGTATGGGGGCCGGACTTAGGCAAGGCACGGAGGCAGAATTCGGAAAGGGTTTCACGAAAAACTCAGAGCCTTTACCGAAGGAAGCAGAAAACGTTATCCGTGAGGTCTTAGCAGGAAATGAATCTGTCAGTGAAAGTTTTAGCAGTGTTTATAATGAAGCTACCATAACTGTCGGTGTCCCCATGATAGATTCTAACCACAAAATTATTGGCTCAGTGCTGCTTCATTCTCCAGTCACAGGGGTTACAGATACACTAAACAGAGCAATAAGTATTCTCTCGTTAAGTCTTCTCTTGGCGTTGTTTCTGGCAGTAGGGTTAGGGATTTTTTATTCCCTGCTCTTTACCCGTCCTTTGAAAGCCATGAATCAAACAGCTCTGGAAATAACTCGGGGGAATTATTTGGCACGAACCGGTGTGGATCGGAAGGATGAATTAGGACAGCTTGGAAATTCCCTTGATCTCTTGGCTTTAGAGCTTGGTTCTACGATTAACCAGCTTTTTCAGGAGAAAGGAAAGCTTAAGGATATTATATCGAGTATTTCAGAAGGGATTATTGCCTTCGACACAATCCTTGAACCTGTGAGCGTTAATACAGCACTTTCGAAGATTATGAATCGACCTCATCCTTATTCCATAGAAGCGCTAAAGAAGGACCTCGAGGATTTAGGAATTTGGACACAAGTTAGCAGAGCCATGGAGGAAAAGAAGCCTTTACAAGTCCACAAAGATTGGCAGGGCAAAAAGCTGGTCTTTACCTTTTCTCTTATTGTGGACAATCACGCTACAATAACCGGAATTGTGGCGTTGGTTCAAGATATCAGTGAAAGAGAGCGCCTTGATCAATTTCGCCGTGATTTTGTAGCTAATGTGTCCCATGAATTCCGTACGCCACTAACCGTCATCCGTGGTTCTTTAGAAGCAATGGTCGATGGAACTGTTGTAAAAAACGAAGAGATAATGCGTTACCACGAGAGGATGCTTTCCGAAACACGTGGGTTAGAACGTTTAGTGGGGGATTTATTAGAGCTTTCTCGGCTTCAATCAGGTAAAATTACGATCAATCAAGAAAGGATTCATATTCCCAGCCTATTGGAAGATGTCGTTAAGAGTCTACAGACTATTGCTGATAAAAAGGGTATTAAGATTGAGTCTCTCTCTAACCAAGATCTCCCACCATTTTATGGGGATTATGATCGCTTACGGCAACTGTTTGTGATATTCTTGGACAATGCCATTAAATATTCTCCTCAAGACACTAAAGTTTCCATTGATACGAGCTTACCGGAGAGTAAAACTTTATTATTTAGTATTCGAGATCAAGGATATGGAATTGATGCAGATCAACTGCCACAGATCTGGGATCGCTTTTACAAAATCGATAGTTCTAGGAAGGGGAGTGGTACAGGACTAGGCTTAGCAATTGCCAAGCACTTGATAGAGCTTCAAAATGGCATGGTTTCTGTACAGAGTGAACTTAATAAGGGTACGGTAATAGAGATTAGGTTGCCATTGCAGTGAATTGAGTTGCAATAGTTGAATTGCGGCTCTTTTTCTGATTAGTTCAGAAGGATGTTTCCTCTTGTTAACTTAACATGTAGAATGGAAAGTTATGAGACATGCCTGCATATATATAGTTAGCATTGTGGAGGAGGAATCTCTAATGGATTTTATGTATACTTTACCAGCTGTAATAGCTCTTGGGGCCCTGCATTCTTTAGAACCTGGTCATGGTAAAGGGATTATCACGGCATACCTCATTTCATCAGGTGCGAAAATCAAAGATGCCATCGCGATAGGTTTAATTTCAGCGCTGGCTCATACACTCTCGATTACGTTGATAGCCGTTTCAGCTTCGTCGGCAGTAAAGGTAATTGTGCCTGAAAATCTAATTCATTGGTTCCAACTTATTTCTGGGATTGTCGTCATTTATATTGGACTAAATATTATGATGCGAAGATTTTTTAACTATCAAGAGGCAAGACATAAAACAAGTAAGTCACAAATAAATGAATGCTCGAGCCATTGCAACCACCATCATCATTTAGAGCCTCATGCTGTTCCTTCCTCACGCTCAAATCTGTTTTTGACAGGTTTTTTTACCGGTATCATCCCTTGCCCAAGTGCCTTAGCAATTCTACTAGCAGCAATTTCGGCCGACAAGATTCCCTTAGGGTTAGGACTAGTAGGTGCCTTTTCGATCGGCGGTGCTATTACAATGGTCGCAATCGCAGTGTTTGTGGTGCGCGCCAGTCATACCATCAAAAAACTGGAACGATGGCAGGTTGTCAATCGCTTAGCCATGGTCTCTGCTTTCTTAATCATCTTTCTTGGTGGAACTGTAATCCTTCAATCTCTCGGACGAATGGGAATTTCAGCGGGGTTCTAAAATCAAATTATCTTAATCGTAAGAAAGTGAGCTCAATGCTCGCTTTCTTTATAAGTGATTATAAGTTAATTATAACTTGACGAAGTCAATTTTAACTTAATAACATTTTAAGTATTAGAAATATTTGAATATTTACCAAGATCTAGCCATGTTACATTTAAGTAATCGAGAGGTTAATACCCGTATGATAATTGGCTAGAAAATTGCATGTTTAAGAATAATGTTAGAAAAAGTAAAGAGAGGTGTAGAGACTTGAGATCACGTAATTGGCGAAATATGTTGCCATTGATTTATGCAGTTATTATGGTCGCCATCGGTTTTGTATTTAAGGATACCAGTTATGCTTTTAGCTTATTTTTTTTGAGTATGCTTGGCTTGCTTGCAATTCTCTTATATCAAGCCCATCAAACCTCCAAACTACTAGCTTTATCCATTGAAACTTTAAAGAGGGGATCCTTAGGGGATTATTTGATTTTGGAGAAGGGAGTTACTGCAGTTAGAATGCTCTTGGAAGAGTTAACCCGGATTAAAAAAAGTGGGAATACTGACAGGTTGACGGTTATTGAAATACAAAAAAGGCTTTTAAGTCAAAACGAACAGATCTTAGCCTTGAGTTCCTTCTGGGAACCTAATGCGTTTGACGGATGCGATGATCAGTTTCGAAATAATGAATTTTACGACAACGGTCGTTTTACTTCCTACATATATTGGGAAAATGGCGAGATTGAAGTGACAGCTCTCAAAAATGTCTATGATGAAGCATGGTATTCCATCCCGAAAAAGACAGGTAAGATTTCAATTTTGGAGCCATATGAATATGAGCTAAATGGGAAGTCTATTTTGATGACCAGTATTATGTTGCCTATTATCATACAGGGGAAATTCGTAGGCACAATAGGGACTGATATTGAATTGAAAGAAGTTAAAGAGATTCAAAGTGATGTGGTGTTTTATGACAACCCATTCAAGAAACTTAACGTTGAGAATAGTATGGAATCTTTCATGAAACTAAATAATGAGTTTAGAATCCTCGGCCAAGTAATCCATGCCGCAAATATGAACCAAAGAGAGATTTTAAAGCACTTATCTCAAACTGCTCGTCAAGTGTCCAATACTTCTGAAGAACTGACGTCTATTTCTCATCAATCGGCCATTGCTGTTGAAGAGGTGGCCAAGACGATTGAACAAATCGCTGGTAGTGCCACTGATCAGGTTAGGGATACAGAAAATGGTGTTCAGCAAATGATTGAATTAGGGGAAATAATCCACAAGGATCAGCAGAATTTATACGATCTTAATAATTCTATTGAGATTGTTGAGACGATGAAGGATGAAGGCAGTATTGCCATTAAGAATTTAACGGAAAGGACAGAAGAAAGAGATCATTATACGGTACGAATCCAAGAACGTATTATCGAAACTAATCAGAGTGCAGTAAAAATTCATTCCGCTAGTCAGATGATTCAAGCGATCGCAGATCAAACCAATTTATTGGCTTTGAATGCAGCGATCGAGGCGGCACGCGCAGGTGAGGCGGGAAGAGGCTTTGCAGTAGTGTCTGAAGAAATTAGGAAGTTAGCAGAACAATCAGCTCAATCGACAAGAGAAATTCAGAGGATCGTTCAAGAATTAGAAGCAAATTCTCAAAATGCAGTTGACGTCATCGCTAAAAGTTCTGCGATTGCGAAGAAACAAGAGGAAAGTATAACAATAACCATTGAACGGTTTAAGGGTATAGCAGTTGCGATCGAAAAGACAAAAATCATTATTTCCACTTTAAATAACTCTGGGAATGAAATGGATAAGAAAAAAGATCATATTATTGAGATTTTAAAGACTTTAGCTAGTATCGCTGAAAGCAATGCAGCTAGTACTGAGCAAGTTTCCGCTGCATCCGAGGAACAAGCTGCATCTATGCATGAAATTGCTAATGCCAGCCAAGGGTTATCTCAGCTTGCCAACGAGTTACGGCAATCCATTGATAAGTTCACAGTTCGATAATAAGGTTAGAGTCTCTATTCTTTGGCAAAGAGAATGGAGACTCTTTGCGTTGGAGTACGTGCTCTTGAAAGCTCAAGCCTACAATATTGACCTCGCCTAGATAAGGAACTATAATAATATTAGGAATGGATATCAATTATCAGTGAATTAGGATGATCCTCTCAATCCCGGCCAAGTGTGGCCGGGATTTTAGCATTCTTTGATCACCTTACATTGCTCGAAACCAAAGTGCGAGAAAATAATAGTTGACACTTTAAAGAGGATTTTGTATAATTAGTTTAAGGAAATGATAATCATTATCAATCACTGAGAAATCACTGAGAAATCACTGAGAAATCACTGAGAAATCACGCTGCATAAATAAATGAGAAAAGAGGTAGACAATATGACATTGGATAAAGTGAAAAGAGGACAATCCTTTACAATCAGTCAAATACCAAGTGAAAGTGTTAGGTCTCAAGCCATCCGTTTTGGGATCGCTACTGGAGAGTGCGTTACCTGTGAAGAAGTCATTCCTGCTGGCCCAATTGTGATCCGCAAAAATAGGCAGTTGATCGCTTTGGGAAGAAATTTAGCTCAAGAAATCAAAGTTGATTTAAACTAGGAAGTAGGGGATGGAAAAATGTCAAATTGTCATAGTTGCAGTGTTAAAATAGATTTACCGGAAGGCGCAAAGCGCATTGTTTTAGTAGGAAATCCCAACTCAGGTAAATCGGTTTTCTTTAATCATCTCACGGGTATTTATGTTGATGTTTCAAACTATCCTGGAACAACCCTGGAAATCTCACACGGGCTTTATCAAAAAGATGGGATTATTGATACACCGGGTGTCTATGGAATCTCATCGTTTAATGATGAGGAACGAGTAGCCCGAGATGTGATTTTATCAGCGGACATAGTTTTAAATGTTGTAAATGCACTTTACCTCGAACGCGATTTATTCTTAACTCAGCAGGTGATTGATACAGGGGTCCCAGTTATCGTGGCTTTGAACATGTCGGATGAAGCGGAAAAAGAGGGCCTGAAGATTGATCATCAGATTTTGAGTAAGTTACTAGGAGTTCCAGTAATCCCTACTGTCGCTATCAAGAAAAAGGGTTTAGAAGATCTTAAGGCAAACCTTTATCAGGCTCGTCCAGGACTATCCGATCCAGATCTTCAGAAACAATTGGATCTAGTCAATCAGCAAATCAGCCGCGGTGAAGCGTTATTAATCCTAGAGGGAGACGAAACAATTGCCCAGCGCCATGGTCTAAAGCCCATGGATCAGCGTGAAGACATTTATGCTAAGCGTCGTATGCGCGTCAATGATATTGTAGAACATTCGGTCCAAGATGTTAGAACATATTCTAAGCTTTCTAGTACCTTGAGTCGATTGATGATTAAACCACTAACAGGCATACCTATTTTATTAATAGCACTTTATGCAATGTATCAAATTGTTGGTGTTTTTGTGGCTGGCACAGTCGTTGGTTTTACTGAAGAAACGATTATGATCGGATACTATGAAGCGTTTATGCGTTCGCTGATTGGGAGCTTTATCGAAGATTCTTCTATTTTAGGAACCATATTAATCGGAGAGTTCGGAGTATTAACCATGACATTTACGTATGTCTTTGGCTTGTTACTTCCTCTGGTCGCTGGTTTTTACCTCTTCTTAGCGTTGTTTGAAGACTCCGGCTATCTACCTAGAATTGCGACCCTCGTTGATCGGATGCTTACGAGTATTGGCCTGAATGGACGGGCAATAATCCCGTTAATTCTGGGGCTGGGGTGTGTAACTATGGCGACGATCACTACCAGGATGCTTGGATCAGAACGGGAAAAACGAATTGCTATTTTTTTACTAGGGTTAGTTATACCTTGTTCGGCCCAACTAGGAGTTATTGCTGGTATGTTAGCGTTTGTAGGACCGGCCTATGTCGCACTTTACGCCTTAGTGATCTTAGCGGTACTGGCAATTGTAGGAAAGATTATGAACGCAGTGCTTAAAGGGCAATCATCTGACCTGTTAATCGACCTTCCACCCTTACGTCTTCCACGCCTAAAAAATGTAATCACAAAAACCTCCCTGAAAACTTATCAGTTTATTAAAGAGGCATTTCCACTTTTTGCCCTGGGTGCATTTATTGTGAGCATACTCCAAGTCGGAGGAATACTAACTTATTTACAAAATGCCCTCGCTCCATTAACCGTGAGTTGGTTAGGATTACCAAAAGAAACCTCGACAGCTTTTATTATGGGTATCGTACGAAGAGATTTTGGAGCAGCTGGATTATCAGATTTGATGCTTACTCCACTACAAACCGTAATATCTCTGATCACTATTACCTTGTTTGTACCTTGCATAGCCTCGATTATCGTAATCTTTAAAGAACGCTCTAAAAAGGAAGCGGCTGTTATGTGGTTAAGTACCTGGATCATTGCCTTTCTGGTGGGAGGAATTGTTGCTCAATTAGCTCATCTGATTGGTGGCGGCGAGACCTCACTTGAAGCACTGATCGTGGCTGGTGTCATATGGGCAATCGTGGGTATATCCATAGTCGGGCTAAATCTATATCAAAATAGTCTATCTCGTGCTAAGCCGTCAAGTGTCGGCCAATAAGGAAACGGCTGTCTTTACAAGCATAAATTGAAAGAGTGTAAAGGGGGAGTTATCATGGAATGGTCACTCTTAAAACCAAAAAATAAGAAGGAACATGCTGAGAGATGTTCGATTAAAACTTGTCCAAACTGTGGTTGCCCGATAGAGGGTTTGACCCTTGTTTGCCCAAGGTGCCGAGAACCTATTAGTGGTGGATGTTCCGGAAAATGCTCAAATTGCAATGTAAACTAAGTATAGGGCTGGCAAAAGTTGCCAGCCCTATACTTATCGATATCAGCCACTCTTCTTAAATGGTTTGTGATTTCTCATGGAGAGTATCGGACTGAAGCCTTGATGTTCGCTCTAGCCGATTGAATTGACGATATTACATAAGAATTGAAAAGAATGTATACAATGATTAGGAAATAGGACTAATACAAGGAATTATTGGTAAAATTGAATTTAAAGGTATAATATTTATTAGAGTCGAAATAGTAAGGAGAGATTTTGTGAGAAAACCAATCTGTTATCTCGTTGCTACATTACTTAGCTTAGCGGTAGTCTTAAGCGGCTGCGGAAGTCAGATTACACCTACGACTGATAAACAGACATTAGACCCTAATAATTCACTTGTCCAAGAGGCGATGGCTCTAACGACTGTCTATAAACGAGCTGAAGTGATCTCTTCACCAGATGAGGCAAAACAACTCTTAATGGACGGAAATGAGCGTTTTACTGCTGGCAAGCTCTTAGGTAAGGACCTCAGCTTTACAAAGCGAAGCGATTTACTGAAGAACGGACAGCACCCGTTTGCTGTAATAGTGAGTTGCTCAGACTCGAGAGTTTCGCCTGAATTATTGTTTGACCAAGCCCTAGGAGATTTGTTTGTTGTTCGCGTGGCTGGGAATGTTGTTACTCCTGTTGAATTAGGAAGTGTAGAATATGCAGTAGACCACCTCAAGGCGCCCTTAGTTGTAGTTCTTGGTCATGAAGAATGCGGAGCGGTCACCGCTGCTGTAGAAGGAGGAGAACCACACGGTAGTATCGGAGCTATCATGGAAAAAATTAAACCTGCAGTCGATGACGCTCGGGCGATGGGCACTACCGGAAAAGAATTAATCGAAGCCAGTACAGATCTTAACATTCAGAATGCCCTAAAAGATCTTTTGAAGAGTCCTATAATTATGGAAAGGGTTAATGCCAAAGAAGTTGAAGTCCTAGGTATTAAATATGATCTGGATAAAGGAACGTTAGAGGTTACTCATTAAGCTTAGTTTTTAGGACGTTCTTTAGTTATTTAAGATTCACATAGGATAAGGACCCTTGTCTTAACAAGTCAAGGGTCCTTATCCTATGTAGGAGATACCCTAACTTCTAATTAAATTATTGGTAATAGTAGGAATTGAGTGCCTGTTGTAGAATTAATATACTAATTATGTTAGACAAGTAATTATCCGGAAAAAGAAAGGGGCACATAATGGACGAACTAGCGTTGGAGGCTCGATCGCAAGCGGGTAACAATTTTAAGAATGGCTTAAACTGTGCTGAATCCATACTGCATGCTTTTAACAAAATCCTCAACTATCCACTGAGTCCAGAATGCTTAAAAATTGCCACTGGTTTTGGAGGCGGATTAGGGCATGCTGGTTGTCAGTGCGGAGCATTGACCGGATCAATCATGATACTAGGACTATTTAGGGGTCGCAATGATCCGGCACAATCAAGAGAAGAAGTCTATGAACTGGCTCGTGGCTTTCACGATCGCTTTACTCTGGAATTTGGGAGGACTTGTTGTCGTAACTTAAATCCGCATGAATTTGATTCGCCAGAACACTTGCGACGCTGTCTAAAACTCACTGGAGGTACAGCTAAGTTGCTGATGGAATTTATCCAAGATAAAAAATTAATATAAAGCATGGTTTTAGCCAAAGGAGGCTGGTGACTATTATCGAAGGTCCTTTGGAGTTTTTACAAATGGACCTTCGATAATAATTATTAGAAAGGGGCAGGGCATCGTATAATATAATATAGTGTAGTGAATCCTTAAAAGCCAAATTTAAAGGAATTTTTGAGAACTCTGGCGAATAGAATAGTTCGGTCATACCAAAATAAAAAATTAAAGGAGCAATCATGGAATTAGTAATGGGTTTAATGGATTTTATACTTCATATCGATCGACATCTAGTCGAAATAATTAAGGACTACGGAACTTGGTCGTATTTAGTTCTCTTCATGATCATTTTTAGTGAAACAGGATTTGTGGTGACCCCTTTTCTTCCTGGTGACTCATTACTGTTTGTAATTGGGGCTTTGGGAGCCTCAGGTGCCTTGAACTTTAAGTTGGCTCTTGTATTGCTAATTTTTGCAGCGGTCGTTGGAAATACAGTAAATTATTTTATTGGCAAAATGATCGGGCATAAGCTGCTTGCTATGAAAAACTCCCGCATCATAAAGAAGGAATACCTTTACAAAACCCAAGCCTTTTATAAGAAGCATGGAGGCAAGGCCATAATTTTATCCAGGTTTTTACCGATTATCCGAACCTTTGCGCCTTTTGTTGCGGGTCTTGGTAAAATGAACTTTTCTAAGTTTTTTCTTTATAACTGTGTCGGTGGAGTTAGCTGGGTAATGCTATTTATGTTCGCTGGGTTTTTCTTTGGGAACATTCCCGCGGTTAAACATAATTTTACGTTTGTAATTTTTGCGATAATTCTTATTTCATTACTGCCAACGGTTATTCCTTACTTTCGGAGCAAAAGAAGATAGGGTTGTTGCAGCAGGTCAATCGGCAGGTACGTTATCGGTTGACAGCGATTGATAACTAGGTATGTAATAAATAGTTGTTAAAAAAGGGTGCTTCGAGCATCGTCTTTTACTGGGTATCTCTAAGAAGACCTTAGTTCAGATTGAAAAAGGTCGGTCTACCCTCGGCTGGGCAGGTTCTGTAACTTTGTGTACTATTTTCAGAGATAGTGAAGTTCTAGCCATGACCTTTGGAGGAGATCCGCAAGATATTATTCTTTCTTTAGCCTTTACCGCTTATGAAAGCAACGAAAAAACCATGGGCGGAAAATTGTGGTGGATTAATCTGGAGTCTACGAATCAGTTTAGAATCCAGCAGAATATCATTTCGCGACACTTTCGGATTCTCGATGGACAGGACCGCAGGATTTGCTCTTCCTTAGATGAGGATTATATTGGAAAAAGGCTTAGAGAGCTTTCAGAAGAGGGCGGGGTTTATTAAAGTGTTAAAATTCATGAGAGCTTATATCAAATCAATGAGGTTATATTACGCTTTTGTAACAGGAATTGCGGGTTGGCTGGGGATTGCCTTCTTCAATATCGAGGGTGGAGAACCCTTTTTTGCCTATGAGCGCTTGAAGCAGATTTGCGAGGCGATTGATTCCAAATCGGAGATCTGAATAAATTCTACGGGTGCTGGAATGACTAGGGAGAAGCTTGTAGAACTTAAAGAGTTGGCTGTAACCGCTATTATGTTTTCTCTACACAGTCCTGATGCCAACGCTTTTAATGGCTTTATGGGAAAAGAGTCCGCTTGGGAGACGATGGAGACTGGGGTTAAGATGTGCCATGATGCAGATTTGGCAGTTGCTTTTAATACCTGCCTGATGCGAGACGACTTTTATAACGGTACTTTTGAACAAATAGATGACCGGAATAAACAGACAGATCGTACAAAAGATAACGGTAGAAATGGTGGAGACAACAATCGTCAGGATGATAGATAAATTATAACTAAGTGGCTCATTAGAGTCGCTCTTTTTTACTAATAATTATCGTAAGTGGGCGTAACGAACTTTTTTACTCTCGCTTTAATGGCATAAATTAACGTTTTAGAATTCTGCCTTTTGCAGACACTAATTTTAGATTAATGTAAAGGAGATTAAAAGATGGCAACCTTAGGTAAAGGCAACAATACAAATTTCTTACCACAAGGAAATACCCCTAAACCAGGAATAATAACACCAAAGTCAAAAGTAATTGCAGAAAAGCTGGATGTTCCAACTAATGAAAATACAAATCCTAGTCATAATTAATTATTCGACATCTCATAGGACAGCTTTGGCTGTCCTGTTTTTTGACCAATTAAGCTCGCTTTTGGAGTTATCCAAAATCCTCTATATTTATTTCTCTCTTGAAAGTTTCAATAACCGGGTTAATTCTATTAATTGATGAAATCATGGTGTTTACGGTTTGAGAAATTTCAGCTATAAAGTTGTGTAGTCTTGACCTATTAAATCCCTTGTCATATCTCAATTTACTATTTAAAAAAATATTAAAGTCATATTCCTTGCTTAAAAAGTATTCATCAAATTTTTCTTCAATTATGGCTGGTCCAAAGATAGCCGCTTCCCGGCATATAAATAAACGGCACAGAGGAGTTATGGCATCCTTTGTTAAGACACAACCCAAGTCACTGGCGAAGGGACAATGGTTTAAACCAGTTTTTATTTCTATCATGATTCCGTTATATCCCTTAATTATATGGCCTTTTTTTAATATTTCGTGACAGGGCACGTGGAGTGCGAGGTAGTGTATAACGGGGTGCTGTACCCGAGAGGAGAGTTGCCCTTTGAGTGTATGAAAATATTCTAAGCGGGTTGATGGTGAAATGCCCCCACCACCCCAGTGTATTAGGACATGATATCTCAAAGTTATGTATAAACCTTGGGATATTGAACATAGTGACCATTGATGGCTTGTTCGATGGTCACTATTTGGACTCTAGGGTACAGGTTTCCGTCTAATAAGCAAGTAAACATTCCTTCACATGCTGCTTCTTTATTCATATTAAGAGTTGGTGGCTCTAAGGCCTTCTAAGTCTACTGGAGCTCCGAGAATCTCAAACTCGTGTAAGCGCGAGCCAAAGTATTGCTCAAGCCTCGTTTTTACCAGAGTAATAGCAAGGTGGGTAACGTCAATACCGATCCAACGACGGTTTAGTTTCTCCGCTGCAACAATAGCGGTACCACAACCACAAAAAGGATCTAGAATAATTTGGTTCTCTTTGGAACATGCTTTGATAATCCGTTCAAGTAATTCTAAGGGTTTTTGAGTAGGGTATCCAATTCTCTCCTGAGACATAGGCGGAATTGCCGGGATATCCCACCAATCTTCGGGAACCTTTCCTTCGGGGTTGGGATGATATGTACGTCCATTTTTATTTTTAACCCCCCGACCACTTGTCTGATAACCACCAGTCCCATGATAGGGAATTCGAATCGAACTTGCTTCAAATGTCCATTCTAGATTATCTCCATAATAGAGCTTGTTCTTCAAATGAACCCCTGTCTAACATATTCGTATACATGGACAAAAATATCTTGTCCGTTAGAAACGGCATAAAATATCCCTTCTTTCTATTACGTAACACAGGGGGAATTTCGTGAATGGTCGCAAGTCATCCCAAGATTGGGGAAAGGTTGTACCGGCTTGGTAAAGTGGAACTGAAGCGGTCAAGTGATTTGCTGGGTGGGTTGGAGTTGTAAATTCATACTTGTCTAATCTGAAATGATCACCCCTGCACTATTGAAGTGTAGGGTTGTTTTTTTGTCGTAATTCAGTATTTCGCCATGTTTCGCATTCAGTCTAGAATATAGTTACTATAGTACGAATCGGTGGCATTCGCTTCTGACACATGTACTTCTTATGAAAGAAGGTAAGGATTTGGTTTCGAAGAGGCTTCCTAAAAATTGCATAAATGAAACAATTTTTTTAGCAGATGTTTTTAATATTTAAGAGGCTTCTTACAATTACTCGGTAGCAGACAAGAATACGTCAAGGATAAATTATCCTTTGATTTAATGATTGAAGAGTTAGATAGGTCGAATGAAATCATGACGGAATTCTTGTCCTTAGCTAAAACGAAAACTTCATCAGAGTTTGATTATGTAAGAATTGATCTAAATTCTTTAATATCAAAGCTTTATCCCTTGCTAATGGCTGATGCCATTTTACTTAATCAGAACCTGATATTCGAAGAGGGTCAAATTGAAGAATTATGGTTAAATCCAAAAGAAATAAATCAATTGATTATAAATGTTGTCCGTAATGGGTTAGAGGCAAATTCACCCCAAAAATGCATTATCATAAAAACATATTCACAAGATAATTTGGTGATCTTGTCTATTAAAGATGAAGGCCCTGGCATTGACTCCGAAGCCTTGAAGACATTAGGTGCACCTTTTATAACAACGAAAGATACTGGGACTGGATTAGGCTTAGCGGTATGCTATAGTATTGCGGCGAGGCATGATGCAACGATAAAGGTTGAAACGGGTTCATTGGGTACAACCATAATTATTCAATTTAAGAAACGAAATCTAGCCTTAATTGAAAGCCGGGTCCAATAATCCAATTTGAATAGTACTCAGTCTATTTATGGACCTAGGTGTTATTCGAAAACTGTTAAACCTTAGCAGGAACTACAGGGTTTTGTATAACTGTACCACGTAGGTGATTTTAATGGGAAATTGCTCCTAGGACCTTGGAAGATTATTTATACGTTCACCTTGTATGGTTCTTAGAAATTCAATGGAGGTGTTTGTTTGGATGTACTCATAGGCCTTATTGTATGGGTTATTAGTATGCTAGTGTTCAGAAAGCATTATAATTGTTATCACACTTAGAAACATTACAGTGTTAGGGAATATGCTTAATAAGTTTTATTTCCCTTCCTATGCAGCTGTAGGCAGGATTAATATCGGTAATTTCATAGAAAGAATAGAAGTATCCGTGGCCTTTGTTTTTATTTTCGGTGTTTTTTATTTCATCTTCTCAATCAACGCATTAAATATTAGTTAATCAAATTCTTCAAGCAGAAGCTTTGTCACTCGTCCATCAACTAATACCAAACCCTTATGTCCTACAATAACCGGGTTAAGATCGATCTCTTGAATTTCCAGATGCTCGCTTATCAAATGACCCAATTTAATAAGAAGAATTGCTAATTCTTGGCGATTAACGGTGGGCCAACCCCTGTATCCATCAAAAAGTTGGCGAAGTGGCCAGCGTTCTATCATAGCCAATGCTGCCTGATGGTCTAAAGGTGCTAAAGCAAACACAACTTCATTCAATACTTCGACCAAGGTGCCTCCCAAACCAAACATCAAGACAGCCCCAAAGGTTGGGTCACGGCGGGCCCCCACTACTAATTCGATTCCAGAAGAGGCTGTAGGCTGTAAAACTATTTCGTTTTGACCCGACCAACCTTTCAGCTGGACATCTAACTCTGTGTAAACCCTAGTAAGTTCTTCCTCATTATTTATGCCCAAGCGAACAAGCCCTTGTTCTTTTTTATGAGAATTAAAAGTAGCATATCCCTTAAGTACAAGAGGAAAAGCATATTGACCAGCTACTTTGCACACACTATCTTCTACAACTGCCTCACCGCTCAGGTTAATACCATATGACCCCAACAATTTCTGAGCTTCAGACCAACTCAATAACGACGAATTTTCGGTCATCGCTTTACCCTCCAGCCATAGAATTTAAGAGCAACTAAGCCTTTTGCAGCTGCCGCAATTGAGTGGTAGAGAGGGATTCCCGCTTCCTGTAGAAGGGGACGTTCCTTTACAACTGCTTGGCTTTCTCCAATATAGCATGCAATTACTGGTTTCTGGCATTTAGCTTGAACTTTAATCAATTCTAACGTTGGGAAAGCCCAATTACGATGGTGACAGTAAATAGCCAGCAAGGCATCTACACCCGAGTCAGCAGCTAAGGCCGCCATACACTGGCCATAAATAAGTGCGTCGAACCCGGAGCCTGCTAAATCAAGGGGATTACGCAGAATTACAGGTGGATTAGGACCGATAGTCTCTTCAATTCTTCGCAACGTAGCCGCAGTCATTTCCGGCAGCTTACACCCGACCGCTTCTAGGATATCGGCCACAACGATAGCCGGCCCCGCAGTATGGGTAATTAGTCCAACTCCATTTATCGTCTCTATCAAGCCTCCTCCTACTCCATTGGGAACTACAGAAAGGGCCTTCAGCATATGGACCATTTCCTCGATGCTATCTACTGTTAATAAACTGTGTTGAGCAAAAATATCTTGGTAAAGTCGATAGGATCCTGCCAAAGTACCTGTATGAGTTCGTGCCGCCTGCCCAGCCGCCTCTCCTCGACCAGCTTTGAAGATAACCACAGGTTTACTGCGGGCAACAGCGTTAGCCGCTTCAATAAATTCTCTTCCTTTATCCGTTCCCTCTATAAAAATACCAATAACTTTGGTTTCCGGATCTTCTGCCAAATAATCCAAGTAGTCAGCATATTCTAGAATTCCTCGGTTGCCAACCCCACACCACTTAGCAACCCCAACCCCTTCATCCTGCATTTCAGCCAATAAGGATAGTCCAATTCCTCCACTTTGACTAATCACAGATACAGATCCCTTGTTTAAGGTCATAGGATAAAAGGTAGCATAAAGGGGCGAGGCTGTATTAATCAAACCTAAGGTGTTGGGCCCGACCAAGGCAATTCCTGCATTCTTGGCCACAGTTATTAAACGTTTTTCTAAAGCATGTCCCTCCGATCCCATCTCTTTAAAACCTCCGGCCGAGCATATAACCCCTTTAACACCTATGCGGGCACATAATTCTACAAGTTCAACAGTCACATATTGATTGACCGCTAGCACTACCAACTCCGGCACAGCGGGTAACTCTGCTAATCCAGAATAACAAGTTAATCCCATGATCTGCTCGTATTTACTATTGATTGGATATACTTCGCCCTGAAAGCCCCCCTCGAGGATACTTTGCAATATATTATAACCAATCCTACCTGAATCAGGGCTTGCTCCGACTACAGCTAAGCTAGCTGGATTAAATACAACGTCTAAATTTCTCACTTGCATAACCTGGATTCCTCTTGCAGTATTCTTATTATAATGTTTTGTAAATTCTGCTGCAGAGAACCAGGATCCCCCCTTCTGCTGTTTATTTTTTATCGTACGCTAGGATTTACCAACTGTCAATACTAGGCAGAATATTCAGCCTTTTGCGTACTATTGTCGGAGATATCTTTAGTATGACAGAACGGGCTGTCAATGGGCTAATTAGCTTGCTTGTACGTTTACGCTAAGGAGGGGGGAGGATTGATCGCCCAATGGAGTGCTTCTTTGCACGATATAGATGGGTATATCTGAGGCTCTATAGTGAATGTTTCCCGAAATATTACCAAAGCTCTAACCCCCTCAAAAAATAGCGAAAAAATGTATTATATGTTATAAAAGGCTTTTAGTCTTTTTCATGTAGTTAAGTTCTTAGTCCTTCCGTTTAATGCCGGAGGGACCTTTTTCTATCTCCATAATATAAATGACCATCTGGGCATGGACGCCAATGAATGCGGCTTTGTCCTCTCGCTGGCTATGGAATAGAATAGTTTTGCTATATCAAGAAGGATATGAGGGAAAAATGTAGAAATGCTAGAGTGGAACAATCTGGGTGCTTTAGTAGTCCTCTCACGGAAGAGAAAGATACTTAGTATCCCTCAAAAAGTTGATGGGTTATTATGTTTCCAAGCGTACTATTATTTCTTGGGAGTAAATTAAGCGAGGGGAAAAAATGAGTATTTCGCAAAAGGAAATCGATTCAAAAACAGAAAACCAGGGTATAGATCCGAACATTTTTAATAAAATCTTGGAGTTATACCAGGATAACAGTTATGCACATCTAACAGGTATAAAAATCGTTGCCATGGGACCAGGCAAATTGATTGCCGAAATGGTCGTAGAAGAACATAATTCAAACATGGCAGGAACATTACACGGTGGTGCAACTGCGACTCTGGTCGATGTATGTATGGGAATGGCTTGTTTTACAAAGGGCAGCATAGTTGTATCCGGCAACATCAATGTCTCCTACCTAGCGGCGGGAAAAGTAGGCGATAAGATTATTGCTGTTGGGCAGGTCATTAGGGCAGGAAAAACTGCTTTTTTTACTGAAGCATGTTTGGAGGATGAAAAAGGTAAGATCATCGCCAAGGGTACAGGAACCTTTTTCGTTAAAGATACTTTTGCTGAGCAAAATTAGAGGTTTACCAGAGATCGTTTGCCAATAGTAAAATTGAAAGTTACACTGCTTGTATAAAGCAAAAAAGTAAGCCGACTGGGGTGAGTGTTCACCTTGGTTAGGCTTATTTTGTAGGCTGCAAATATTTTTAATGAGGTTCGGCAAACTCAAAAACACGTAGGAAGGAAATTCACATACTATGAGTTAAGAGAATCTAGTAGGGCCATCGGTTATTGAGCCATAATATAGTGAAGGAAGACGATTTATGAAATTGAATAACAGTCATAAAGTGAAATTCCTAGAAAGAGTAAAAGACCTTGGGTTTTCAAATTTCGTAAGTAGCATCATTCGCGTTTGGTCATCTCAGAGTTTTTATCTTATGAGTAGTACATCCCTTCAATTTTTAATTGGCTCACTCCTCATCCTTGATATGACAAAAGCAGAAGTTCCCAGTTCTAAGCAAAGACTCTTTAGTATTCCAAATTGTTTAGACTATCACTAAAGAGTAAACGCTTTGATAGTACTCGTGAAGTGCGAAAGAAAGGGTTGGAGCAAGAGATGGTAAACGACTTGAAGGTCGGGGTGAGACATTGGTTTAACGAAATTCTAGAGATACTTATAAGTATAAGCCGGGATTCCTTTTAATTTTAATCCGAATATTTCCAGTGTTATTTTATTTCAAGTGGAAATCATATGTTAAAAGGATGTGATCATATTAATGAGGAAAATTAACGATCGGATCTATCTGGGTATGATTTCTGGAACTGTTGGCTTAATAACTTTAACCCTTATTGATGCTATTTCATCACGAATAGGAATTTCACAACGAGCTTATCGGACGACAGCTTCTGGAGTATGGGTATCTTCCCGTAGACAAGCTGAAAAATGGGAAGGTCAATTACTTGGAGTAATAATGAATCTTGGTCTATGTATGGTTGGTGGAGTATTGGGGGTGAAGTGACTTTTTGATATTTTAGCTGACTTTCTACATTAATCACCTTCGTCAGGCTATCCTAAGCTACCTTCTCACCCCTCGCCTTTAACCCGTATTCGATGGATATATCGGGACAAACCCCATCGGGAGATGCTGGATTCAGTCAGCTTTATATAGAGGATTTAGCTAGATTGGTTGATGAGACATTTGCGTTTTACATCCAGTCCATGGCTAACCAGTCGAATGAAAGAGATGTTGGGTGAGGTGAATTATGGAAGTAAACATTAGAAGAGCAGTAAATAGTGATAAAGAAACTTTTATTGATTTTGCAGTCAAATTAAGTGAATACAAATTACATGCTTATTCTTGGAATAACAAAGCTAGAAGATTATATGAGAAAAATGGCTTTCGAGATTATGCGGTTTCTTATGAGATATTTTTGTGAGCTCATTCACATTATTTTTTATTACAGTTTAGAACCAGTTGGCTGAGCATAAGTCATGGCTCCGAATGCTGAGCCCGTACTTAGTAGGTTGTTTTGGACGGTCTAGCAGGCTTCTGCTTAGATAGATGAGCAATGTGAGGATGAGTTTTTTAATGCATCTTAGAAGGGGATGGGGATGTGAAAAATAAGGAGCGAATCATCTGGATCGGCTTACTAGTGATAATATTAGCCATCTCTTTATTCGTTGTTCTTCAATATCATATGCTATTAAGGTACGATATTAATAATGGAAGTATCTCATGGAAAGTCATTGATTCATACCTAAACGTTTAAGGGTACAAGGGGAACTGAATAGGGGGGGCCTAATATTGGATCCTATAAAGCGCCACCATTAACATGAAGAATTTGGCCGGTTACATAGGTTGAGTCATCAGAGGCTAAATATACATAGGTTGGTGCTAACTCCACTGGTTGACTTGCTCTCTTCATGGGGGTATCTGAACACGTATAAACTGCAACAGGGGAAACCCTGCTTTTGGTTTCCCCTGTTGCAGTAAAATGCCATATTAAATAATTGAGGCGGTCGAGTTAGTAACTTTCTTAATCTTGACAGCACAGACTTTTAGTTCGGGGATGTTACAGACTGGGTCTCTGGCACTATTGGTCAGACGATTGGTAGGAGTTTCTTTATAGTGGAAGGTTAGGAATACTATCCCGGGCGAGATGTGGTCCGTTACTTGGATTTTTGTTTTAACTTCACCTCTTCTGGATTCTACCTGAACATAGTCACCATCTTTTAACTTATATTCCCGAGCAGTATCCGGGTGAATCATCATCAATTCTTCTGGGCGCATCTTTTCTAACTTTGAACGCCGGCTCATGCTGCCGGTGTGAAACTGATAAAGATTCCTACCTGTAGTTAATAAGAGGGGATAATCCTGATCAGGTTCTTCCGCCGCAGGTAAGTGGTGAACCCCGTGGAATTTACCTTTGCCTCTGGAAAAGCTGTCTTTATGCAGGAAGGGGGTTCCCGGGTGATCTAGACTCGGGCAGGGCCATTGGATTCCCCTAGTTTCGAGCCGCTCAAAATTAATCCCGGCATAGGATGGAGTACAGCGTGCTATTTCTTCCATGACCTCTTCTGGACCTCTGGAATAGGTCCAGTTGTAGCCCATTTTATTAGCCAAAGCCACAATAGTCTCCCAGTCAACCTTAGAATTTCCCCTCAGGGAAATTGCTTGTCTCACCCGCTGAACCCTGCGTTCCGTATTGGTAAAGGTACCAACCTTTTCTGCAAAGCTGGAGGCAGGGAGGACTACCTCTGCCAGTTCCGCTGTTTCAGTCAGAAAAATATCTTGCACAACCAAAAAATCTAAGTTCTTTAAGGCTTCAACCACGTGGTTAGAGTCAGGGTCTGCCAGTACGGGATTTTCGCCCATAATATACATGGCTTTAAGCTCACCAGAATAAGCGGCATCCATCATTTCTAATAACGTTAACCCGGGTTTATCCGGCAAATCCGTGCCCCAAAACTTAGAGAATTTCTGCCTGCTTTCCTGCGCATCGACGAGTTGATAGCCAGGGTAATAATTAGGCAGACAGCCCATATCACAAGCACCCTGGACATTATTCTGGCCCCTTAGGGGGTAGAGTCCGGTTCCTTCCTTGCCTACATTGCCGGTTAGAATCGCTAGATTAGCCAGTGAAAGCACATTTTGGGTTCCAGAGGTATGCTGGGTGATGCCCATCGCATAAACAATGGCAGCCCGCTCAGCTTTACCGAAGAGATGGGCGGCCTCTTCAATTAGTTCTGCCTTGACCCCGGTAATTTGTTCTACGCGCTTGGGATTATACCCATCGACTAGTTCACACCAGCCGCCAAACCCTTCACAGCGGGCTTCGACAAACTGCTCATCCCATAAATTATCTCTAAATATGACATGGGCAAGTCCGTTGATCAGAGCGATATCCGTGCCGGGCCTCTGCCGCAGCCAGATATCTGCATAGTTAACGAGCTCAATTTTTCGCGGATCGGCCACAATCAATTTCCGTCCATTACGGACGGCCTGCTTAATGCGGTAGCCTGTAACTGGATGGGCCTCTGTGGTATTGGCACCAATTAACAAAATTACATCGGTATAAAGCAATTCGTTGATGGAGTTCGTCATTGCTCCACTACCAAATGCTGTTGCCAGACCGGCAACGGTGGAGCTGTGTCAGAGACGGGCGCAGTGATCGACATTGTTGGTCTGCAGAATGGTGCGCATAAATTTCTGAAAGAGATAATTTTCTTCATTCGTACACTTACCCGAACTTAAGCCCG
Source organism: Desulfosporosinus burensis (assembly GCF_054657535.1). NCBI lineage: Bacteria > Bacillati > Bacillota > Clostridia > Eubacteriales > Desulfitobacteriaceae > Desulfosporosinus > Desulfosporosinus burensis. The sequence continues at coordinate 97,744 of NZ_BAAHYN010000008.1, forward strand.
CAAAGGCTTGGCCGCTATGTTCGCTCAAGATAGCTTTGAGCCGATTTGAGACATAATTTAGCGCTTCATCCCAAGAGACCTTCTCGAAAACCCCATTCCGCTTAATCATGGGGTCTGTCAAACGATCATTGGAATGAACATATTCCCAGCCAAACTGTCCCTTGGCACAAAGGTGTCCTAAATTAGAACCGGATTTATCGGCTGCAACACCGATGATTCGATCGTCTTTGACCTTAAGCTTCAATTGACAGCCTACCCCGCAATAGGAGCAGGTGGTGGTTACTTTTTTTACTTCCCAGGGTCGGCCTTCCCAGAGTACAGATTTTTCCACCAAAGCACCCACCGGGCAGACATTAACACACATCCCGCAGACGGTACAGGTTGTCTCCTGGAGATTATCATCAAAGGCTGAGGTGACTTTAGTATCAAAGCCCCTTTCCATAAAATCATAGACATAAGCGCCGTTAACTTCCGCACAGATGGAAACACACTTGCCACATTTAATACATTTACTATAGTCTCTGATGAAAAAATGATTGTCGGTATCAATGGGATAATGCTTTTTATCCCCCTTATAGGGGGTATCTTCTACCTGATAGCGATAACAGTAGTCCTGCAGCCTGCAGTCCCCATTGCGCTCACAGGTCAGACATCTAAGGTCATGGTTGGCTATGAGCAGCCTTAAAATATCCCTGCGGGCAGAAACCACCCGTTCTGACTCAGTTTGCACTTCCATGCCCTCGGTCACAGGAGTGGCACAGGAAGCAAGCAATTTCCTGGCCCCTTTAACCTCGACAATACACATTCTGCAAGCACCGGTGATCGTTAATCCTTCCTCATAACAAAGAGTAGGAATATTTATTCCATTTTCCTCGGCCGCCTTTAAAATGGAATAGTCGGCGGGAACGTTGTAGTGGTTGCCGTTCATCGTAATTGAGACCACAGAAAATCACGCTCCTAACTCCTGATAATGGCGTCAAAGGGACATTTATCCATACAAACGCCGCATTGAGCGCACTTTGAGACGTCGATTTTGTGCGCCTGTTTCTTTTCGCCGGTGATGGCTTCGACCGGGCAATGTTTCTTACAAATCCCGCAGGCTTTACATTTTTCCTCAATGACCTTATAACTTAGCATTCCCTTGCAAACCCCGGCTGGGCAGATGCTTTTCTCCACATGCAGCTCATACTCATGCCGAAAGTATTTTAAGGTACTTAAGATTGGATTAGGGGCCGTTTGGCCCAGGCCACAAAGCGAGGAAAGAATAATGTTTTCACCTAAGCTTTGGAGCAGATCGAGATCTACCATTTTTCCTTTGCCTTCTACAATCCGTTGAAGGATTTCCAACAGTCTGGTATTTCCTTCCCGGCAAGGAGTACACTTACCGCAGGATTCATGCCTCGAAAAGGAGAGGAAGAAGCGAGCAAGTTCGACCATGCAGGTGGATTCATCCATAACGACTAAACCGCCGGACCCCATCATTGCCCCCGCCTCTAAAAGAGAATCATAATCTATGGGGAGATCTAAATGTTCCTCGGTTAGACATCCTCCTGATGGTCCACCGATTTGTACGGCCTTGAACTTCTTACCATCATTGATTCCGCCCCCGATATCAAAAACAATTTCCCTGAGAGTAATGCCCATAGGCACTTCGGCCAGCCCGGTATTGTTAACCTTACCTGTTAAAGCAAATATTTTGGTGCCTTTGCTCTTCTCCGTGCCGATCTGGCTGTATTTTTCACTTCCCATTTCGATGATCACCGGAACATTAGCCAAGGTTTCCACATTGTTAATGTTACTGGGGCGGTCCCAGAGCCCCTTAACTGCAGGATAGGGGGGCCTCGGCCTTGGCATACCCCGGTTGCCCTGTATTGATTCCATCAGGGCGGTTTCTTCGCCGCAAACAAAAGCCCCCGCACCTTGTTTAATCTTGATGGAAAAGTTAAAATTACTGCCTAATATTTTTTTCCCAAGGTAACCCCTTGACTCAGCCTGTTCAATTGCTATGGATAAACGTTTGACTGCCAAGGGGTATTCTGCTCGGATATAGATATAACCCTCCTGAGCTCCGATAGCATACCCGGCAATCAACATTCCTTCCAGCACTGCGTGGGGATCACCTTCGGAAAGACTTCTGTCCATAAACGCACCGGGATCACCTTCATCGGCATTACAAATTATGTACTTTTTATCACCGGAGGTTTTTTGGGCAAATTCCCATTTTGTACCTGTTGAAAATCCTCCTCCGCCTCTCCCCCTGAGGCCCGATGTCTTAATTTCTTGAATCACCTGCTCAGGTTGCATGTTAAGTAGTACTTTTTGCAGGGCTTTATATCCCCCTGAACTTAGGTAGTCATCAATAATTTCCGGGTCTATAATGCCACAGTTCTTAAGGAGCAGGCGTTGTTGTTTCTTATAAAAGGGAACATCATGACGGGTCACTATCTTGACCTTCGTTGCCGGATCTACATAAAGCAACTCTTTGTAGACTTTTGCCTGTTGGAGACTGTCGATTAGATTTGGCACATCCTCAGGCTTTACCCTGCAATAAAATTCTTCCTCCGGCGTAACTAGGATAAGCGGCCCTTGTTCACAGAAACCGTGGCAGCCGGTATATTTAAGTTCAAATTCGGCCTCCAAGCCTTGTTGGGATAGTTCTTGTTCAATGGCATCGTGGACAAGTCTGGAACCGCTGGAGATACACCCGGTCCCGCCGCAAACGAGAATTCCTTTCACGAGACCGCCTCCTGCCTACGGTATTTGGCTAAGATATCGGGAATTTTTTCTGGGGTTAGCTTCCCATAGATCTCCTCATTGACCGACATTACTGGGGCCAAGCCGCAAGCGCCAATGCAGGCCACGGACTCCAAAGTAAAGTCCATATCCTTTGTGGTCTCGCCTGTTTTAATCCCTAATTCCTCTTCTAATTTGGCCATAATGGAGGCTCCGCCTCGAACATGACAGGCGGTACCCATGCAGATGCGGATAATATTTTTGCCCCGAGGCTTTAAATGGAACTGGGAGTAGAAGGTTGTTACGCCAACCACCTTAGCTAGGGATAATTTCATACCTTCGGCTATCTGCTCCAAAATTTCCCTGGACAGATAACCTACCTGGTCCTGGGCTTCTTGCAGTAATGGTACTAAACCTCCATCGCTGCTACGGTACTTATCGATTAGATTCGAGATGTCATCCAATTGCTTCAACTCCTGATTGCGATTACACGTTAAATTAATATCTCCCGGATTAGGCTATAAAATTCGTCTATTTTAAAGGGAGCTTGGTGGCGCCAAGCCTTGGCGATACCTTAGTTATCCTGGACAATACTGGGCCTAGCTACCCTTCTGGAACTATCTTTAGCTCTCTGGGAAGTGAATAATCTAGTGTGAAATGAAGTAACCTAGTTTATTGGTCAAAAATAGTATGAGGAGATAATGAAATGGGTGGGTATATCGGAAAAATTTTGCGAGTTAATTTATCAGAGAAAACTATCAAGACGGAAGCGCTTAATATTGAGCTTGTAAAAAAATATTTAAGTGGACGTGGGCTCGCAGGGAAGATGTTTACAGCCGAAGTTCCTGCTAATGTTAAAGCCTTCTCAGCAGAAAATAAAGTGTTTATTGCTGCTGGAACACTGACGGGTACAAATGCTCCTACATCCGGTCGCTTTATGGTTGTTACTAAATCACCGCTCAACGGAACCATAGCAGCTTCAAACTCCGGCGGATTTTGGGGACCCCAACTAAAATTTGCCGGTTATGACATGGTAGTGCTAGAAGGAAAGGCTGATGCCCCTGTTTATCTCTCCATATATAATGACAACGTTGAAATCAAAGATGCAGCACATATCTGGGGAAAAGACGTCTATGAGACGACCTCAATTATTAAAGCCGAGTTCGGAGATAATCAGGCAAAGGTTTTGACGATTGGACCTGCTGGTGAAAACCTTTCTCTTATGGCCTCTGTTATGAATGATCTTTACCGGGCTGCTGGGCGGAACGGAGTAGGGGCTGTGATGGGCTCTAAAAATATTAAGGCCGTAATCGTCCGAGGAACAGGAAAAGTTGAGCATGCTGACCCTGATACATTGAAAGTAGTTCTGACGGAAGTGCTTAAAAATATCCGTGAAAACGGTGTAACGGGCCAAGGTCTACCGACCTATGGAACTGCAATCTTGGTCAATATTATTAACGAGAATGGAGTCTATCCCGTCAACAACTTCCAAGAATCGTATGACGCAAATGCCGATCAAATCAGTGGAGAAACCATGACTGAAAAGTACCTTGTGAAAAAAGATTCCTGCTATCGTTGTCCGATTGCTTGTGGACGCTATTGTAATTGGGATGAAGGAGAAGGTGGCGGACCAGAATATGAGACTGTCTGGGTTTTTGGTTCAAACTGTGGTGTTCAAGATTATGAGGCCATTCACCAAGCCAATGATTTGTGTAATAAGTTTGGCTTGGACACTATTTCTGTCGGTGCCACGATTGCAGCAGGTATGGAGTTATTCCAGCGTGGCTACATAAAGCCTGAAGAACTCGATGGTACTCCCTTAGAATTTGGTCATGCCAAAGGAATGGTGGAGTGGATTCGAAAGATTGCCTATCGGGAAGGTCTAGGGGCGAAAATGGCCTTAGGCTCCTATCGCTTAGCTGAAAGTTATGGAGCTGTGGAACTCTCCATGAGTGTCAAAAAACAAGAACTCCCTGCCTATGATCCACGTGGAGTTCAAGGCCAGGGTTTATCATATGCAACCAGTAATCGAGGTGGCTGTCATGTCCGAGGTTATGTTGTTTCCCCAGAAATTCTTGGAGGTCTTAAAGAAATTGATCGCTTCAGTATAGAAGGGAAAGCCCAATCGGTTAAGAGTTTCCAAGATCTAAGCGCTGTAATAGACTCTGTTGGCCTATGTCTCTTCTCGTCCTTCGCCCTAGGATTATCCGACTACAAAAAATTGGTCAATGCCATAACAGGCTTTGATTACACGGATGAAGAACTCCTGGCCTGTGGCGAACGGATTTGGAATAACGAACGGCTCCATAACATGCGTGTAGGGTATACAAAAGCAGATGATACCTTACCGAAGCGCTTCTTTAAGGAGCCAATTTCAGCTGGTCCCTCCAAAGGGCATGTTCATCGCCTCGATGAGTTGCTACCAGAATATTACATCGTCCGGGGTTGGGACCAAGAAGGAGTACCTACTCCTGAGTGTTTAAGCGCCTTAGAAATGTAAAAAATAATAGGGGAAGGATAAAGTAAAGGCAGCCTCTTCCTAAATTGAAGGGCTGCCTGTGTGGTTGGAACATAGATTGAATGAGGTGTTTAATGTTGAGCTTCGCCATTTTTTCTCGCGATGAAACCGTTAATGCTTTCTTTGCGGCGAGAATTTTTAGCTTCAATAATATGCTTCTTGCCAGCAGTAATTTCACCTGCATGATCATCCGGGTATTCCTCTGCTTCCTGTAAATTAGCTTCAGTGTGCTTGATATGTTCTTGCAGGTGAGCCTCATAGTCCGCCCGATTATCCGTTTTGGCCAATATATTCACTCCAATCCGATCATAACTGCCTTTTTATGATGACCTAAATCTTATGATGCTATGCGAATAAATATTAATCCAGAGGCACTTGGACCGAATAATTATGATTATTGTCATGAACAATATGGATAGCTGTTCGAAGTCGAGGCGGACATTATTTGACTCTAAAAATTTTCTAAGAATAAACGGACTACATCGGCTCCGCCAATTATAGTTCCTATTGAGCCCCCTAAATTAGCTAACGTTACTATAATTAGAATCCGAGTCACCTTATTATTCCAAAAACCTTTTAGGCTAAAAACGTCTTCAGAAAGATTTTCAAAGTCTCTTACACTGGGTCGACGGATATAGGCTTGTACAATTCCCGCGAACCATCCAGCTGCAATTAGGGGATGTAAGGTGGTTATTGGAGCGACCACAAAGGCAGTAAGAATAGTAAGCGGATGTCCAAAAGCAAGCGCAGTTCCCAGTGCTGCAAATGATCCAGTCCATAGCACCCAACTTATGGTTTGCTGGATTCCAGCAGTAGGGTTTGCAATAAAGGTATAGGCAATTACCGCAAGTATAAGAAGTGGAATTGTCCAACCAATGATACTGAGAACCTTGGACTTAGCAGGAAGCTGAGATAACCGTGCTAAATCATGTTCTTTTTTTAGTTCTTCTTTTATTCCAGGAACGTGTGCAGCCCCTAAGACTGCAACAACCTTATTCCCTGGAGCCTCTTTGATTTTCTGGGATAAATACTGATCTCGCTCATCAATCAGAGGAATCTTCAATTTAGGAAAGTTTATGGTGAACTCATTAAGTATAGAATTAAGCATATCTTGAGATTTCATTTTTTCCAGGTCCTCTTCAGAGATGTCTTCGTCATCGAAAATACTAAAGAAAATCCCCGTCAGAAGCTTTGCTTTTCCCCATAACCCTACACCATGCCAAATACGAGAAAAGGTTATCTGGATATTTCTATCAGCTAGGACTAGGTTAGCACCAATCTCTTTTGCTGATTCAGCCCCCTGAATCATTTCTTGGCCAGCATTAATACCAAATTGCTTTGCTAGACGTTTTTGAAAGGAGGATATTACAAGATTTAACAATAGCAACGTGGCTTTTTTTTCTTTGATAATTTTAAAAATATCTGTCTCTTTCCACTTATTGCCTTCAATAATTGTCTTATATCGTTGTTCATCCAATTCTATACATACAGAGTCAGGCCTTTCGGATTCAATAACTTCCTTTACTAGTTCCGCGCTGTGTTTTGAGACATGCGCAGTTCCGATAAGTATAAATTCCTTACCATCTAAATTTATTCTTGTAATGTTTTCGTTTTCCTCAAGCATAAATACCTTCCTTTTTATCTTTCTTGATTTATTTCTAACCTTTTACTCATTTTTTCTCCCCATTAGTTATATTGTACTCTAACTTACCCGTGTGCACAAAATCTTGAATAAAATCATCTTCGTATTGCCGTTAGCCTAAAGGCATGTGGATATTATAAAGTTAGGTGAGTTGAGTTTTCCCCTAGCTTATTTTCTTTTCCTTTCTTTTTATAAATAATTTATTTTGAGTAAATTGCTTAATTCCACGAGTAGAATTGTGTTAATATTGAATATGAAATAATTACTGGAACAGCGTTATTACTTTTCATGCTTGAGAAGAGGAGACAGAAAAATTGAAAGATACAAAACTGATTAAAGGCACGTTATTCACCTTAATTGCAGCGGCTGGCTTTGGGGCAGTGGCACCGGTTGCAAAAATTCTCTACTCCTATGATATCCCACCTATTTTTATGTTAGCCGTTCGGTTTTTCATTGCATCTATTTTTATATGGGGATATATCATTGTAAAAAGAAAGGAAATTGACTATAGACTCGAAAAAGAGCAATTGTTAATCATGTTTCTAATTGGTGGCTTGTTTTATTTCCTCACAACCAGTTTTTATTTCGATGCCATCAATTATTTACCGGTATCACTGCATGTGATGATTTTTTATACATACCCGTTCATGGTCAATATCTTCTCATATATTTACCTAAAAGAAAAAATGTCAGTAAAACAAATGGTTGCTCTTTTTGTGGCTTTCGGAGGTATTTTATTAGTACTTACGGATTTAAACTCAAATATTAAAATGATTGGTATTTTATTATCCGTTTTAGCTGCAGTTTGCAATAGTGCATATGTTCTGGCGCTTGGGCTTAAGAAAATTAAAAAGGTAAATTCAATCGTCATTGCAGCATATACAAACACCTTCAGCACATTCACATTTATTACATACGGCTTAATTAAAGGGGAAATAAACTTAAATAGCTTTAAGATCACTCCAAATGCTTGGCTGGGAATCGTATTTATTGCATTGGTTGCCACTGTTGTTGCAATTATTGCGTTATCGGCAGGCGTCAAAATGATTGGTGCTTCCAAAGCATCTATCATCAACACATTTGAACCGATAGAGGGCGTTATATTAAGCATAATCATTTTAGGAGAGAATTTGTTTATCAATCAAATTCTTGGAGCGATACTTGTTATTGTAGCAATAGTCGTGATCAATCTAGGTGACAGGAAAATAAACCCAGTAAATCTAAAATATGATTCAATGTGATAACAGGCAGAGAGTGGCAAATGGGGTCAGGCTTGAGATATTCTCTTTTGGGCAAATGTACGTTAAATGATACACTTATCGATGTTGTATGTAAAGAAGCTGGTGTTACGCGAGAAGAGGTTACTAGAAGAACCAAAATACAGAAATATTCTGATGTCAGAAAAGCAATTGTGAAAATTAGTGAAAAATATGGTAGTTTCACCAATATTGAACTTTCAGAGAAGCTCAATATACTTATCAAAGTTATAGCAGCAGATGAATTTGCTGCCCCCAATGTTATAACCTAAGCTATCGAAGCACCTATCTGCTCAAGCGAAATTGGCTTCAGATTTGCTTAATGGGGGAGTATGATCAGAGAGTGATTGATGCCTTCCCGCCAATTTTAGCTTCTTGCTTAGCATAGGTTCAGCGGTTATGCTATATGGCGAAGAGTAAAGTGCTGTCAAATTTGGCACTCTATAAATCAGCATTCTTTTATCACTACTCTTTAATTTCGATCAAAATCATGATATTATGCATAATAAAAGAATTCTTAGTAACTACTAAAATGCGCGACAAGGCCATAGACAAGTGCTATGGCCTTATACATATTTTAAGGACGCGAAGGGTTATTGGTACCTACATTAAAGCAGATAAAGCATGGGAATAAGAAACTTATGGAGGACGATATGGGATCACAAGCTGTAAAACGAATTTACGTGGAAAAAAAGCAGGGGTATGATATTGAAGCCCAGGGTATCTACAGCGACCTAATAGAAAATTTAGGAATCATAGGGTTGCAAGGCTTAAGAGTGATTAACCGCTATGATATTTCAGGAATTACGGATGAGGAGTATGCCAAGTCCCGCCCGATTATATTTGCCGAGCCTCCCCTAGATTTGGTGTATGACGAAAATTTCGAAGTTGCCTCTCAAGACCGAGTTTTTGCAATAGAATATCTGCCCGGTCAGTATGATCAGAGGGCAGATTCTGCTGCCCAGTGTGTCCAGATCCTAACTCAGAAAGAGCGGCCTATAATTGCTTTGGCAAAGCTGATCGTTTTAAAGGGTCAATTATCCGAACAAGATTTCCAGAAAATTAAGGATTATTGCATTAACCCTGTTGAATCACGGGAAGCCGTTCTAGAAAAACCTGAAAGTTTAGACTTTGAACCTGTGATTCCAGCAGATGTTGAAATTATTGCTGGCTTTTTAGAGAAGACCCCTACTGAATTAAGATCGTTCTTTCAAAAAGCCGGTTTAGCGATGAGCTATGAGGATTTAGCATTTTGTCAGGGCTATTTTCGAGATACCGAAAAACGAAATCCAACGATCACTGAGATTCGAGTGATTGACACTTATTGGTCGGATCACTGTCGGCATACGACGTTTAATACCAAGATTGAAGAAGTTTCTTTTCCAGAGGGGGATTTTGCTGAGCCACTGAACACGGCTTATCAGGAATATCTCACTTCACGGGGCTATGTCTATGGAGAAAACACTTCAAATAGAGATGTCAGTCTTATGGACATTGGCGTTTTGGCGATGAAAGAGTTAAAGAAGAGAGGTCAATTACCAGACCTCGATGAATCCGATGAGATTAATGCCTGTAGTATTGTTGTGAATGTACAAATCAACGGCCAAACTGAAGAGTGGCTAGTGATGTTTAAAAATGAGACCCATAACCATCCTACGGAAATCGAACCCTTCGGTGGGGCGGCCACCTGTTTAGGGGGTGCCATTCGAGATCCCTTGTCAGGTCGTACCTATGTCTACCAAGCCATGCGTGTTACAGGGAGTGGTGATCCAAGGGCCAAGCTAGAGGATACTCTACCTGGAAAATTACCTCAGAGAAAAATCACGAGGGGTGCGGCCTTTGGTTACAGTTCCTATGGTAATCAAATTGGCCTGGCTACAGGGCAAGTAACGGAAGTCTATGATCAAGGCTTTGTAGCCAAACGCATGGAAATTGGGGCAGTGATCGCGGCAGCTCCTCGCAAAAACGTTGTACGCGAAGTCCCTGAACCAGGGGATATTGTGGTACTGGTCGGCGGGAGAACGGGTAGGGACGGGTGTGGCGGTGCAACCGGATCTTCAAAAGAGCACACCACAGAGTCTCTTCTAACCTGTGGTGCGGAAGTACAAAAAGGAAATCCACCCACCGAACGGAAGATTCAAAGACTTTTTCGTAATCCAAACGTAAGTACACTGATCAAACGCTGCAACGATTTTGGGGCAGGCGGGGTATCCGTTGCTATCGGAGAATTAACGGATGGCTTAGAAATTAACCTAGATGCAGTTCCTAAAAAATACGAAGGTCTTGATGGGACAGAACTCGCAATTTCTGAATCCCAGGAGCGTATGGCTGTTGTGATACGTGCTCATGATTTCGAGACGTTTGCTAAATATGCTGATGCGGAAAACTTGGAAGCAACTTTAGTGGCTCGAGTTAGTGCCAATCCTAGACTAACAATGTCTTGGCGAGGGCAGACCATTGTTGATCTCAGCCGAGAGTTTCTCAATACCAATGGAGTTCAGCAGACGATGAAGGTTGAGGTCACTCTGCCCGAGACTGGTCGAAACTACTTTAGTAAGCTGCCAGATGCAGTGGAACAAAAAATAGCTGCGGAAAATCTAGCAAATAAAACGAAGGAAAGCCTATTATTAAAAGAGGCATGGCTGGCTAATCTAGCTGACTTAAACGTCTGTAGCCAAAAGGGGTTAGTGGAGAGGTTTGACAGTACCATCGGAATGTCTTCCGTTCTGATGCCCCTAGGTGGTAAATATCAGGTCACTCCGGCAGAAGGTATGGTGGCAAAGCTTCCGGTTCTATCTGGAGAAACGAATACGGCGACCATGATGACCTATGGCTATAATCCGCAATTGGCCACCTGGAGTCCCTTTCATGGTGCCTTATATGCCGTTGTTGATGCAGTAACTAAGACAGTAGCCCTAGGTGGGGATTATCGCCAGGTTAGACTTACCCTACAGGAGTATTTCGAACGATTAGGAACTGACCCGGAAAAATGGGGGAAACCTTTTAGTGCTTTGTTAGGGGCTTTTTATGCTCAGAAAAAACTGGGCATTCCAGCCATCGGTGGGAAAGACAGCATGTCTGGAACCTTCATGGATCTGCACGTCCCTCCGACCTTGGTTGCCTTTGCAGTCAATCTGATCGAGGCGGATAAGGTTGTTTCCCAGGAGTTTAAAAAGTCCGGCAGTCAGGTTGTCTTAGTCAAAGCCCTTCGGGATGACCATGAAGTTCCAAATTTTGAACAGCTAAGCAAAAACTATACTAAAATTAATGAGTTAATCCATTCCGGTTGCGTCCTATCATCCTATACCGTAAGGATGGGAGGACTGGCAGCAGCTTTGAGCAAAATGTCCTTTGGCAATCGAATCGGGATGACCTTTAATAGTCCGATGGACATTCATAGTCTATTTTCCGTTGATTATGGTTCAATAGTCTTGGAAATTGCTGAAACCATCGATTTAGCAGAGGTCTTCGGCGATATGGAATACCAGCTGCTGGGAGTTACCCAGGATAAACAGGTTATTTCAGTTAATGGCGTCGATGTGGAGCTGGATGAGGCTTTACAGGCTTGGAAAAAGCCCCTGGAAAAAGTCTTTCCGACTGAAACGGAAAAGGTTGTTGAACCACAAAAAGTGAGGTACAACTTGAGGAATAATCAGGCACCGTCCACTAAAGTGGCTAAACCAAGAATCTTTATTCCCGTTTTTCCAGGCACTAATTGTGAATACGATTCGGCGAAAGCCTTTGAGAAAGCCGGCGGGCTGGTTGAAACTTTGGTGATTAGAAACCTGACGGCTACAGATGTGGAACAATCTATTGAAGAGATGGTTAAAAGGATAAAACAGGCTCAAATCGTCATGCTTCCAGGAGGCTTCAGTGCCGGGGATGAACCGGACGGTTCGGGTAAATTCATCGCCACCATGTTCCGGAACCCTAGGATTAACGAAGCGGTGGCGGAACTTATGCAGCAAAGGGATGGGTTGATGCTCGGAATTTGTAATGGATTTCAAGCGTTAATTAAACTTGGTCTCGTTCCCAATGGTGAAATTATTGATTTAACGGAGGATTCTCCCACCCTCACCTATAACAAAATCGGACGTCACGTTTCCTGTATGGTGGAAACCAAAGTCGTTTCCGTCTTATCCCCTTGGTTTAGCGGGGTGAAACTGGGAGACATTCATACCGTACCCATCTCACACGGAGAAGGACGATTCGTAGCCAATCAAGCTGTGATTCAATCGTTAATTGCTAAGGGGCAGATTGCTACTCAATATGTGGATCTCGACGGTCAACCGAGCAATGATGTTATTTATACGCCCAATGGTGCTTACGAAGCCATTGAAGGAATTACCAGCCCTGACGGACGTATTTTAGGTAAAATGGCCCATTCGGAAAGGACTGGTCGGGATATAGCTAAAAATGTCCCCGGGGATAAGTATCAACCTATTTTTGCGGGGGGAGTTAATTACTTCAGAGGATAAATACCTTAATACTCGCATCTTTAGCAAGTCTTTCCTTTGCAGGGTTTTGGGAGTGCTTGTCGAATTCTAAATCCAAGAGGGTTTTTATCCCTATTAAAGACTCCCGCTACTCAAAGTGGGGGTTCATGATCTACTGCGGTTGAGGGGTTTTAGCTTCAATGAAAACGAGTTAACGACTAGAAATAGGAGATGAATTTCTTGAACACTAATTTTGAAAGCGCTATTGTAACAGAACAAGGAAAAAGTATTGCCGTTGTTTCCGTCCAGCCCACGGTATTCCAAAATTCGTTTAATGCCTCTATGGTTATCAAAGGATTGCTACCTGTCTTTAAAGGACTGCCAATTGTTCTCATGACCTTAGATCCCCAGGGAGCACCTGCTTATTTTGGCAGAGCAGACCTTATTCTTATCCTCGAAAACGTCAACATCAAAGAAGCTGAATGGAAGCAAATAACTGCCGATATAGATTTAACAAATTCTTGCCCGATGAAAGAATCGGAAGAATCATAAACACCTAGAGTTGAGGGAAAAATGGACGTTTGGGCGAACTGCCGCAAAATAGTACATGTAGATATGGATGCGTTCTACGCCTCTGTCGAGCAGCGCGATGATCCTTGCTTACTGGGTAAACCTGTTGTGGTGGGAGGCAGACTTAACAGTCGGGGTGTGGTTTCTGCTGCATCTTATGAAGCGCGCAAATTTGGAATATACTCGGCAATGCCTCTGGCAGAGGCTGCCCGACGCTGTCCGCTAGCCGTTTTTTTACCAGTAAACGGAGAAAAATACCGAGCAGTATCCTTACAAATTCGGCAAATATTCTTGACGTATACTCCTATGGTGGAACCCCTATCTCTGGATGAAGCCTTTTTGGACGTTACAGGTTCTACCAGCTTATTTGGTCCTGCAGATACAATTGCCTTAACGATTAAACAGCGTATCCAGCAGGAACTAAGCTTGACAGCTTCAGTTGGCTTGGCCTGCAATAAGTTCTTGGCTAAGCTGGCCTCAGACTTGAAAAAACCTGATGGTTTCGTGGTTGTTCAACCAGATAGGATTCAAGAGTTTCTTGACCCACTGCCAGTGGAACGGATCTGGGGTGTCGGAGAAAAGACGGCGGAACAATTACACTCTTATAATGTCAAAACAGTCAGGGACTTGCGTCGCTTGGAATTGGGGTACTTAACCAAGCTGTTTGGAACTTTGGGAAGTCAGCTTTATCACTTGGCCCAAGGGATTGACCATCGACTCGTGGAAAGCGACAGGGTGGTTAAATCCATCGGTCGAGAGACTACGTTTGCTACTGATATAGCCGATCTTGAGGTGTTGGAGACGACTTTGCTAGACTTAGCAGTTGATGTTGGTCGGAGCTTGCGTAAAGAGACCCTCAGAGGTAAAACCATCACCTTGAAAGTCAGGTACGACGATTTTCGTACTTTAACTCGTTCTCGTACCTTACCGCGGGCCACGGATCTTGAAGACGTGATTTATCAAGAAGCCTGCAGCCTTTTAAGAGAGGTATCGCTTAAACAGCCCCTCAGGTTAATTGGGGTGACCCTACATAACCTGACTGATCAGATTGACAACCAATTGTCTTTGTTTGAAGAACCTCAACAGGAACGCGAAAATCTCACTAAAGTCCTTGATTTAGTGAAAGAGAAATACGGCGAGAAGATTATTACTAGGGCTCGACTCCTGTGACTACTGTGTAAAACATGTATAGGCAATCTGCTTAAGTAATGCAGATTGCCTATTTTTGAACAAAGTGCGAAATATGTAGAACTTTGTCAATAATTTTCTTGTCAGTTAACACAGTTATTATACGTCTATAGCTAAGTAGGAAATAGAATAGAATGGAAAGTGAATTAACAATCCATGAGCCAAGAGACCAGCAAAAAATTAACTAGGTTGGGAGCGTGATATAGTAAGATATTAAGAGGTGCAGCTTTCGTAATGAAAAAGGATAGAAGAGAGGAAGGTAGATAATATTATGAAGAAGAAGTGGCATTCTAGCTTTGCCGTGATCGTTGTTGCTTTTTTACTAGCTCCCATGATTTCTGCTCCCGTCGCAATAGCTGGAGTAAGTGCGTTACCACAACCTATAGAAAGTAGGCTATCAAAACCTATGGAGAGCTTGGCTGTACCTGAAGTCACCCTCGAAGAGGCTATTCTGATTGTTAAATCCAACTTCGATGTGCCTATTGAGTATACAGACTTTAACTCTACATACAACACTTACGATGATCGCCAAGTATGGGCTCTGCGTTGGAATGGAACGACGGAACGACCAGGAGAGTTCGCTGCAGAAGTTAGTGCCATAAACGGAACTATTATGAGTATGAACTATTGGAAAAATGACGCTCAAATGGGCAATAGCCCGTCAATTCCTCCAATTACTAAATTGGCAGCCAGAGAAATTGGTGATAATTTACTGAAGCGTTTATTGGGCACACTTAGCGAGGAATTAAGACTTATTCCTAGTGATTCAGAGATTATGCCCTTAGATTACAGTCCTGTCAATTATAATTTACAATACCAGCGACTTATTGATGGGGTGCCCTTTCTCAGCAATGGGGCCAATGTGCAGGTATCCAGTACTGATGGACACATCATTTCCTATACTCTTAACTGGAATGAAGTGAAGGCACCTGAAGGTAAGGGCGTGATCAACCCCACCCAGGCAAAGCAAGCTTTCATTAAGGCACCTTTTTTTAAACTGGAATACTGGGTTCCTTCGACTTATAGACCGTTGGTTGCAGGACAAAAGCAGGTTGCTAAGCTTGTCTACCAATTGAGAGGGCAAAATGGAGGGGCGATCGATGCCTTTACAGGCGAACCCCTTCAGCTCAATCAGGGAGATTGGCTTATGACTGATTCCTTCGGAACTGGAGGAATGGGGAACGTCAAAGAGGGTAGGGCAGGCTCAATCTCAGATGGAGCTCCAGTGTTAACCCCTCAGGAACAACTAGAAGTGGAAAGCAATGCTAAGCTGCTTAAACGGGATGAGGCCATAGCTGCAGTACAGCGCTGGATTGAGATACCTGCTAACCTAACCCTACGTAGCGCAAATCTTGGTACTGACTGGCGTAGTGCAGACAAGCGTATTTGGAGCTTTAACTGGAACAGCACTGGGTCGGACAAAGGGGATGGCACACCTCAATATTTAAGTGCTAGGGTCAGTGCCACAACCGGTGAGTTGTATGGTTTTGATATCTCTAATCAACCGAGCGGGAAGAATGAGGCAAAGCTTGACCGCCTAGCAGCACAGAATCTGGCTGAAGAGTTTCTAAAAAAAGTACAACCTGAACGGTTTAGCCAAGTCGTGTTTAACACTGAAAACAGTAACCAAATGGATAAAATAAGTCCGGAGCCTTGGAATATACAAGCTTACTCGTACCATAGAGTTGTCAACGGGGTAGATTTCCCGGATAATGGCATGATTGTCAATGTAGATCCTGTCGCTGGTAAGGTTACCAGTTATGAACTTAACTGGTCAGAACATGAATTGCCAAGTGTTTCTGGAGTTCTCAGTAAAGATCGGGCTGTAGAGTCATTTCTGAAGGCACGTCCTCTAACTCTGAACTATGTTCGAATCTATTCCAATGGAATGCCAGGAGATCTACGCTTGGTTTATCTCCCAGTTAGTCAAGACCGCAGTATTTCGATTTCCAACATTGTGGATGCAAAAAGCGGAGAACTGCTTGATTACCAGGGCCTGCCCCTGGAAAAAGGGCCAAAACCTTATAATTTCACGGATCTTGAGGAAGTTAACGGTGCATCAGAGATTGCGGCCCTCGGGCAAGCCGGGTTATTTGGCGACTATGGAAACAGTTTTAAGCCCCTGGAGAAGATGAATTTGGGGTCGCTATTGCGGGCAATGTATCTCAACCGATTTGGTCAGTGGGGAAATACGGGCTTGACGGAGACTGAGATTCTTAAAAAGGCCAAAGAACAAGGTTGGTTGAAAGAGGAAATGCAACCTGGGGATCCAGTTTCTCGAGAAATTTTAGTTAAAGTCCTGTTACGCTATATTCAACTAGATAAGTTTGCTGAGCTGAAGGATATTTATCAGGTTAAGTTCCTAGATGCCGCTCAAATTAACCCTGATGATATGGGATTTTTTGCCTTAGCTAGTAGCACTGGAATACTCAAAGTGGAGGGTCAAGTGCTGGCTCCGTCGGAAACAGTAAGTCGAGCTGAGGCCGCAACCGCTCTCTTTAGGGCTCTGGGGTGGCGAAAATAGTAAATAGTAAATAGTAAATAGGTTTTCGAACTATAGAGCAGAAAACTTGCGTAGTACAATATAAGGGTAGGTAATTCAAAATGCATGAATTACCTACCCTTATTATGGTAAGGTTATTTACCGATGTAAAACCTCAATAGAACAAATGATCAAATTTCCCTCTGGATACCTTGGTCCAATATTACTTGGGTTTATGGAAACGTTGATTAATTCATTGGGATTCAGTACACGTTGAAGGTATATTAATGCTATAATTTAAAGCAGGCTTGACTAGATTAAAAATCAAGAGAGCAATGTCTCTTAATAATGCTAATCGACCTTAACCTTTAATCCGGATAATCTTTCCGAGGGTTGAACCAGAACCATTTGGTTAGATTGACTAAACTGGAACTGATAAGATTCTCCGGATGTTTGTCCAATAGCAGTCTTCCAGCTGAAATTATTCATGGCCACACTCGGATCTCCACCCCCGTTAGGCCCGCTTGTCCAAGCCACGATCGCATCAGGATCAACCACACAGGGGGCTTCAAGCATGAGTGGGTTACCATCTGTTACTACGGCAACTTGTTGGGGTTGATTTGAGGTGTTGCTGAGAAGGGTTGTTGCTAAGCCTTTTTGAGACAACACTCCACTCCCTATGAAGCGGACATCGTATTTAAGGTCTAGGGGAAAAGCGAGAAGATTTTCACTCTCAACGGATAAGCAATCGCCAGGCTCAAGTTCAAAAACTGAAACATGATAAGCATTTTGCGCTAAATAGATGATACCTGAACCTTCGACGGTCATCAGTTGAATATTTTCCCCGGTTAGTTTTCTTTTTGCCATGCCTAAGAGAGAACCCATAACTCCTCCGCCATTGTCTGGACCCAGCAACATCTTATCAAACTTAAAGTTTCCTTTAAAGGCAACCATTGCCCCTTTTTTTGCAATAAACTTACCCGTACCTTCAACTTTACAGCTTAATTCTTCTTCTACATTAAATTTAAACAATCCTTACAGCCTCCTTTTCCTAGCGTGATTTTCCCGCTCCACACTCGGATGATAGTTTAAAATATATATCAAAGGGACAAGAATTTCAACATCCCAGAGTATGAGATAAGCCGAAAGAAGTGCTTGTCTATTACCAAAGAAACGAAGTTCCATTGCTGCAGAAGATTTAAATTAGTTGAGATAACAAGTGTACGAATGCTGAGGAGTGAGTGTATTGACCAAGGATTTCAAATATGTGGGGAAGAGTTTTCCAATCCATGATGCACAGCAAAAAGTAAGTGGAGATTTGAAATATTTAAGTGATATGTCGCTGCCGAATATGTTATACGCAAAACTACTCTTAAGTCCGATTGCCCATGGGCTAATTACAAGCATTGATACAAGTAAAGCAGAAGCTCTCCCCGGGGTTATCCGGGTATTCACGCATTTGAATACTCCCAGCAAAAAGTATAGTCGCTATCGAATTATACCTAACCAAGATTTTTGCTTAGAGGATGAACGGCTATTAACGGATAAGGTAAGATTTGTGGGAGATCGAGTTGCTGCCGTCGTGGCTACCAGTAAGGAAACTGCCAAGCAGGCTATAGCCCTTATTCAAGTGGAGTATGAGGCACTGTCTGTACTAAATACCCCTGAGAAAGCGCTTCAGGAGCAAAAAACGAAAATCCATCCGAACGGGAATTTGCTCCATGAATATAAGTTTAAACTCGGGGAGGAGGTTCCACTTCCAGATGACTACCTCGAGGTTAAAACTTCGATCAGTACTCAAAAAGTGCATCATGCAGCAATGGAAACGCATGTCTGTCTGGCAGATTTTGATAGCACAGGAAAGCTGACTCTTTGGGCCGCCTGTCAAGGGGCTTTTGGCGTGAGAACCATTGTCGCGGATTTGTTAGAATTAAGTTATAACAAAGTCAGAGTCATTAAAGTACCCATGGGAGGCTCTTTTGGCGGCAGACAAGAAACCATCTTAGAACCGCTTACGGCTTTTTTAGCTAAGCAAGTCAGGCGGCCTGTTAAGTTGACCTTTACAAGGGAAGAAACCATTATCTCTACGATGACCAGACCTGCCACGACTTCTAGGATAAGAACTAGGGTTACAAAGGAAGGGATTCTGGCGGATTGTAGGGTCAATACCGTTGTGGATGCTGGAGCCTATGCCACCAGTTCAATCGATAATACCTATGTAATGTCCAAAAAGATCTGTAAGTTATATCGAATTCCTTACTACGAACATTCTGGCAGGGCAGTCTACACGAATACCCCTGTTGCCGGTGGAGCTCGAGGGTGGGGTGCACCAGAAATAATCACCGCCCTTGAAATTCATATGGATGCGGTAGCCAAAAGGTTAAAAATGGATCTTGTCGAATTCAGACTCCAGAATCTCGTCCATCCCTACGACCTTGATAAAGCATCCCAGATTTCACTAGGCAATGCTCGCGTGATTGAATGCCTAGTGAAAGGTGCTGCCGCCTTTGGTTGGAGTGAACGTTACTATAGGGAACCTGATCAAGCAAGAATTCGCAAGGGGGTAGGATTAGCCTGTGCTGCTCATAAAAATGGTATGTACGGAGGCTTTCCTGAACATAGTACCATGACCCTTAAAATGAATGAGGACGGTAGTTTTATTCTTAATACTGGTCTTCATGAGCTAGGTTGTGGAACAATTACTTCGATCAAGCAGATTGCCGCAGAAGTCTTAGATATTGAGCTAGATCAGATAACCGTCCTGGAAGCAGACACTGAATGCGGTCCCTATGATTTCGGCTCTTATGGCAGTAGAGTAACTTATATTTGCGGTGCCTGTGCCTATGAAGTGGCTAAAAAGTTGAAAGAGATACTGTTGGAATGTGCAGCTCATAACTTACAGAAGCCTAAGCAATACTTAGAAGTAGAACAGGGAAGGGTTAAAATAATTGGCAACGAGTCGCAGTCGATGAGTTATCGTGAAATTGCGACGACCGCTAAAATTAAGGATAATATCGACATCGTTGTTACACACACCTATCATGGGACATCCAATCCAGGTGCCTATGCCGTGCATTTTGCCGAGGTTGAGGTAGACACTGAGACAGGAAGGGTAAGGGTTGTCGATTATCTGGCAGCACATGATGTTGGAAAGGCCATAAATCCCGGGATGGTTGAAGGTCAGATCCAGGGTGGTGTCCAAATGGGTATAGGATACGCTTTATATGAAGAAATTAAGATTGGCCGTGATGGTAGTATCCTGAACGGCAGCTTCAAGAACTACCATGTGCTTAATGCTCCGGATATGCCTACAGTCAATACGCTTTTGATCGAGCAGGGTGGGGATGATGGTCCTTTTGGCGCCAAGAGTATTGGGGAAATAGCCTTTGTTCCAGTAGCTGCGGCTGTAGTAAATGCAGTGAACAACGCCTTAGGGGCCTCATTGTCAGAATTGCCTCTTACTCCAGAAAAAATATTGACGTCTCTGAAAAAGTAGCTTCAATACTTAAATTTAAGGGTGGAAATGCTATGCAAATTGAGTTTAAACTCAACGGAAAAGAGTATAAAATGGAAGTTAGTTCGACCCTAAGATTGGTCGATTTATTGAGAGAAGAACTGGGTCTGACAGGGACAAAAGAAGGGTGCGGCGAAGGTGAGTGCGGTTCTTGTACTGTGATCATGAATGGCAAAGCCGTAAACTCCTGCCTAGTTCTTGCACTTCAAATTAGGGGTCAAGAAATCCTGACCATTGAAGCCTTAGAAAAGGATGGACAATTGGACAAACTTCAAGAATCCTTCATTCAGAAGGGTGCGGTTCAATGCGGCTATTGTACACCAGGAATGTTAATGTCCGCCAAGGCACTATTGATGACAAATCCCAATCCTACTGATGAAGAAATTAAAATTTCTATTGCCGGTAATTTATGCCGCTGTACTGGGTATAACAAGATAGTCACAGCAATCAAAGAAGCAGCCGACGGCTAATATTCATCGTTAGACCGATACATCAGTTAGGTCGTGGCTTTCTATTCTTAACTAATAAGGTTGCAAGGAGCATAATTACTATGAACTGTGATTTTGATCAGATTATCGATCGGTACAAGACGAGTTGTGTTAAATGGGATTTTAACCAACGTATATTTGGACGTGAGGACATTTTGCCATTATGGGTTGCCGATATGGACTTTCAAGCGCCTCAAGCAGTCGTAGAAGCCCTAGTAAACCGTGCCCAGCATGGAATATATGGTTATTCAAATAGTATGGACGGATATTACGAGGCTCTTATCGGCTGGATGAAGAACAGGCATAATTGGTTGATCGAAAGAGAGTGGATAACCTTCAGCCCTGGAATTGTTCCCGCTTTAAACGAATTGGTACGGAGTTTGACCAAGCCTGGAGATAAAATCCTCCTTCAATCCCCTGTCTATCCACCTTTTTTTCAAGCCATCAAAAATCATGGTCGTGAAGTGGTTAATAATCAACTTAGGTTGGAAAACGGTCAGTATACCATGGACTTTACGGACTTGGAAGAGAAATTTGCCAGCGGAGTCAAAATGATGATTCTTTGTAGCCCCCATAATCCTGTTGGACGTGTATGGGATCGGGCTGAACTTGACCGCTTAGGTCAACTCTGTCTAGCTTATGATGTACTGCTTATCTCTGACGAAATTCATGGCGATCTAATTTTTGAGGGTTATCGTCATATTCCTTTTGCCTCGCTTTCCTCTGATCTAGCGCAACAATCAATTGTTTGCACTGCCCCAAGCAAAACCTTTAATTTAGCTGGTTTACAAACCTCGAATTTGATCATTCCGAACCCCAAGTATCGACAAGCGTTTCGCGCGTCTCTGGACCTGACGGGGATTCATAATCCTAATGTGTTTGGTATAACAGCTTTAGAAGTAGCCTATCAGCAGGGCGAGGAATGGCTCAATCAGTTGATGCACTATCTAGAGGGAAATGTAGAATTCCTTATGTCGTTCCTTGCTCGAGAGCTACCTCAGATAGGGTTGACAAAGCCAGAAGGGACGTATTTGGTTTGGCTGGATTTTAGGAGTTTAGGGCTAGAACCCAAGGATTTGCATAAATTTTTGGTACACAAGGCGGGCGTTGGTTTAAATGCGGGTTATTTATTCGGCCCCGGTGGAGAAGGCTTTGCTCGACTTAATTTAGGCTGTTCCCGTGCGGTTCTTGAAGAAGGGTTAAGACGAATTAAAACCGCCGTTCAGGAGTTGGCTTAAGTCAGCTCCTAGGCTTTCGCCCCTCATTTGAGAACCTTCTAATCATTTTCATATCGATACCTTAGTATAAATAGCCCTTTCTTCTTTTTAAGAATTTGGATGTTCAGTTTAAAGAAAAGTCTTAAGAAAAAATAAATTTAGAAAAAGCATACAAAAGCATTCAAAGCCTAAGCATCCATTTGCTAAGGCTTTGAATGCTTTTTTGTGAGGGGCTGGCTGTAAAAATACTGGTAAATTTACGAATTACGCACCGATGAAGGCATTCTCCAATACATTATTAAAGAATGAGACGACAGGGGGGAACGCCAATTGAGCTATATTGTCGAGGTGCAGGAAGTTGGCATGAAGTATCAATCCCCCAATGGGGAAATAATTGCCTTAGAGAATATTAATTTTTCTGTTCGGGAAGGAGAGTTTGTAAGCATTGTTGGTCCTAGCGGCTGTGGTAAATCCACCTTATTATCGATCATTTCGGGCTTGATGTCCTCAACCTCAGGATCTGTCATGATTTCTGGGGAAAAGGTCAGCGGAACTTCCAAAAAAATCGGCTACATGCTGCAAAAAGACCATCTTTTTGACTGGAGGACGATCTATCAAAACGTCATGCTTGGTCTTGAAATTAGAAACTCAGTCACGCCCGAGGCGAAAGCGCGAGCTATTAAACTCCTTAAAACATATGGGTTATACGAATTTAAAGATAAATATCCAAACCAGCTATCCGGAGGGATGAGGCAAAGAGCGGCACTGATTCGAACTCTTGTAACAGATCCTCAAATTCTTTTACTAGATGAAGCTTTTTCGGCCTTAGACTTTCAGACGAGGCTAGTGGTCAACGATGATATCTACGCTATTATTAAAAAAGAAAATAAAACGGCGCTGCTGGTTACCCATGATATTAGCGAGAGTATCAGCATGGCTGACCGGGTTATTCTTTTAACGAAACGACCGGGAACGGTAAAGAACATTTATGAGATTAAGTTTAAAAATAACAACAGGACCCCTTTATCTTCAAGGGATGCACCAGAATTTGGATACTATTTCCAGGAGATATGGAAGGGGCTTGATGTCCATGTCTAACTTAGAAGAAAGGGAATCTCCTAAGACTCAAGATACTGACATTTCTCAAGAACATAAGTTGTATTTGCAGCGGATCAGGAAGGAAAAACTGTGGGTTCGTCTCATACAATTACTTATTCTAGCTTTTGCGCTAATATTTTGGGAAGTCTTTGCTAATGCCAAACTAGTTGACCCGTTTATTACCAGCCAGCCCTCAAGGGTATTAAAGACGATTCTGAGATTATATGAAGAGGGTGTGCTTTTTCAGCACATAGGAATAACCTGTCTAGAAGCATTCGTCGGCTTTATCTTAGGAACGTTCTTGGGAACGATTATGGCAATTATCTTATGGTGGTCAGAGTTTTTATGTAAAATATTAGAACCCTATCTTGTGGTCCTGAACAGTTTGCCAAAAATAGCCCTCGGGCCGATCTTTATTGTTTGGATTGGAGCAGGTCCTGCTGCAATTATTGTCATGACCTTGGCAATTTCACTGATTGTCACAATCTTGGAGGTTTTAGGCGGATTTTTAGCCATCGATGAGGAAAAGATTAAGCTCGTTCAGACGTTTGGTGGAACGAAATTTCAAGTCCTTACAAAAGTAGTACTGCCTGCTTCCTATCCAACCATTATCAATGCTCTGAAAATTAATGTCGGATTGTCTTGGGTGGGAGTCATTGTAGGAGAGTTTCTAGTCTCAAGAGCAGGTTTAGGTTACTTGATAGTGTATGGTGGGCAAGTTTTTAAATTGGACCTGGTTATGACTAGTGTCATTATACTAGGTATAGCAGCGACCATTATGTATCAGGGGGTGGTTTATCTTGAAAGATTGCTTGTAAAAAACAAAGGCTAAAACCAATGAACTGACAGATAACCAGCACTTAGAAAAATAGAGTAAGAGGAGGGCCCGTCATTATGAAGAAGAAAACCGTGCCAGTACTTATCGTATTAGCCTTAGTACTGTCCTTAGTGCTATCAGGCTGTAGTAATCAGACCGCACTCACCAAGGTAAAACTATCTGAGGTCACACACTCCATTTTCTATGCTCCACAGTATGTGGCCATGAGTCAAGGGTTTTTTAAGACTGAGGGACTCGATATAGAGCTTTCTAATGGTCAAGGTGCAGATAAAGTAATGACCGCAGTCTTATCTGGCCAGGTTGACATTGGTTTCGCCGGACCTGAAGCAAGTGTTTACGTCTATAATGAAGGTAAAGAAGATAATAGTGTCGTATTCGCTCAACTTACGAATGGAGATGGAACCTTCCTCATGGGCAGAAACCCCGATCCCAATTTTAAATGGAGTGATCTCCAAGGGAAGAATATTATTGGAGGGCGTAAGGGTGGAATGCCAGCCATTGTCCTTCAATATGTCTTAAGTAAGAACAATCTAACGACTGGAAAAGATGTTGCAATCGATACCACGATGCAATTTGCAGCGATGCCGGGTGCCTTCATGGGAGGGCAAGGAGACTATGTCATTATCTTTGAGCCCACGGCATCGAGCATGGAAAAAGAGGGTAAAGCCTATATCGTTGCTTCCTTAGGTAAGGAAAGTGGTGAAGTACCCTATACCGCTTATTTTGCTAAGAAGAGCACAATAGAGAAAAATCCCGAGCTCATTCAAAAGTTTACCAATGCTATCTATAAGGGACAACGTTGGGTAGCAAGTCATACTCCAGAGGAAATTGCCAAAGCCATCAAACCTCAATTCACAGATGAAAACGATCAGATACTCGTGAGCGCAGTCAAACGGTATAAAGAACAGAATTCCTGGAAAACGGATCCTGTTCTAATCGAAAAGGATTTCTATCTTTTACAACAAATCATTAAGGATGCAGGGGAATTGAATAAGATCGCCCCCTACGAAAAAGTGGTCACAGGAAAATTCGGGGAAATGGCTATTAAGAACCTTAAATAATGAACAAACGAGATCAAGCTGAATGCTTGATCTCGTTTGTTTCATTAACTCCTCCTTCGCCGCGAGGGGCCTTTCGAGAGTGGAGGAGAGCTATGATCAGATTAAATGGAATCCAATTTTTGCATAGAATGAGTCATTTGTTCCTGTTGCCATAGACGACGATGTTAGGTTTTATAGTGCATAGTGCATAGTGCTCCGCAGACTGCAGATGAACTAATACGCCGTTTTCAGAAGAAACGTTGTAAGACTAAGAAATTGGTAATTACTGTCGAAAAATGTCAGAATATTTAATTACAAAATTGTTAGAATCTTTTAATATCTTGCAGGAATATAGTCAATTGCCTTGAATACTACTAACTATTGAAATTAAATTGTCCAGACCAATTTAGTACCAACGGGTTACCTTGGACTGGTGTGATTCGCAACACTAGTTCGATTATCATTCTTATCCCAGGAAACGTTTTAGAGAGGAGGTAACTACAGAATAAAATAGGAGTAATGCCGTGTATTAGAGCTCATATGACCCAACAGATTTAATCATTTAAGATTGTAGGGTGGATTATTATCGAAGAGGAGGCTATCAAGTGTTTAAAATGAGAAAAAGCACATCACTGTTAGTATTAGTAACCTTTCTCGTGCTTTCACTAGTGATTTCTGGTTGCGGAACGACTGGTGCTTCATCAAACAGCCAAAAGGCGCCAAGTGATGCAAAGATCAAAATTGGTGTAGCTGGACCATTTACCGGCGCAATCGCTGAGACGGGAGCTACTATTAAGAATGCGGTCGAATTGGCAGCAGAACAAATGAATAAAGCAGGTGGAGTTAATGGTAAGCAGATTGAATTAGTGATCGAAGACGATAAGGCAGATCCGAAGGAATCGGCATCTATCGCTAATAAATTTGCCGCCGATAAATCTATTTTAGGAGTAATTGCGAACTACACAAGTTCGACAACTCTTGCGGGGGCACCTATCTTTAATAAGGTCGGATTGTCCCAGCTTTCCTACGGTTCAACTTCACCGGCTGTGACCAAAGCCGGACCGTATACCTTTCGCGATATAACAACAGATGCCTACGACGGTGAGTTTGTTGCCCAATGGACAGTAGATGAAGGCTACAAGAACATAGCCATTCTGTACGAGAACGATGACTATGGTAAGGGTCTCGCCGATGTTTACAATAAAAAAGTGACATCCCTTGGAGCCAAGGTCGTAATGCAAGAGCCTTATAATCTGGGCGAAACAAAAGACTTCAGTGCAATCTTAACTAAAATGAAAAACAATAGCCCTGATGCCCTATTTATTGCAGGTCAATATAACGAAGCGGCTATGATTATAAAACAAGGCAAGCGTCTGGGCATTAATTATCCAGTCATAGGCTCAAACGGTCTTTATTCTGACGCTTTAATTAAACTCGGTGGTACAGATGTTGAAGGATTGCTATGTATTGGTGCTTTTCATAGTTCTGCAGTTTATCCCGAAGCAAAGGCTTTCATTGATTCCTATAAGACCAAATGGGGATCTGAGCCCGATATTTGGGCTGCTTTTGCCTATGATGCAGCTAATATTATGTTTTCAGCTGTAAAAAATGGTGGCGAAGATCGCAAGAAAATCAACGATTGGTTAACAACTATGAAGGATTTCAAAGGTGCTACTGGGACAACCACCTTTGATGAAAATGGGGACTGCATAAAACAACCGCTGAAACTAATTGTTAAGAATGGTAAATTCGAAATGTATAAGAAATAATCAAGGTTTAGACCAGCTGGAAAGAGGGGTAATTCCCTCTTCATCCAGCTGTTTAAGCAATTTCGAAGAGAGGTGTCCTATGTTTTTTCAGCAACTTGTCAACGGATTGACGGCAGGAAGTATGTATGCCCTGATTGCTCTGGGCTATACCATGGTCTATGGGATTTTAAAGATCATAAATTTTGCTCACGGGGACATCTTCATGATTGGTTCTTTCACTGGTCTTATCTTGGTCAAGCAGTTTCACATGAGCCTTATCCCAGCGATGTTACTATCGATGCTCATTGTAGCCATCTTAGGGATTATCGTAGAACGGATAGCTTATCGTCCACTCAGGCACTCGACTAGGTTGGGGCCACTCTTAAGCGCCTTGGGTGTTTCCATTTTCCTAGTCAACTTTGCTCAATTGGCGTGGGGGACACAAACCCAATCTTTCCCTCCTTCGTTTGCAATCAAAACGTTTAATTTTGGTGGCGTGATCCTGAGCAGTATTCAGATATATGCTATGGTGGTTGCGATATTATTGATGCTTGGATTACACTTGTTTGTGCATAAGACTAAGATGGGGGTGGCAATGCGGGCTACTTCACACAACGTTAATACTGCTAGTCTGATGGGAATCAAAGTCGACAATGTAATTTCTGTAACGTTTGGTATCGGCTCGGCTTTAGCTGCAGCTGCCGGCATTCTGGTCGGACTTTATTATGATGCAGTGTACCCAGTGATGGGCTATACCGCTGGTCTTAAAGCGTTTACAGCCGCTGTGCTCGGTGGAATTGGAAGTATACCAGGGGCCATGCTGGGAGGGCTCTTGTTAGGTGTTTGTGAAAACTTGGGAGCAGCTTATCTGTCGATGGGGTACAGGGATGCTATTGCCTTCGGATTGCTGATTATCATCTTGCTGATCAAACCCACTGGTCTGCTAGGTAAAAATATTCAGCAGAAAGTGTAGGTGAAGAAGGTGTTAGGTGTAATCACTCAATTTGTTAGTCGTAAACAGGCTCCTATGATCTTACTTTTTGGATTAATAATTTTACCATTGGCCATTAAAAGCGATTATTTAATGCATGTACTGATTACGATTGGTCTTTATGTTGTACTCAGTCTTAGTCTTAATTTAGTAGCTGGATTTACTGGACAGCTGTCAATTGGTCACGCAGCGTTTTATGGAATTGGTGCTTACGTGACGGCCTTGCTAATGTTGAACTACAATGTACCGTATTGGGCGACAATCCCCATAAGCGGGCTTATCACAGCCTTGTTTGGCTTACTTTTGGGACTGCCAACTCTTCGCCTCCAAGGGGATTACTTAGCTATTGTTACTTTGGGTTTTGGCGAGATAGTTCGCTTAGTTTTTCTGAATTGGGATAATGTAACCCGGGGTCCTATGGGGTTACCCGGTATTCCATCCCCAGAAATAGGAAGTTACATGTTTTTTTCTAAAATTCCCTTTTATTACTTAATACTAGTTATCTTGATTATTACGATACTCTTTATGGTACGAGTTGCTGAATCTGAATTTGGCCTCAGCCTTATTGCAGTGAGTCACGACGAAGTAGCAGCAGAAGCAGTGGGAGTACACACTACACGGGCTAAGCTACTGGCGTTTACCTTTGCCGCTTTATTCGCAGGGATAGCGGGGGGGTATTATGCAACTTATATTTCGTTCGTAAGTCCAGATTCATTTACATTTATGGATTCAGTAACCATTCTCGCTATGGTTGTTTTAGGCGGATTAGCTAGTATTCCAGGCGTAGTAATTGGGGCAATTGTTTTGGGTTTAGCACCAGAAGTGTTGCGTTTTATGGCGGATTACCGCATGTTATTGTATGGTGCTTTAATGGTAGGCATGATGATATTTAAACCAGAAGGTTTTTGGGGAGCTAATAAACGGGTTCGTAATGTAATCCTCAAAAATCTTGATAAAAGTCACCACCTGACGAAAAGGGGTGGAACAAATTGGCCGCACTAAAAATAATCGAAATGGAGAATGTCACTGTTCAGTTCGGTGGCATTATGGCTATCGATCACGTTAGCTTACATGCTAATCAGGGGGAGATACTGGCAATTATTGGACCTAACGGTGCTGGTAAAACGACTTTGTTTAATGTGCTCTCCGGTGTCTATCAAGTAACGACTGGCGAGGTAAGACTTAAAGGGAAATCAACTAAGAACCTTAAAGCCCATGTCCTAGTGGAAAGAGGTATCGCTCGAACCTTTCAGAACATTCGCTTGTTTCCCACTCTTACAGTGCTTGAAAATGTGATGATTGGTCACCATTGCCGTAGTAAAGAAGGAATGTTCGGGGTTTTATTCCACACTGGAAAAGTGAACGAACAGAGAAGAAAGACCATAGATTACTGTAAGGAATTACTCTCTATTGTAGGATTAGACGATCAATTAGAAGAACTGGCGGCTAATCTACCTTATGGGAAACAACGTTTGCTTGAAATAGCGCGAGCTTTAGTGACTGAATGTGAAGTATTATTGCTTGATGAACCTGCTGCCGGTATGAATAGTCAGGAGAGAGTGGAGTTGATGGATCTTATACGCCGTATCAGCCGGGAAATGAATAAGACGATTATTCTAATTGAGCATGATCTTGATCTAGTCATGGATATTTCCGAACGCATCGTCGTCTTAGATTATGGACGAAAGATTGCGGATGGGCTGCCAGATGCCATCCAAAATGATCCGAAAGTGATAGAAGCGTATATCGGAAGTAGTGACGATGAGGAGGATGGCGATGCTGTCACTAGAGAATGTTAGTGTGCGTTATGGAGTGATTCCTGCTTTAAAGGGTATATCACTCAATGTTAAGGCCGGTGAGGTTGTTGCCTTAATCGGTTCCAATGGAGCTGGTAAAACGACAACGTTAAAGGCTATATCCGGTTTGCTTCGCTTAGCAGAGGGTACGATCAAGTTTGACGGCCATGACATTAGCAAATTAAAAGCAGATCAGATTGTAAAGCTTGGTATCATCCATGTTCCAGAAGGGCGTGGTATTTTTCCAAACTTAACTGTTCTAGAAAACCTGATGTTAGGAGCCTATGTCAGGCAAGATAAGCCCAAGATAGCCAGTGATTTGCAGAGTGTCTTTGAAAAGTTTCCACGGTTATACGAACGCAAAGCACAATATGGTGGCACCCTTAGTGGTGGTGAGCAACAGATGCTAGCGATTGGCCGGAGCATAATGGCATCACCCAAATTATTATTGCTGGATGAGCCTTCCATGGGTTTGGCTCCAATAGTGGTAAAAGAGATATTCCGCACGATCAGGGAGATTAAGAAAACCGGTACAACTATTTTGTTGGTGGAGCAAAATGCCAACATGGCTTTGGCAAATGCCGACAGAGCTTACGTCTTGGAGACTGGTAAGATTGTAATAGAGGGAACTGCGAGTGAGCTGAGAGCGAACTCGGAAGTGAAGCAAGCCTATCTAGGAACACACAAAAGAAAAGGAGTAGCATTATGAGTAGTGATACAAATGTGAGTTTCACGGTTCCTAGTGGTACGAAGGAATTAATAGCCATAGTGCCTGTGCAGAACTTGATCGGTATTTATAACCCAATGCCCTTACCACCACTTGATCAGCCGATGGTCGTGATGCAGAAAGTTATTAAGGACGGTTTGATTAAAACAGGTATAGCGGGAATTGCCGCCGTTGGCAAAAAAATAGCCATTGGGGTAACCGATCGTACTAGACTTACACCGAATAACGAAATCCTCCCTATTCTTTTGAGTGAACTTCATGCTTTGGGAATTGAAGACGCTGATGTCACAATTATTATCGGGACTGGTGTACATACACCGGATAGTAAGGAGGACATCGAAAAAAACCTTGGGGCAGAGATAGCAGACCGGATTGAAGTTCTCAATAATAGACCTTTTGAAAAGGTTCATATTGAGCTTGGTACGACAAGTTTTGGTACCCCCGTGCAGATCCATCATAAATTTGCTGATGCAGATATAAAAATCGTGACTGGAAATATTGTTCCTTGCTTGATGGCAGGCTGGACTGGCGGTGGAAAGACCGTACTTCCGGGCATCGTCAGTAAAGAAACTATCTACACAAATCACAAACTTTTTACGGATCAATTAGAAAAATCTGGTAGAGGTTCGATGATCGGAGTACTGCCGCCGCAAAATATCGTGCGAGCGGATATAGAAGAGGCAGCAGCGGTTGCTGGTTTACAAATGGTAGTTAATACCGTTCTTGATGAAGAGAATCAAATTGTAGGAATTTTAGCTGGAGAACATATAGAGGTACATAGAGATGGTGTCGCTGTATCTGGGCGTAGCCTGGAAGTTACTATTCATGAGAAAGCGGATATTGTAGTAGCTGGCGTCGGTTCTGCTGGGTTTGAAATTAGTCTTTATCAAGGTGCATCACGTGCTATTCAAGCTTTGGATGACATCATTAAACCCGGGGGAACAGTGATTGTGCCCTGCGAATGTCGGGAGGGCATTTACGAAGGTATATTGAAGCAAAAGTACGCAGATTGGATGAAGCGGATGCCGGATCCTGAGGAAATACGTGCTTTGACTAGAGATGATACCATGCCGCCAGAGGAAGGGGTAGTTCTCTATGCATTTTCATGGCTCCTACACAAATTAAAATGTAAGATGGTGGTCGTAACGGACGGTATGACCCAAGAAGAACTGCGCGATGTTCATATGGGGCATGCCTCGACCTTGCAGCAGGCGATGGATGCGGCCTTGAAAGACCACGGACCACAAGCTCGCGTTACTGTCTTACCCTATGCCGGGAAGGTTATTCCTAAATTTGAATAAGAAAGAAGGAATAAGCCATTAATAAGAAAACTATAAAACAACCTTTTATGGACTTGTTCCCTTTGCCTACAGTGCTCGTGACTTCTCAAAACAAAGAAGATAATAAGCCGAACATTATCACCATAGCATGGACGGGAATCCTTGCATCGGGACCTCAGCTTGTGGTATATATAAGTGTACGTCCAAAAGGAAGGTATTCGCACCAGTTAATTACTCAGTCATTGGAATACGTAATCAATATTCCCACGGCAGACCAAGCCCAAATTGTTGACTACTGTGGTCAGGTTTCAGGTAAAGATGTGGACAAATTCCAGGTGACGGGTCTGACGCCTATAGAAGCTTGTCATGTGAAGGTTCCCCTGATCGCTGAATGCCCAGTTAATTTGGAATGCAGAGTAAGGCAAATTGTTTGTTTAGGTACCCATGATGTTTTTATTGCTGATGTATTAACGGTTCACTATAATAATGAAGTATTGGATGATCACGGTAAACCAGATTTAGACAAAATTAAGCCTATCTCTTTCTGTAGTAACGAATACAGACCTTTATCAAACCAAATTGGGACTTTTGGTTATTCTTTAAAAGTAAAGAAATAGGTAATTCTATGATTTTATATTAGCTGATACTAAATGTTGAGGATAATGTCTGTAATAAGTTTTAATATGATTTCTTGATTGGAATAACTTGATCTTAGACTATAACAAATTAAGGGAGATTTTTAATTTATGGATCTTACTCGCAAAAAACGTACTCGTCTATACGAAGAAGTTGCACAAAAGATTAGAAGCTTGATTCAAGATGGTACTTTAGCGAAGGGAGACCAGCTATTACCAGAAAGACAATTAGCCGAAACATTGGGCGTTAGCCGATCAGCTGTACGTGAGGCGCTAACATCTTTGGTGTCCCAAGGGTTGTTAGAGATTACACCAGGGAGCGGTGCTTACGTTAAAGAGGTAAACATTAATGACTTAATTGATCCTTTTGCCACCATAGTACTTAAAGAGATAGACGGCATTTTTGACTTGTTGGAAGCTAGGTTAGTGATGGAAACAGGCGCCGCGCGCATAGCCGCTAAACGTGCTGATCGTGCTGATCTCTACAATATGTATGAATTGGTACGCAATATGGAAGATGATGTAAATGAAGGGCGAAATACCGATGAGTCGGACAGCGAGTTCCATTTTAGTGTAGTCCGCGCTACTCACAATCCAGTGCTGCAAAACTTAATGACAGTATTAATGGGGTTAATGAAAGAATACTATGGACCTAGCCGACAAAAACTTGTTGAACAGCAAGAAAATCGCCAGCTTTGGTCGCAACAACATGGACGTGTTTACGAAGCCATAAAGATTGGCGATGCCGAAGCAGCTGCAGAAGCGGTCAGCGAGCACATACATACATCAATTCAAGAGTTAAAGAAGTTACGAGGAGTAGAGGAGTAGTTTTTTCTTGGCATCCTGATTAAATTTACATCTTGCTAAGGATGAGATATTTTTTTAAATTTTTTGGTCATACCAAGGGCTACCATAAAAAATACCAATAGAACTTAATTGCACCTTAAATTGGAGTGATGTGGTAAGTTGCTGCTTACAAGTTTGTGTTTTTATTAATAAGATGGTTTAATCACTAAATTTGAGTTTATGGAGGGTAATATGGCTAAGAAATACGATTTAATGATTGTTGGTGGCGGGATCATGGCCTCAAGTTTAGCGTACAACTTGCGCAAAGACGGATATACAGGCAGCATTGCTATATTTGAAAAAGATCGGATGTATGAGTATTCTTCCACTCCACGTAGTTATGGAGGAGTTCGGCATACCTTCAGCATTGAAGGGAATATTCGATTGTCCCAACTCAGTATACAAATCTATGGGAATTTTGAAAAAGAAATGGCCCTGGACGGAGATCCAGCCGTCATTGATTTTAAACAACATGGTTATCTGTATTTGGCTAATGATCAAGTACTATCCATGTTGAAAGAGAACATGAAATTACAAAAGAGTTTTGGCATAAATATACAGTTATTAAGTCCAGAAGAAATTAAGTCCTTCGTTCCAGAACTAATAGTTGATGATTTAGCAGGTGCTGTTTTCGATGTGGCTGCTGGTAACATAGACCCTTATTCAGTCCTGCAATGGTACGTAAAACATGCCAAACGGTTAGGTGTAGAGTATATATATCAAAAAGTTCAAATTATTTTAACTGATGGGGATCATCAAATAAGCGGCGTGAGATTGGAAAGCGGAGAAGAATATCACGCATCAATTGTGGTAAATGCTGCCGGAGCCTGGTCTGGTGAATTAAGTAGCACGGCGGGATTAGATATACCGGTTCGACCGCTTCGTAAACAAGTTTATTGTGTCGATTTGACTGTTCCATTTCAAAAGAGCATCCCATTTATCTTCGATACGATTAACGGCACTTACTTCTTGGGCGAAGGACCGAAAATAATTACTGGTTCCCGGGAAGGGGCTCATATGGTAGACCGGCAGGAAGATTACCAGTACCAATATGATTTCCATTTGGATAAATCCTATTTTACGGATGAAGTATGGCCGTTATTGGCTGAACGTTCCCCAAATTTTGAAAGGTTAAAATTGGAACAGGGGTGGGCTGGTCTCTATGAATATAACTATATTGACCATAATGCGATTATCGGTGAGCATCCACTGATGAAAGGTTATTATTTGCTCACGGGGTTTAGTGGTCATGGATTCCAACAGGCACCTGCAGCAGGTAAATGCTTATCAGAGCTGATCCGCTTAGGTAGGTATGAAACCATTGATTTGACCCCATTTTCTTTGGAACGATTTGATAAAAAGCAATTGCTCTTAGAAAAAGAAGTCTACTAGAGTCTTTAAGCAAAGCAAGGGATATTCTCAAAATTGGTCATACCATGGACTGAATATAACTAGGCCAGAAAATCTCAGTTTAATACCAACTGAAATCTATAGCTAACATTCATCAATAATCCATAAATTGGCAAAGGGGGAGTGGGCTTATGAAGATTGGCAGTGAGGTTTTGTACTTGTCTAAAGACAATATAGGTTCCTTAAGTATTGGCATGTCTGAAGTTATTAGCCTTCTGGAAGAGTCATTTCTGGAAAAAGCTAAAGGAAACGTTTATGCTTTGGCAAAGATTGAATTGCATCCTAAACGGGATGACAACTTTATCAATGCAATGGTCTGTAGCTTTCCTAAGTATAATGTCGCAGGACTCAAATGGATCAGCGCCTATCCGGAAAATAGAGCAAAAGGTTTGCCTTATATCTCAGGATTGATTGTCTTAAACGACCAAGAAACCGGGGTTCCTATGGCGATCATGGAAGCAGGCGTTTTGACTGCCATTCGTACAGGCGCTGTCACAGGGCTATCTGCTAAGTATCTGGCGCGCAAGAATAGCCAGACAGTAGCAATTCTAGGCTGCGGAGTTCAGGCCCGTACACAGTTAGAAGCAGTCCTAGCGATCTGTCCCGAAATTAAAATCGTTAAAGCCTATGACATCAACAAGGATGCTATCACTCTGTTTGGCCAGGAAATGGAACTGCGTTTTAAGGTTATAGTCGAACAGGCCTTCAATCCTCAGAAAGCCGTTGAGGGAAGTGACATCATCATTTCTGCAGGGCCCATTGTCACTAACCCTGATCCTGTCATTAAAGGGTCATGGTTAAAGGAAGGCTGTTTTGGTGCGCCGATCGATTATGATTCCTACTGGAGGAAAAGCAGTTTTGACGCTGTAGACAGAATTTATGTCGATGATGTTCCACAATTTGAAAGTCATCGTCAAATGGGTTATTTTAGCGCAGTGCCACCGGTTTATGGGGATCTGGCAGACCTAGTCTCAGGTAAACTATCTGGCCGGCTTAATGATTCGGAAAGAATCATGGCGATCAACTTGGGATTGTCACTCGAAGATGTTGCTGTAGCTGCTTTAGTATACAACCTTGCTTTAAAACAAGGGCTGGGCCAACTTCTTCCCGTTTAGAATAAATCTATGATTGATTTCCCCTTAATCCCTTAAGCTCAGCGAAAGGAATGAGATTTAAAGCCTTTCAGCAGTAGTTCTTAAATAACTATGGGCAAATCCAAGAAAAGAATAGAGGTACTTAAGCCTTATTAGGTCAGGGTGGTTAGTTAGTAGTTCTATACAGTAAAGTTGATCAAATTATTACGGATAAAAATAAATAAGGGCACAATTATATGCCATAGTTGGAGGGAACGTAAAATGAATCTTGCAGAAATGAAACAATCGCATAAACTCTTAGGCACATTTAACTATCAACTTGGTCAAATAGAAAAGGGATATGCTAACCGTTCCTTATATGTCAATCTATCGACAAACACCTTTGCCGAAAAACCTGTAACTGAATTGATGAAGCAGAGGTTTATTGGTGGAAGAGGCTTTGGTTTAAAACTATTGTGGGATGGTATTAATGATAATACTAAATGGAATGATCCTGAAAATGAGCTAATTATTGCTCCCGGCCCGATTGGTGGCATAACTCAATACCCTGGTGCTGGTAAATCCTATGTAGTCGGTTTATCTCCCTTGACTGAATCCGCAATGGATAGTAATGTTGGCGGTTATTTCGGCCCTTTCTTGAAATTCTCCGGCTGGGACGCGCTTGAAATCCAAGGCAAAGCCGAACGCGACGTTATTCTGTTTATTGATGGAACTAAAGGAACAGTGACCCTTGAAGAAGCTCCTTTAGAGGCGCTTAACAGCCACATCCTGATTGAACAATTAACAGAAATGTATGCCGAAAGTGAAGAAGACAAAGTAAACGTTTCGGTAGTAACTGCTGGAGAGGCAGCTCAACATACCTTGATTGGGCTTCTCAATTTCTCTTTTTATGATACACGCCGAAAAGCGGTGAGAATAAAACAAGCCGGAAGAGGCGGCTTAGGAACGGTATTTAGAGATAAGAATATTAAAGCCTTGGTGATAAAGAGCCTTAAAATTAGGGGAGATTTAAACAACCCGCACGACCTTTCTGCATTAAAAAAAGTGGGTCAAAAAATGCACAAGGAAATCTTAAGTTTAGATGATTCACAATGCAAAATGAGAACACTGGGAACAACTCATATTGTCAAGATCATGGATGAATATGATCTTTTACCCGTGCGTAATTATAAGTTTGGTTCTGATCCGAATGCAAAAAACATTTCTCACGCTGTCCTCCTCTCCAAGTATTTCAATCTTAATGGTCACGACGAATGTTGGTATGGCTGTACTCTTTCTTGTGCCAAAGTGATCAATTCCTATAAGCTTAAAACCGGGCCCTATAAAGACAAAGAGGTGTTAATTGACGGTCCGGAATACGAGACGCTTTCCGCTGCCGGCAGTGTCTTAGGTATTTTCGATCCAGAATTCGTGATCGAAACTAATTTTTATTGTGATACTTACGGAGTCGATACAATTTCCTTCGGGACCCTCACAGCCTTTGTAATGGAGTGTTACGAAAACGGAGTTATTAATCTGGATATTACGGGTGGACTAAAACTAAACTTTGGTAATGCTGAGGCTGCTCTGGAACTACTTCACCAGATGGCTAAGGGTGAAGGCTTTGGTATGATTGCCGGGCTGGGTATCCGTAGAATGAAGAAAGTGTTTATTGAAAAATATGGAGCCAATCCAGACTTTTTGCAAGACATCGGCATGGAAGTCAAAGGCCTTGAGTTCTCAGAATATGTGACTAAAGAATCCCTAGCTCAGCAAGGAGGGTACGGTCTGACTAATAAAGGACCTCAACATGATGAGGCCTGGGTCATCTTTATGGACATGGTTAATAATCAAATTCCTACCTTTGAAGATAAGGCCGAAGCGCTCTTCTATTATCCTATGTTTCGGACTTGGTTTAGCTTAGTCGGATTGTGCAAACTGCCATGGAATGATATCGTTCCAGCTGATAATCACACCACTGCAGAACCAGCTAAAGTCCCTGAACATGTGCAGAACTATGTAGA
Organism: Desulfosporosinus burensis; assembly: GCF_054657535.1. Lineage (NCBI taxonomy): Bacteria > Bacillati > Bacillota > Clostridia > Eubacteriales > Desulfitobacteriaceae > Desulfosporosinus > Desulfosporosinus burensis. The sequence goes on from NZ_BAAHYN010000008.1 coordinate 135,294, forward strand.
ACTATATAACGGCGTGACCGGGTCTAATATTGACAATAATGAACTAATTAGACAGTCGGAAGTTGTCTATAACTTTCACAGGGTATTTAATTTGCGAATGGGTTTTGGAACCCGTGAATATGACAAAGTACCTTATCGAGCCGTCGGTCCAGTGACCCTAGAAGAATATGAATCTAGACAGGACAGGTATGACGGACAGTTGAAAGAAATCTTGAATATAGACACAGTGGAAAAAACGACTGAAGAAAAAGTTCAGATATTAAGAAACTACAGGGAAGAACAATATCAGAAATTGTGTGATGCAGTCTATATACGAAGGGGTTGGAACTCCAACGGAATACCAACTGTGGATACATTGCAGCGCCTCGGTATAGATTTTTCTGAGGTAGTAGACGTGGTGAAGAAATACGCCTAAATGTTAGAGCGATATTCAAGTGATCCATCTCATATGTTCTATGATCTGTCCGGATTTCGCCATATCTGTAGAATAAATAAGTAGTTGGAGAAAGGAGAAGTAAGCCATGCTTGAAAATTTTAGTACAAATGAAATCATCTCACGTGGAAAAGTGGCGCTTATGAACACTTATAACCAATTTCCGATAGCCTTAACTAAAGGTGAAGGAGTATGGGTTTGGGATGCAGATCGCAAGCGTTATTTAGACTTTGTAACGGGTATAGCTGTTAACTCTTTAGGTCACAGCCATCCAAAGGTGGTAGAGACAATCCGTAGGCAGGCTGGGGAACTTTTACATACTTCAAATTTGTACTGGATTCCTAACCAGGTGGCTCTTGCTGAGCTTCTGATCGCTAATTCTTTTGCAGATAAGGTATTTTTCTGCAATAGTGGGGGTGAGGCTAATGAAGGTGCAATGAAGTTGGCTCGTAAATGTGCAAAAAAGAACTACGGTACACATAAGTATGAAGTAGTTTCCTTAACTAATTCTTTTCATGGGCGGACATTAGCTACCTTGACGGCCACTGGGCAACCTAAATACCATAAAGGTTATGAGCCTTTACCGGCGGGTTTTTCCTATGTTCCATTGAATGATATCAAGGCTTTGCAAAGTGCAGTGAATGAGAATACAGCGGCGTTGCTGATCGAGCCAATCCAAGGGGAAGGAGGGGTTAATCCAGCAACCGAAGAATTCCTCCAAAAAGCTCGTGAATTGTGTGATCGCAACCATGCCCTGCTTATTTTTGATGAAGTGCAGTGCGGAGTAGGAAGGACGGGAAAGTTGTTTTCCCATCAATGGAGCGGGGTGACTCCAGATATCATGACCTTAGCAAAAGCACTTGGCGGTGGAGTATCCATTGGGGCGATAATGGCCACGGCAAAGGTCGCTGTGGCGTTCGAACCTGGAGATCATGGTACGACCATCGGAGGAAATCCTCTTGCGATGGCAGTAGGCTGTACGGTACTTGAGGTTATGTTAGCAGATGGATTTTTAGAGGGTGTAGTAGAACGCTCAGAGTATTTACGTCATGGGTTAGACCAAATAGCAGCAAAGTATGGGGTAGCGGAGAAAGTACGCGGTCAGGGTATGATGTTAGGGTTGACCGTAGGTGAAAAGGCTCCTCAAATCGTGGATGAGTGTCGCAAAAATGGCCTTTTGATTAATTGCGTTGGAGGCAAAACATTTCGTTTTTTGCCACCATTAACTGTAATGAACGTGGAAATCGACGAGGCTTTGGCCATCTTGGACGACGTTTTCTCCAAGTTGGGATAAGCTGATCGCCTGGAGAGAATTTTGATCATTAGGAAGTGTTGCTGCGATTTAGGCCGGATTATTCCGGCTTTTTCTATTTATTAATAAACTATAAAGTGGTAACATAAGGTGGTATTGTTCCTTAGAGAAACTGTTACTAACAACAAAAATATCAATATTAATAGCAGGAATTAGACAAAAATCGTTGAATAGTAGATAGATTCTCTAAAAATGAGACTGATTCAATAGAAATAACCTAAAATTAAAAAGAATTGCACAAATTTGGTTGAAGATAGCCATGCTATTAATAATTACTAGAAATTGGAGTAAACGAATGAAAAACTGGCCCAAGCAATCAATTGGAATAGGCGTATTATTAGTTTTAATTTCTACCTTTGGTTTTAGCTTTTATACAATTTTAGGTAAATTTGCATTTTTAGGTGGTGCAAGTCTGGCGACAGTTTTATTTGTGCGCTTTTTCATTGCTGTACTCTTTTTCTGGATGGTCACTCTCTGGAGAGAAGGGTTTCCACGATTGCCACTAAAGACATGGCTCATTTTATGGGGGATGGGGGGGATTTGCTATTCTTTGATGGCGGGTCTTTACATGTCCTCGGTACGCTTTATTCCAGCCTCGCTGGCAGCTTTACTATTATACGTTTATCCAGTGATTGTTACCGTGATTGCAGTACTAACCCGTCAAGAAAAGTTTTCTACTTACAAGCTTTTAGGATTGTTACTATCAACCTTCGGCCTAGTCATGGTCTTAGGTTTAGCTTTCCAAGGAATTAATTCCTTGGGGGTTATTCTTGCCCTAGGGTCTGCTTTTGTTTATGCTATTTATATACTCATTGGCCATAAAGTATTGAAAACGACGACAGCTTTAGTAAGTACTACAATAATTTCTACTGCTGCCACACTTACTTATGGGATCATCGGATTCTCTATGGGTAGCATGACGTGGAACCTATCCTGGGGGACTTGGATGGTAATGGCTGGAATCGCACTATTATCAACCGTTATTGGAATGTTAACCTTTTTTGAGGGTATAAAACGTATAGGGGCAACGTCTGCCTCAATAATCAGTACGACAGAGCCAGTGATAACGGTTGTTTTAGCCGTAATACTATTTAGAGAAAGCCTTACACTCTTACAAGTAGTAGGAGGAATTTTCGTGGTTTTGGGAGGAATTTTGGCCGTTTTGCCCCCCGCTCCAAAAATAATCCAGCAGGTCAATTCCTCAGTAAATTAAAGAACCGTTTTATTATTTAGTGTTTACTTCTAAGAGCCTTTCACTCAGTTCTAGTTTGAAGTGAGTGAAAGGCTCTTGTCTGTGAGATCGAGCAAGACTTTTTTTGCTGGTATGGTTGTTCCACTATGGAACAATAATATTGAGACTCGTACTATTTATCAAGGCTATCTATAGAAAGAAGGAATCCTAGTTGGAAAGATTGAGTACACTACATCTTCAAAAATCAAGAGTGGGTGTACATTTATTTAAAATCATCCGCTTTTTTAAAATATGAACGCTATAATAAAAGTGAGCCAGAATTGAAGGAAACGCTAGGAAAAAAGTGAGCCACTTACAATAAAAAACCCTGTATAATCAGAGAGTCGAAAATCTGGTAATACGGAGGTAAAGGAGTGGCAATAGAAGTGGAGATTTACGAGAAAATCCGGCACCTGCACGAACATGAAGACCTGTCCCAGCGTTCAATAGCGAAGATACTTGGCATATCAAGGAACACAGTGAAGCGGTATTTTAACGGATCACATGTGCCTTGGGAAAGGGAGGGAACGAGCGGTCGCAACAAATATGTCATAACGGATGACGTGTTAGACTTCATTAAGGAGTGTCTTGTAGAAGACGAGGCGGAAAATATCAAGAAGCAGAAGCACACGGCAAAACGGATCTTCGACCGACTAGTTGCAGAGAAAGACTTCTCTGGCGGTGAATCTACAATACGAGAGATCGTGGCGGAGCTCAAAGCCAAGCAGTCGAAAGTCTTCATTCCCCTATCCTATGACCCAGGTGAAGCAATCCAGGTGGACTGGGGAGAAGCCACCGTGTACCTGGCCGGTAAGAAGATTAAAGTTAATTTGTGGTGTATGCGGGAGTGTTATAGTGCCGATATGTTCTGCAAAGTATTTTATCGACAAAATGAGGAAAGCTTCCTTGAAGGACAAATCAGCGGGTTAGAGTACTTTGGTGGAGCCCCTCGCAAAGTGATCTTCGACAATGCAAAGGTCGCCGTCAAAGAAGGTTTTGGTGTCCACGCAAAAATACAGGCTCGATACGCCGCCTTGTCCGCCCATTATGCCTTCAAACCGGAATTTTGCAACATCGCTAGTGGACATGAAAAGGGTCTTGTCGAAGGGCTTGTAGGTTGGATAAGACGAAATATCCTGGTTCCTATACCAAGAGTAGAAACCATAGAAGAGTTGAGTACTGAAATACTTCGTCGGTGCTTAAACTACCGAAACCATACAATCAAAGGCAGAGAACAAACCGTCGGCATGATGGCTCAAAGCTCAAGCGCTAGGATGGCAAGACTACCGAAGTATAAGTATGATCCCAGCAAGAGCATCATAGCCAGAGTGGATGAGTTTTCAACCGTCCGATTTGATTACAACAACTACTCGGTTCCGGTTAAGTATGTCAGCAAAGAAGTAACGATTAAAGGATACGGCAATGAGATAGCCATTCTGTATCGCAGTTCCGAGATAGCGAGGTATTCTCGGTGTTACCAAAGAGGCATCACAAAATATCAGCTTGAGCATTACATAGATTTGATCGAACAACGCCCCCGCAGCGCCTACAACGCAAAACCGGTCAAGAGCACCCTTTCGGAAGAACTGATGGAGATAGGAAGGCGATTGTCCGGCCCTCGTGAGATGGTAAAACTTTTGCGAATGTATATCCAATTTGGTGAGGAACGTTTGATGACAGCCATCAAATGCATTCAAAGCACAGAACTAACCACAGAACAAATCCAGGCGCACCTGATACCGGTAAATCAACCGACTAAGCTACCCTTAAGGCAAGACGTCAAAGTATCAAAACCGCAGTTCGAAAAATATAACGACCTTATGAATAGGGGTGCTGCAGTATGAGTAGCAGCTTAAATCCCTTAAAAGAGACCATAAAAATCTACGCAAAACAATTAAGAATTCCTTCATTTACAGGCTATGAAAATATCATCAGACAACTCTCCACCAACGATGGCTATGATAAATTCTTGTGTGAGCTTATGAAATTAGAACTCACTCAAAGACAGGAATCAGGACAGCGCCGAAGGATTAAACAAGCAGGATTTCCAGTGATGAAAACGCTCGATGACTTTAACTTTGAAAGGCTGGAGCACGTTTCAAAAGGCTACATACAGGAGCTTGCGTCCTGTGATTTTATCAAGAACAGGCAAAATATCGTGATGATCGGCAATTCGGGATCTGGGAAGACCCATCTTTTGATGGGGTTAGGTATGAAAGCCTGTTACGCTGGGTTTAATGTGAAATTCTTCACGGCTGTTCATCTTGCTAACGAGCTCGCTGAAGCTGTTCAATTCAACCGATTGTCAAAGCTAGAGAAGAGTCTTAGCAAAGTCGATTTATTGCTGATCGATGAATTGTCCTACCTGACCTTCAACCGGCACCAGTCAGAGATGCTGTTCCAAGTGATATCGGAGCGATCGGAACGCGCCAGCATTATAATAACAACCAATCTGGAATTTTCAAGTTGGACCGACCTATTTGAAAATGAAATGATGGTTGCCGCCTTGATCGATAGGATTACCTTCCGTTCGCATATCCTCAATATGAATACCGTGGATTCCTATCGGCTTGAACAGACGATATTAAACGGAAAAAGGGCCGAGAACCATAAATAAAGGTAGAATGGAGTAATAACATGACTAAACAAAATCGTCACATTCGGAAACTCATTCAAATCTTGGTCGATAGAAACGTCTCTGCTATCTATCCGTCTGAGGTGGCCCATCTCTTACAATGCCCTGAAGAAGCAGTATTAGACGTGCTCTATAATATGGATGCGGAGGAAATACTTAAACATAGCTATGAATTACACTGTTGTGAGTGTGGAGAGGTAATGAGTGTTTTTGAAGATCCAAAACTCTTAACGAGTGCTCCATTTCCGTGTCCAGGTTGTTACGCCCAAACTGAGTCAATTAATATGAACGAAACGGTGATTGCCTTTTATCCATTAGTTAACGCTTTGTCATCACCACCCAAAATTAATAAAACTTTCGTGTTCTGTTGATCGAGGTAAATGGATTATGGGATACATGGTCGAGAATTCAATACGGAACTGCTAATATCGGGCTATGGATAGTGCCACAATGTGGACAACCTTTCGCTTGGCCGCTTCAGGTTGACCACATTGCTTGGTCAAGCAATTTAGGGTTTGTCTTAAAAGAGCTTGACCACACTATCCACAGCCCCGGCGGCAGGAACAAGATTGTTGTTGATAATTACGCATAAGAAGGGGCGTAAAGTTACTATCCGGCATCAACTGTAAGTGGTAAACTTAAGTGCTTTTATGTAGTTCAGATACAGCCATTGAAGTGGCTCAGTTTTTCCAGCGTTTATGCAATAATGGCTCACATTTTTCCTAGCATTAATGGCTCACTTTTTTTCTGGCGACTGGCTCACTTTTTTCTTGACAATCGCATTTAAAAATTACAAACCTTGGAGAAAGCCTAAGTTTTGGGGTAGATTAAGCATTTTTCTAGTAGTATTGATCATTTCTACGCTTGGAGGAATTACCCTTTACATCTCCTCCCTAGATATTAGCAAATTACAGACCCCTCTTGCGCATCCTTCTTATCTATACGACCAAAAAGGCAACCGAATTTCCGAGCTTTCATCCTCAAGGATTGAACCTGTTACTGGACAGCAAATCCCTCTAATCATGAAAAAGGCTATTATTGCGGTTGAAGACCGTCGTTATTACGAGCATCAAGGGGTCGATCTGCGCTCTATCTCACGTGCTCTCTATCGAGATTTAATATCGGGTGACTTTTCCGAAGGAGGAAGCACGATTACCCAACAATTAGCCAAAAATCTTTTCTTAGCTTCGGATAAAACTCTTGCCCGAAAACTAAAGGAAGCAGCTTATGCCTTAAAGATTGAGGCCGTTCTTGATAAGGATGAAATTCTCGTTGCTTATGTCGATTATGTTATCGAGGAAGCAATTAATAGGATCGGTTTTACGGAAGAACAAATCCTGAACGGTGGTCTGCAAATATATACTCAGATGGATCCTGCGGTTCAAAAAGCAGCTGAGGAGGTCTATGATGATAACCGATTCTTTCCCTCAGGCAAAAGCGATCAAATTGTTCAAAGTGGTGTGGTAGTTTTAGATCACTCAACGGGAGGCATCAAAGGGTTGGTGGGATACCGGGGAGAAAGGGTTTACCGCGGCTTAAACCATGCAACTTCAACCCAACTTGAACGCCAACCGGGCTCAGCGTTAAAACCTTTGTCTGTTTATGCTCCTGCGTTGGAAAAAGGCTATACTCCGGATTCCAAGGTCGATGACCATCCCTTAAATATCAATGGGTACTCTCCCAAGAACTATGATAATCAATACCGAGGGTATATAACTATGCAAGAGGCAGTCCGTCACTCTTGGAATGTCCCCGCAGTTTGGTTACTGAACGAAATCGGGGTGGATAGCGGTGTTGATTTCACCGAACGGAGTGGGATCCCTTTAGAAAAAGAGGATCATACCCTCAGTTTAGCCCTAGGGGGTCTTTCTAAAGGGGTCTCACCGCTTCAAATGGCGCAAGCCTATGGAGTATTTGCTAATCTTGGGGTTATGAATAAAGCTTATGCCATTAGTAAGATTACCACGAAAGAAGGTAGTGTTTTATTCCAAGCCCGACCAGAGGCAGTTCAAGTGACTACGTCAAGGGTAGCCTATATGATGACTTTAATGTTACAAGATGTTGTCACTAATGGCACCGGGAAGAAGGCGAATCTCATCCGTCCTACAGCGGGTAAGACGGGTTCTGTCGAACTTCCCCATACCCCTGAATTTTCTGGAATCAGCAAAGGCGTTAAAGATGTTTGGTTTGTTGGTTATACTCCAGAACTCACGGCTGCTGTATGGATGGGTTATGATAACACGGATCGCAATCACTACCTAACGACTTCGGGCGGCTCCGAGCCCGCCGTGGTTTTCCGTGAAATCTTATCTAGAGCCTTAAAATCTACTTCAGTTATCCCTTTTGAGATTCCTCAGGACTACATCGAGCAGAATAAACTATCTAACCGATTTTATAAGTGGTTCCAAGATAATTTTAATTTCAAGGAACGCGACGATGAGCAGTTTATTAAGGAGAACGGGAGTAAGGATAAAGATAAAGGCAAAGGTAAAGACAAGGATTAAGATGAAGCTAATGACAAGAACAGATAAACAAACATTATGTAAGAATGTAAGATAAGGCTTGTGGATTTTGCAGGTGTAACCAAATTCAATCTTTGATAATTGGAAAAAGGAATAACAGGTCCTATGTCGAAGATAGTAAATTGTATTTTAGAATAAAGGTAGTTCAAGATGAGGAGTGTCGAGAGTGAACTACCCACTACCCTAAAGGGATAGTGGCTTCTGAAATGGAGCTAAGTTCACCAGACTCAGTATTCAGAAACGGATACTACGATAGTTAGGTCACGATACCTTCGGTTGACGCATCAGACCGTTGCTCTATCATTCACAGTTAAGTAGAACTGAGGTAAGGTTCGGTGCTGTGAGTGCAAAAAGCCTAATTATCTTTGTCGAGATGATGTCGGATTCTCTATTTGTTGGAGATATTGCCTTGAAGGGTGGAAAAACTAAAGGTCATCTAAAACATGCTACTCAAATGAATAGTATAAGAACTCAAATCCTGAAATCACTACCCTGTGCGGAAGAGACATTTGGATTCGTAACCAAGGAGCATAGACAGTTATTAAACTTACCTAAAGAGCATTGCATGGATGCCGTTGCTATTGCAAGTCAAGGCAATGAGGTTGAATTCAAAACTAATGTAGTATTATTCAAGAAGTGTGTGTCTGACGGTGACTATCAACAATCTAAAGGAGTCAGATCAGACCAAAGAATTCCGACAGGTAGAATTCAAGGGTTTAGGAAATTTGACAAGGTTAGGTATTTAGGCTCTGAGTATTTCATTAAGGGCAGAATGAGGACAGGGTATGCGATTCTAATGGATACCAAAGGGAACAAAGTAACCTTAAAACCCATACCGAAATTCAATAAGATGGAAAGAATACAGGCGAGGAAATCATGGATTATATCTCAAGAAATCATTCAAAATATCTCATAATGGCACATTTAATATTTGTTTGCAAATATCGTAAACAGTTATTAATTATGAAATGTTTGCCGGAATTATTATGATGGCTCTACTAGGGGTCAGTTTGTTTATAGAGGTAGATCTCTTGGAAAAGGTTCTTTGCCGTTGGCAGGATTTGAAAGGAAACTGAGCGAAAAACTTCTGACTGAACAGTGAATTGCATACTAAAGGAGTGAAAACCATGGCTGAATTCAAAGAAGTAAATAATTCTCAAGCTTGGAGTGAAGTTCTCGCTGAGTCGTGCCTGCGCAAGATTGTTATTTTCAAACACAGCACGACTTGTCCAGTTAGTGCTCGTGCCTGGAGCGAGGTCCAGAATTTTATCAGTGAAAGTACGAATGAGGTCCTTGTAACCATGATCAAGGTGATTGAATCTCGGCCGGTTTCCAATCAAGTGGCTGAAGAGTTTGGGATCAAGCATCAATCTCCTCAAGTGCTCCTCGTGAGTGATCGACAGGTTTTGTGGAATGCTTCTCATCAGTCAGTGACAGAAAGTAATATTATTAAGGCACTGGAAGGGGAATCTCAGCCTTTCAATATAAGCCTATAAAGCTGATAAGTATAGCCCATAAGAATTATATACATTATTTCCTTACACACAAAACACGCCCTTAGTTAATGCTGAGGGCGTTAGTTTATGTTGTATTTAGGCAAAGTAGCCTAATGAAGAGACTTTATCAGGCTGTTTATTACAAATAATAGAATAAATAAAGGTGATTGAATAGCAATCAGAGAATATATAGCTATTTTCTCGTACCTACTCTGGAGTTGGAACACAATGATTAAATTGTTTTAGTGCTTAGAGGATATTAGGAAGGGGATGCCAGCTACTCATGAAGTATAGAAAATTTGAGTTTAGACTTAATGACGGGGCTGCTCTTTTTGCTCGGGAGTGGCGACCTGAGCACGAAGTTAAGGGAGTTGTCTGCCTTGTACATGGAATGGGAGAACATAGTGGTCGGTATGCTCATTTGGCCTTGGCCTTAACCCAAGCAGGCTATGCACTAATGAGCTATGATCAACGTGGCCATGGAAAATCGTTGGGTCAGCGTGGCCATACGACCTCCTATGAAACCCTGTTGGATGATATTGATTGTTTCAAACAAGAATGTTTAAAACATTTTTCAAAGATACCTTTTTTCCTGTATGGACATAGCCTAGGTGGCAACCTAGTGCTTAATTATTGTTTACGCCGCCAGCCCAAATTCAAGGGAGTTATTGTAACGAGTCCTTGGCTTCGCTTGACGATTGAACCATCTGCGCGTGTTAGATTTTTAGCCTCATTAATGAATAAAGTTTGGCCTACTTTTTCACTGCCTAGTGGTATCGATGTTTATGCTTTATCTCATGACCTCAGTATTCTCGATACTTATAACTTAGATCCTCTTGTCCACGACCGCATTTCTGTCCGAATGTTTACGACGGTAGACCAGGCAGGATTCTGGGCGGTGGAAAATGCTGCCCAGTTTGATTTACCCTTGTTACTCATGCACGGCGGGAACGATCGCATTACATCCGCTGACGCTTCGTTAAAATTGGCGGCACAGATCAAGAAAGACTGTACTTTGAAAATTTGGCCCGGCTTGTATCATGAGCTTCATAATGAACCCGAAAAGGCAGAAATAATGGGCTATTTAATAAACTGGTTAGATTCTCTGACCATTGAAGCTAAAAATAGTAAATAATCTATGATATAATTCTTAATTGTACCTTACTCTTAAATGGGGTAAGGTATTTCGATGTACAAGGTGTAGAGGTGAAACATGGAAGCAACAAGGGAGATCTATTGGAATATTGACGGTAAGGGCATCATGTATATCATTGCGCTGATAGCATTGAGCATTTTCGTAGTGGGCTTTACCCAAAAGATTCGCAGCTGGCATAGGGGACGCCCTATCGTTTACGATAACCTAGGTCTAAGATTTAAGCTGTTTTTTTCAGCCATTATCAACCATGACAGAGGAGTTTTTAGGGGAAACTTTCGACGGTTCATGCATTTGAGCGTTTTTTATGGGTTTCTAATGTTAACCTTCGGAACTATGGTCATTGCCATCCAGGATCACTTTGGAATTCCGCTCTTCTATGGAAAGAAGTATTTAATTCTCAGCTTATTGCTTGACTTATTAGGATTATTGACCATGATAGGCATAGTCATGGCCACCTATAAACGATATATCTATAAACCGGATCATGAAGAGTACACTTATGATGACGCGATTTTGCTTATGCTTGTTTTTACGATCCTTTTTACTGGTTTCCTATTAGAGGGCTTGCGGATATATTCAACTGCTGATCCTTGGGCATGGTGGTCGCCTGTAGGTCTAGTGTTCTCCGTAGTAACTCAAAAATCCGGATTATCCCTTCCAATGGCCTTAGACCTGCATGGTTTTCTTTGGTATTTTCATATGCTTTTAACCTTTAGCTTTATCGCCTATATTCCTTATTCAAAATTATTTCACATGGTGGCATCTCCGCTAAACATTTTCCTTAGATCATTCTCTCCGTCAGGCACCTTGACTCCGATTGCTATCCTTCCTAACGGTGTAGAGAAGATTGGAGCTGGACGTCTTGAAGAGTTCACGAAGAAACAGCTTCTCGAATTAGATGCTTGTATTTCCTGTGGAAGGTGTCAAAAGGGTTGCCCAGCCTATATGAGTGGAACACCTTTATCTCCCAAAAAAGTGATCCAAAGTTTGAAAAGGCACGCTACAGAAAGGAACTCTCTCTTCAGAAGAGACCTGTCCAAAGCATCCCTTATAATCGATAAGGTTATTTCTAAAGAAACATTATTAGCTTGTTCGACATGTGGACTTTGCGAAGAAAAATGTCCAATGTCTATCGAACATGTTAAAAGAATCGTTGACATGCGCAGAAGTTTAAGCTCGAAGGATAAGGGCTATCCCCTTGAGGTTCAGTCAATCTTTGAGACTATCTCTAATACGGGAAATCCTTGGGGATTAAGTCAAGCTAATAAGTATTATTTAGCTGGTGAGTCACAAATTCCTCAACTTAGTGAAAAGAAGCAGACAGATATTCTCTATTGGGTGGGGTGTTTTGGATCCTATGAATCCCGAAATCAGAAAGTCTCACAGTCTATGTTCAGAATTTTAGATAAAGCGGGAATCGATTACGCCGTTTTGGGAACGGAAGAAAAATGTTGTGGAGATTCCGTAAGGCGTCTGGGTAATGAGAAGCTCTTTCAACAATTAGCCCATGAAAACATCCTAAATTTAAACCGCTACGAATTTAAGACCATCGTGACTCATTGTCCTCATTGTTTCAACACTCTTAAAAATGAGTATCCTCATTTCGGCGGGAATTATCAAGTAATACATCATTCCGAATTCATTTTAGATCTTATTAAGTCTCAAAAAATAAACCTAAAGGGAGTCCAAAAACGCAAAGTCACCTTTCATGATCCCTGTTATTTAGGGAGATATAATGCTCTATATCAGGCACCCAGAGAGGTCTTAGCCTCAATTCCAGGGTTAGAACTGGTAGAAATGAAGAATAATCGGACTTGGGCCTTCTGTTGTGGAGGGGGCGGTGGTCGAGTATGGGTGAAAAATGAAAGCGACGCCAAGGATGCACGCATTAATGACTTGTTGGTAAAGAAAGCTCTGAGAACTGAATCTGATATCCTGGCCAGCGCATGCTCGTTATGTTTAACAACGTTAACAGAAGCAATTTCTACTTTAGAGGCAGATATTGAAAATAAGGATATTGCAGAACTAGTATGCGACGCTCTTGATTAAACAGAGAAAACTTGGCCTAACGCCAATCCTTTAAGCGCTGGCGCTAGGCCCAATGTAAGCCAATCCATGGTCTATTCGACACTAGACAAGTCCTATGTCGTCGCCTTGGTTACACTTTTAGAGAAATCGTGATGATTCTAATTAATCTTTAGTATTTGGATTCCAATGGGATGACCAGCCAAGCAACCAGATAAGCCAAAAACCCTGTTCCTCCTAAGAAGAGAAGAAGTATTGCAGCAATCCGTACGAGGCTGGGATCTAATTTTAGGTATTCGGCCAATCCTCCGCAGACACCACCGAGTTGTTTATCAAGGTTAGATCGATACAAGCGTTTCGACATAACTTTCCCTCCCTTTCAAATTATCTTTCTAAAATTTATGTTCTGGGCTGTTTGTGTATCACACTCTTAATACGTACTAAAAGCTATAATTGTTACATTTTGAGGAAATAAATATTTAGGGCTTAATTACTTGGAGAATATTGTAAAAAAATAGAAAAAGAGTTTTTACCGGCCGATGGTAAAGACTCTTTTTTGACGTTGTTAAACTGTGCTTTGAATACAATTTTTGTTGGGTGCCATTTATTTACCGTAAACGGTAAATAGTGCGTCATAGAGTAAACAAAAACCGTCAAATGACGGTCCGTTGTGAATTATAGATTAGTCTGTTTTTTACATTCCTCCGGTAGCTTACCTGACCAAGGCAACAAATCTTCAAGAAAAGATAAGTTTGTATCATCTTCATGCTTTGGGATCTCACTCAGTAGATGTTTGAAGTACTGATACGGCTTAAGATTATTGGCCTTAGCAGTCTCAGCAATGCTGTAAGCGATGGCACTCGCTTTAGCACCATTGATCGTGTCAATTAAGTGCCAGTTATGTTTTCCAATGCAAAAGCCTCTTATCACCGATTCCGTAGCATTGTTATCAAGTGGTACATCCCCATGATCAAGAAATACTTTTAAATAGCGCTCTTGATTAAGGCAGTATAAAAGACCTTTGCCCGTTTCAGATTTTTCAGGGACTTCATTAACCTGTGATTTTGTCCATGCAAAGAAGGCCTCCACCTGAGGCTTCACGATGAGATGCCTTTGCCGTACGCGCTCCTCATTTGAGCACTCTGAAAGGTCATTGTCAAGTTTATAGATGGCAGCTATCTGCTTTAAAGCCTCATAGGCTAGGGTGCCTTTGGCTTTTTCTTCGCCTTGGGCTTTCACAACTTCTGCAAAGCGCCTTCGAGCATGACTCCAGCAACCTGCAACCGTCAGATTTTCACGTTCACTTTCCAGCGTGTGATAAACCTGATATCCGTCTGTCACGAGCACCCCAGAGTAATCCTTTAAGAACGTTCGGGGATGGTCTGCCTTTCTGGTTCGCTGGTATTCATACAAGATGATTGGTTGTTTATCGTACATTTTGCCTGTGCGATAGACCCACATATAACTTTTACTTCCTGCAGCTCTGCCATCTTTACTCACTTTCACGGGCGTTTCATCCGCTTGTAGAACAGGACTCTCAAGTAATTCCTGATGCATTCTGTCATAAAGTAAAGAAAGGTATCGCTCACTGCACTGGATCGTCCAGTTTGCCATGTTCTGCCTAGAAATGTTCACATCATGTCGCTTGAATTCTTGCTCCAATCGATAAAGCGGTAGTGCATTGATATACTTGCTGTTAAAGATCGCCGCCTGTAGCGACGGCGTCACGATGCTGTTTCTAAGAAGATCTTTATCGCGTTTCGCACGCACAATGGTCTGATTATCTGCGCCACAATAAACAGCGACGTGGTGTTCTTCCACTTCAAAAGTCGCTGGATGAAAAGCAAGTCTTTTATAAACTTCGTCTGGTAGCCTACGCCATTTGTCACCAAAGATCTCTTTTAGTTCAAGTTCACTCATTTCATGATGGAGGACCTTGATAGGTAAGTCTTTAAGATCTGCTTCGCGTTTTCCCTTTTGCTTTTTGCGCTTAGTCGGTTTTGAATAAACCTCGTCTAGCTCAGGCTCAGTGATCGATTCGTTAGCGTCAACAATGGCTTCAGCTTCGTTGAAGTAAAGCTCCATTTGACCATCTAAAACGATCTTCTCACTCGATCTGCCAAAACGTCGTTGATTGGCCAGGGCGACTTGTTCCAGTAACAAATCGATCTTTTTGTTAAGGACATTCATCTGCTCCTGCTGCATGTCACTGGTTTTCTTTAAGGATTCTGTGATTTCCTGAAGTGCCATGTACATGGTTACGATGGTTTCCTTACTATAGTCAGTTAGTTGTTTTTCGGTCAATTTTTTCTCCATGATTTCACTTTATCACACGGAAGATGCAGTGTACAGAAGGAATGAGCTTGCTTTTAAAATTGTGGAAAAGTTTAAAATTTAACATTTTTAAATCGTTTTATCCACAGGTATTTTGGCTAAATTGCGCGTTTTGGAGAAGATTGATGAACCTTTTTCTTGGGGTCAAGTGTGAGACCTTCTGTCAACCAACGAAATTGTTGTAAGGTAATGTTTCGAGCAGCTTCTTCAGTACGTGGCCACTGGAATTGTCCGTTCTCAAGACGTTTATAGAGCATTAGAAAACCGTCATTTTCCCATACCAGTCCCTTGATTCGATCGGTTCTTCTTCCGCAAAACAGAAAAAGTACATTTTGGAAGGGATTAAGCTGAAACTTCTGCTGAATAAGGGCGCTTAGCCCATCTATTCCACTTCTCAAATCGGTGTAACCACAGACGATATAGATTTGATCAAATCCAGAGGCACTATTAAACATTTCTAAGGCCCCTGAGCACATTTAAGATTAGCTCTTGCGATGTTTGATTTCCAAACTCGATGGTAATTTCACCGAGTTTGATAATAACTTCTGGTTGACCTGTTGAGTTAGCTTTAACATTTTTAACATGACTTAATTCGTTTGTTTTCGGTTGTGATAGCATTGGAACAAAAGAGACCTCACCATTTCTATCATCTTGATCAATGGATTCGACGATAGAGTGACGGATTTTCTTAAGCCAATAATAATAAGATGTTTCTTTTACGTTATTCTGCCGGCACCAATCTCTGATGCCTAATCCACTGGCATTGTGTTCTGAAATGATAGCAACCCACTTATCATAACGATACTGAGCAGTTAATGATTTCACTTTACTGTCCATACGCACAGCTCCTTGATTATAGTTTTTCTAGTACTTGAAAAACTGTTAGAAGTTCTCAAGTTTTTAGAGATTCATATATTCAAGGTTAACATGACAAGTAATTTTAAGACAGGTACTCATTATTTACCGTTTACTATTTACCTTCTGCATATGCTGTCAATACACACCCAAGTGGAAAGGTGAAATTCTTAATCCAAGCAGAACTTATCTGAAGTATGACGAAACTTGTCAGTAAATAATACCTATAAAAAGAAAGGAAATACAATTGCCAAGGAGAATGATTACTAAAACCATGAATGTACTTACGTTTTTTTATAGTTAGGGTTGTTCCCTTGACAGCAGTTATATAAATAATAATGTTGAATAAAGTATTGGAGGTACAAATTGTATGTTTAAGGATAAAGAAAGCTTTAAGCAAGCCTTTTTGATGAAGTTGATTGAGGGGGAAGGAATTACAACAGATGAAGCAACCGCTTGGGATAAATTTGTTGCCTTGGTCTTGTTGCTAAAAGAAAAAATGAGCTATTATCGGGCCATAAACAAAAATTCAATCTCTCAAGGGAAGCAAGTCTATTACTTTTCCATGGAGTTTCTGATTGGTAAGCTTCTGAATAATTATTTGGTAAACTTTAAGATCGAGGATCTAGTAAGAGCTGGTTTATTAGATTTGGGTATTAATCTAGATGAGCTATTGGAGCAAGAAGTAGATCCTGGCTTAGGTAATGGAGGGTTAGGAAGATTAGCAGCCTGTTTACTCGATTCGATGGCTTTCTTAGGAATTGATGGTCATGGTAATGGGATTCGCTATAAGTATGGGTTATTTGAACAAAAGATTGTTGGCGGCAATCAAGTTGAGGTGGCAGATAACTGGCTTAAGAATGGTTATCCTTGGGAAACAAGAAAGCCGGATAAGGCCGTGATTGTTAAATTCAAGGGAACTGTAAGAACTGAGTTCAGAGATGGGCGAGCATTCTTTAACCATGAGAACTATGAACAAGTCTTAGCTGTGCCTTATGATGTTCCGATTATGAGCTATGACAATTCAAGGTATATCAATAACTTAAGGTTATGGAGTGCTGAGACGATCTGTAGCGAACTAGATTTGGCCTGTTTCAATCGCGGAGAGTTCAATCAAGCCACCAGCTTTAAGTCGGAAGTAGAGGCAATTTCCTATATTCTATACCCCGATGATAGTAGTAGAGCAGGAAGAGAGTTAAGGCTTAAACAAGAATACTTCTTTGTTGCTGCAGGGTTAGGGACGATTGTCCGGAGTTATAAAAAAAGGAACCATTTAAGTTCTTTACATGACTTCTCTCGACGTGTCTCAGTTCATATCAATGATACTCATCCAGTTTTATGTATTCCTGAGCTGATGCGCATCTTGATCGATGAAGAAAGAATGGGCTGGGATGAAGCTTGGAATATCACTGTCAACACTATGTCGTTTACCAATCATACGGTTATGCCTGAAGCTATGGAAAAATGGCCAATTGAGATGGTTAAAAATCTTTTGCCGAGAATTTATTTGATTATTGAGGAAATCGATCGAAGATTTAAAGAAGATTTAACTGCCCGTTATATGGATGATGAGGAAGTGATACGCAACACCCATATTTTAAAAGATGGTTATGTTTGGATGGCTAATTTGGCTATTATCGGTAGTTCATCCGTCAACGGGGTTGCGAAGTTACATACCAAAATTCTTAAGAATGAGGTTTTTAAAGATTACTATCGAGTTTTTGGCTACAAATTTAATAATAAGACCAATGGAGTTAATCACAGGCGATTTTTACTAGCCGCAAATCCTAAATTATCTCACTTGATCACAGAGGCAATCGGCCCCAACTGGCAGGAAGATGCCGGAGAACTCAAGAAACTTCACATCTTAAAGGATGATGATAGTTTTTTGGAACAACTCGCTAAGGTTAAATACGAAAACAAATGCCGATTAGCCGAGCGGGTTAAGTTAAAATATGGGCTGGTCCTTGACCCGCAGTCAATTTTTGATGTTCAAGTGAAGAGAATTCATGCTTACAAACGACAATTACTGAACGTGTTAAAGATCATGCACTTATTTAATAAAGGGTTAAATGAGCCGGAGGCTTTGTCAGGATCACAAACGTTCATTTTCGGTGGAAAAGCAGCCCCGGGCTATCACTATGCTAAAACTGTGATTAAGCTGATTAATACTCTGAGCACAAAAATTGAACAAGATTCTCGGGTCAACCAAAAACTTAAGGTCGTATTCTTGGAGAACTTTAATGTCTCTCAAGGAGAATTGATTTATCCAGCAGCTGACATTAGTGAACAGATCTCTACTGCCAGTAAAGAAGCTTCCGGAACAGGCAATATGAAATTCATGATGAATGGGGCCCTCACCTTAGGAACTTTAGATGGAGCCAATGTCGAAATTAAAGAAGCTGTAGGTGAGGATAATATCTTCATCTTTGGGCTTAGCGCTGAACAAGTATTGGCTTACACCAGTGATGGAGGATATAAGCCATGGGATGAATACCACAACAACTATGATATTAGAACGTGTGTGGATCAATTAAACAGTGGATTTTTCTATAATATGGGGGATGAATTTAGGACATTATATGATTCCCTGATGATCTATAATGACGAGTTTTTTGTCTTAAAAGATTTTAGTTCATATCTTGAAATGCATCAAAAGCTCCAAGCGCTTTATCTGAATCAAAAGGATTGGAACCAAATTTGTTTGGCCAATATTGCTAATTCAGGAGTCTTTTCCAGTGATAGAACGATTAGAGAATATGCCGATTGGATATGGAAGATTAGATACCGAACCGTGAACAGTATTTCTTCTCATTGAACAATTTATGGAAGTGTAATTCATATAGTTGAGGAAACCGAAGGAAGTTGGTATAACGTGACGGCGAGTGCGATGTAAACAAAATTACGAGTTTATTGCCGCACTCACACTAAGATTGTGGACAAACCTCTACCCAAATACACTTCGATCAACCTTTGGTTGACCTCAAAAGTACAGTCATCTAAATCTAAAATGGAGAGGTGGTAGATTATGAAAATCGTTTTTGTGACTGCTGAAGCAGATCCATTTGTTAAAACTGGTGGTTTAGGGGAAGTCGCCGGTTCGTTACCTGCCTTCTTGCATAAACAAGGAATTGATGTGCGCGTTATTATGCCGAAGTACAGTAGTATATCAGACGATTTTCAAAGGAAGTTTACACATCTTACCCATTTCGATGTTCCTGTCGCTTGGCGTAAACAGTATTGCGGTTTGGATGAGATGATCTACCAGGGGGTACCTTATTATTTTATTGACAATCAATATTATTTTAAACGTCAACTTGTCTATGAAGAATATGATGATGCAGAGCGATTTGCATTTTTTTCTCGAGCAGCACTGGAAAGTTTAATTCACATACCGGGATTCAAATCAGATATCATCCATTGTCATGATTGGCATACGGCATTAATCCCCCTCATGCTTAAAACGTTTTATAGTCGTGAGCCCCTGTACTATCCCATTAAAACGGTATTTACGATTCACAATCTAAACTATCAGGGGATTTTCCCGAAGGAAGTTCTTGGTGATATTCTAGGCCTTGGGATGGATTTTTTTACTCAAAATGGATTAGAATTTCATGGTGCAATCAATTTTTTGAAGGGTGCTCTACTTTATGCCAATCAAATTACGACGGTGAGTCCGACGTATGCGGAGGAAATACAAAATCCTTTTTATGGCGAAAGCCTAGATGGCTTGTTAAGAAAAAGAAGAGAATCGCTCACGGGTATTCTAAATGGCATTGACTATGAGGTCTATGATCCCTTGAGCGATCCCTATCTTGTTGAGACATATCACAATTTCCCACTTGCTAAAGAGAAAAATAAGAAGCACTTACAACGTCTTCTGGGACTTCCTGTTAGAGGAGACAGAGCTGTATTAGGTATGGTAAGCCGACTTGTAGACCAAAAAGGCTTGGATCTCTTGGCCCATGTTATAGAGGAGATCCTGGAACTGGATATCCAGCTGGTTATCCTCGGTACAGGAGAGAACCGCTATGAAGAAATGTTACGTTATTACCGCTCTAAATATCCCGAAAAACTGGTCACAAGGTTAGATTTTTCTGATCAACTAGCGCATCAAATCTATGCTGGGATCGATATGCTCCTCATGCCCTCACGTTATGAACCCTGCGGTATTGCTCAAATGATTGCTATGCGCTATGGGACCGTTCCAATTGTACGGGAAACTGGAGGTTTAAAGGATACAATTATACCGTATAATGACATTACCGGGTCGGGTAACGGATTTGGTTTTGTGAATTATAATGCTCACGAATTATTGTATACAGTACAACGGGCCTTGCGTATTTATCAAGAAGATAAGCAAGCCTGGAACAATATACAACTTAAGGCTTTAAAGAGCGATTTTAGTTGGAAGAGATCCGCGAATGCTTACATAGAGATTTATAAGTCATTATTGCATATATCTTAAGAGTAGACTATGTAAACCGAAGCCGAATACGCTAAAGTTAATCTTCGTCAAACTATAGTCTTCTGCTTGCTTAAACTATTGCCTAAATCATATGAGCAATAATGAGTGTCGAACAAACCCAGTTTTTCTTAAAGGGAGAAAAACCGGGTTTGTTCGACATTTTTCTACCTATCTATAAAAACTATTGACTTGAATTACAATCATGCACTATAATAAATCCTAATCAATTATAAACATATCGGAATACATATGTATTAAATTATTTATAACATATGGAGCCAAGTGAGTTTCCTTCACCCATAGCCAAGCCCCTGGATTGGGATTGGTTCAGCTAAACTTAGTTAGAGTTAAAATTGACCGAAGAAAGCTTTCCTTAGGGTTAATCGTATCAAAATAGAAAGCGAGTGTTGAAGAGATGGCTAAGCTTGATAATAAGTCGTTAAAAAAAATGGGTTTTATGAGGCAGATCCAGGAGGACACCTTTTCAATGAGAATAAAGGTTGTCGGAGGTCAATTAAGAGCAGACAAGTTAAAAAAGGTCTATGAGATTGCTCAGGTATATGGCGATGGATATATTCATATTACATCAAGACAAGGGATTGAAATCCCTTTTATTAAGCTTGAGCATATTGATACCATAAAAAATGAATTACTTAAAGCGGGATTAGAGCTAGGGTCTAGTGGACCTAGGGTAAGAGCAGTTACCGCTTGTCTGGGAAGCGCTATCTGTCCAAGCGGCTTGATTGATACAACAGCACTTGCCAATGAACTTGATAAACGATATTTTGCCAAAGACCTTCCCCATAAGTTTAAAATGGGAGTTACAGGGTGCAGGAATAACTGTTTGAAAGCGGAAGAAAATGACCTTGGGGTAAAAGGTGGCATTCAACCGTGCTGGGAGAAGATGGACTGTAGTTTCTGCGGCATATGTGAAGCTGTTTGCCCCGGAAAAGCGATTAAAGTGGATAAAGGGAATAGGGATCTCAAATTTGTTGAAGATCAATGTATTAATTGTGGGAAGTGTGTAAAATCATGCCCCTTAGATGCTTGGCAAGGAAAAAGTGGCTTTCTTGTGTATTTTGGGGGTACTTTGGGTCAGCAAATTGCTACAGGAATTAAGTTTATGCCGCTGATTTTTGAAAAAACAGAGCTATTTAGAGTAATCGATGCAACATTAGCCTTCTTCGTAAACTACGGCAAGCCAAAAGAACGTTTACGGCGAACCATAGAGCGAGTTGGCTGGGAAGTACTGAAGAAGGAATTAGCGGATACTTCTCTGACCACTAAGGATGATTATGACAATATTTCCGATATTGTTGCACGTTAGAACATTTTTTTTCTGACAAAAATCCAGTAATTAGATTGGAAAGTAGGGATATAGTGTGGGACTGGCAAATAATATCTTCTGGCATGAAGGAAGTGTCACTAGGCAAGATCGGGAGCGCATCTTGGGGCATAAAATTATTTCTTTTGCAGAAAGCCTCGGTGGAGTGGAGAGCTTAATAACTTATCCCTGGACCCAGACCCATTTAGATCTACCTATCCAAACCAGAGAGCGTTTAGGGTCAACGATCGTTTACTTAGATTATCAGTAGGAATTGAAGATGTTCAGGATTTAATAGACGATTTATCACAGGGTATGGGCGCCAGGGTTATTATTGGATAATAGATTAAAATAACGTATAGTGCCTAATTTTATCGGATATACTTAAAGTTTAAATTCCAATTTGACATTGGAAGTATTTAGTAGAATAATGTACTTGAATAGATTTATTAGATAAACTTATAAAATAATATAAGTTTATTGTTTGTCTATATTTTTAGGGAAACTGGAGAAATAAAGTATGAAAAAATTGTTCGGAATTTTTTTAAAAGGTCTCTTTGTCTTAACACCCATAGTAATTACATTCTACATTCTGTATAAAATGTTTTTAATCACAGATGGCTTGTTCAAAGGGGCGCTAGAGCGTGCAGGTTTATATTTTCCAGGATTCGGGGTTATCGTGACACTTGTTGTGATTTTCCTGGTAGGCTTGTTAGCATCAAACTGGCTTACGAATAAATTACTAAATTACTTGGATAAGCTTTTTATTAAAGTTCCACTACTGGGTAGCATCTATGGAATTATTAAAGACACGGTGAATTCCTTTTCGGCCAATAAGAAAGGTTTTTCTCGTCTAGTAGTTGTCAATATGTCCCATGAGTTTAAACTTTTGGGATTCCTCACCAATGATGAAGAAAGTGCCTTTATTCCTAAAGGGTATGTGGCAGTCTACTTAATGCAGTCAATGCAATGGGCCGGAAATCTGATTCTTGTGCCGGAAGAGAAAGTTCAGCAGCTCGAAGTTACTTCCGAAGAAGCCTTGAAGTTTATAGCTTCCGCTGGACTTCTAAGTAAAAAGACAACATAAAGAGTGAATGTTTAAGGCTTGCCCAAATAGGGCAAGCCTTGATAAATAGTAACTTTTACTTGATTTGATTAATTACTCAGCTAGAAATGTTGCGCAATCTGTCATTTCAGTGTTCTTTGCATTTGGGGATTGAACTTCGATTTTGTCTGCATGGCAATGATCTCCGGTGCCATAATAATGGCAAGTATTTACTACACATTTGATTCCACCGTTAGGTTGAGGCATTTTTTGAGCGCGTCCTGTCATATTTAGACAATCCTCCTTTGTTTTCAATTCCATAATATTATTGTCCACTTTGTCTAATTATATGAATACCAATTTCTAACTTTATTTCTTTGTTATAACTAAAATACTTTGGATGATATAAACTGTATGTCGTTAGCCTAAGCCTAAAAATGTTTATTTAAAGCAAATAGCTGTATGATATAATTTAAAACAGATTTACAAAAGCTAATTTTCAAAGATATTTAGACACTAGCAAATGAGCCATAGATTAACCTGGATATGGTTTAAGTCGATTAACAGACTGGTAAAAAGGAGAGTTGTCAATAATGGATACGAAGCTCGAAAAAAAGAGATTGGCGCCCTTTAAAGCGAAGGCGAACGAATACCTTAAAGATAAGAAAAAATTGTTAGGCCTTCTCAATGAAGCATTGCAAAAAGCTACTACGAACCGAAGAGCATTGGGTGAAACTTGGGAGAAGCTACAGCTACTATTTGGGGTATTAAAAGATTGGATTAACGGCAACTATAAGGAGATGCCCACGCGCTCACTCTTAATAATTGTCTTAGGGATCGTCTATTTCGTTTCTCCTATGGATGGAATCTTCGACTATATTCCCTTTGCGGGGTTAGTGGATGACGCTGCGGTAGCTGGCTTTGTCATTACTCAAGTTAGTGTTGATCTAGACAGATATAAACTATGGAAAAAGCAAATCGAATCCGAAAAAGAATCAGATCAGCCAGATAGCCAATTAGTTCAACACAATACATCAACTTCCTAAGAGTGTCTGATTATCATGGAATTAGTCTACGATAATAAAACATTCAGTGCGTATAGATAGTGCTCTTGTCCAAAAATTGAATTTGCTTTTTAATAAGTAAGGTGGAAGTAAGAAATAGTACTTCCACCTTACTTATTTTTATGTGAATCAAATCAATCCAGCTAGACATAAATTGTGTGTTATTTATCAAATATTCATAAAATTACATCTATACTAGGAGAATAATTAGTTGTAAAATTATATTAAGGTACAAACTCTAAATAAATCTAGCTAGAAACGCGGGTGAGCTAATGAAGAGGATATCGGGATTTACCAAATCGTTACTAATGTCTGAAATTAAAATTAACCAATCCTATGTCCAACAAATAGCAGAAGTGATCGCAGCAGTGATAGAATTTGAGGTTGCAATCATTGATAAGAATTTAGAAGTTATTGCAGGAACCGGTAAATATCGGGGTGAAATTGGTATAGTTTATGGCGAAGGATCTATCACGGATCAAATCATTCATAGTGGTGGCAATTTTGTCTTAGATGATGAACCTCTTAAACATAGGATTTGCAAAGACTGTAATCAAAAAATCATCTGCAAACTCAAAGCCGCAATACTTTCTCCAATCGTATTAAACGGATATGTAATTGGCACAATTTCAATTTTTGCTTTCGATGAAGTGGAAAAGAATCAGCTACTCTCTAACCGAGACAAGTTGCAAGATTTTTTAATGAAGATTTCAGCCTTAACAAGTAGTAAGATTGGTGAGAATCAAATGCATGGTCGCCTCTCATTAATGGCAAACCAATTTAGCGCAGTCATAAACTCTATTGTCGAGGGACTCGTAGCGATTGATCATGCAGGTTTTATAACTCATATTAACAAGTCTGCCGAAAAGTTATTGAGTATTTCTACTCAGCAAGCTTGTGGGCAACACATAAATGATATTTTCCCTGAATTTTCTGTTCCTAAAGTGCTGAACTTTGGACAACATTATGCCGAGCAAGAAATCAAGTATAAAAACAAGGAAGAACTATGCCTATTTATCAGTACGATTACACCCATAAAAATGGATCAGGAAATTATCGGTTTGGTTATTTCCTTCCGAAGTATCCGCGAGCTGCGAAAGTTAGCGGGACGATTGATTCGAGAAGATCGCAAATATACTCTTGACGGAATATTAGGAACCAGTAAAGCGATGACCCTACTTAAGCAAAAAATGCAACTTGTCGCTGCAACAGACTCGACAATCTTAATTACAG
This sequence comes from Desulfosporosinus burensis, assembly GCF_054657535.1. NCBI lineage: Bacteria > Bacillati > Bacillota > Clostridia > Eubacteriales > Desulfitobacteriaceae > Desulfosporosinus > Desulfosporosinus burensis. Next base: position 160,427 of record NZ_BAAHYN010000008.1, read on the forward strand.
GCGAGAGTGGAACCGGTAAAGAGTTATTTGCCCGAGCTATTCACGAAGAAAGCCATCGAAAAAACGGCCCATTTATCGCCATAAATTGCGGAGCTATTCCGGAAGCGCTCCTAGAGAGTGAACTATTCGGGTATGAAGAAGGAGCCTTTACTGGAGCTAGTCGCGGCGGTAAGCCAGGAAAATTCGAACAAGCGGATGGTGGAACAATATTTCTCGATGAAATCGGTGACATGCCGATGCATCTTCAGGTGAAGTTGTTACGAGTGTTGCAAGAAGTCAAAATTGATCGGATCGGTGGAGTAAAACCTGTGTGGGTCGATGTCCGGATTATCGCTGCGACAAATCGCAATCTCGAAGAAATGATCAAAGAAAAGTTATTTAGAAGTGATCTCTTCTATAGGTTAAGTGTTATTCCATTTTATATTCCACCGTTGCGTGAACGGAAAGAAGACTTGATGCTTTTGCTCTATCATTTTTTAGATAAGTATAATCTGATTCTTGGTAAACAAATAACTGGTTTTACACAAGAAGCCCAGAGGAAAATGCTAACATACCCTTGGCTGGGGAATGTAAGAGAACTTGAAAATGCAGTTGAGTATGCAGTAAATATTGTCACGAAAAATGTTATCGACTGCACTTGCTTGTCCTCTCGAGTCAATGACTATTATGAACAGAATGTCAGTCTACCTAGAGGTGATGTTCAACCAACTATAGCTGAGTTAGAAAGAAATGCTATCATAGCTGCGTTGAAAAGGTTCGGTACTAGCGGTCAAGCTAAAGAAAAGGCAGCCGATAGCCTGGGCATAAGTAGATCTACTTTCTATAGAAAGGTAAAAGATCTGGAACTAGAAGATAATATAATCACTAAATACAGATAGATACAAGTTGATAACTCGAGGAGATTAAATGTCCTAAACAAAGACCCAGCATTATAGTGTGCTGGGTTTGCTTATTAAACGTGCGCTTGAAGTATATTCAATAATAATTATTTGTAAAGTTTCAAGCGCTTACAAATTTCAAATTTAAAATATTTAGTTTATGGAAGATTAATTTGCTTGCTGATTTTTAAAAGTCCCAAAACGGGATTATTGAATCCTATGATAGGATAATCGAGAATCACTTGATATCCAGCAAATAACGGCATTTAGCGAATTGAACATAATAAATATCCCAAAATGAGATTTTTGTGTAATCTTCTTATAAGGTAACATCGTTAGTAACGCCTTATAATGCAGGTTTTTGCTAGATATTATAATTGGCATAATATTTGCAATAATCAAACAGTCGAACTATTGGATTAATGAAGGGGGTAGAAAAAGAATGCCATATTATGATGAAGAAGTTTGGCAATCATAAAACGCTTTAAAACGTTCGATAAGTCAGAATGGATTAGAATAACCATCACTCATTTTAGTTGGAAGGTGTAAGAATGAAAAGCAAAGTATTTGCCTGTTACACATTAGCTGATGAATTTCAAAAGATACTTCCACCTGAGATTGATTTAGAATTGCTGCCTTATGCCTTGCATCGCGAACCACAGAAACTTCAATTGGAACTTCAACAACGAATTGATGCGGATATTGAACATGACACCTTGCTATTTGGGTATGGTCTTTGTTCTTATGGTGTAGTAAATCTTTATTCTGAACGACATACCTTGGTGATCCCCAGAGTGCATGATTGTATAAGTATCTTAATGGGTGCTCGCCAAATCTATGACCGAGAGTTCGAGAAATGCCCCGGTTCTATCTACTTGAGCAAGGGCTGGATTGACCAAGGTGCGGAACCTTTAGCAGAATTCAAACGCTACTCTGAATCCTATGGTGAAGAGAATGCCCAATGGATGATTGATATTCAATATAGCAATTATCAACGGGTAGTATTTATTGATACTGGCGTGGGGAATAGCGAAGAGCTTGGCAAGTATTCCAGCGAAGTCGCCAAGTATATTAAGGTGGATTATCAAAAACAACAAGGTTCTTGGCGTTTAATAGAAAAGCTCATTCAAGGGGATTGGGATGAAGAATTTGTGGTCAACCCTCCTGGAAGGATGGTTATGCAGCGTAATTTTCTATAGTGTAGGGAGCTAATCCATCAGAACGATTAATCTAAATGCTGAAATACTAAAAGCGAGAGATTACGAGAGATGAAGAGAGATATCAAAAGATAATCTTAATTAGTAGAAGGAGGAAGGCAAATGTTAATCATTGGAGAACTTATCAATACTAGCAGAAAAGCTGTTAAACCTGCCGTTGAGCAAAGGGATGTGGCCTTTATTCAGGAGTTGGCGAAAAGACAAGTAGAGTCTGGGGCTCATTATGTAGATGTTAACTGCGGTACTATGGTGCATGACGAGGTTGAGACGATGGAATGGCTTGTTCGCACTATTCAGGAAGTAGTATCGGCACCGCTTTGTATTGATACACCCAGGACAGAGGCAATGGAAGCCGGACTAGCAGCTATAATAAATGGCCAACCCATGGTTAACTCCATAACGGCAGAGAAAGAACGCTACGCCATGGTCTTACCTTTGATTCTAAACTATAAGGCAAAAGTTGTAGCATTGTGTATGGATGATACGGGTGTTCCAGAATCTGCCGAGCAACGTATTGCGATTGTGCGTAAATTAGTGGGGGATCTTACAGCAGCCGGAGTTCCGGAAGATGATATTTACCTAGATCCACTTGTCACCCCAATCAGTACGGGAGATGGGTGTGGTAACGATGTTCTAGATACAGTCCGTTTTATTCGCAAAGAATATCCCCTTGTTCATGCGGCTTGTGGTCTAAGTAACGTTTCATATGGGTTACCTAACCGCAAGATTTTGAACCAGGCCTTTATGATTCAGACAATGGAAGCTGGCATGGATGCCTATATTCTCGATCCTCTTGATAAAGCAATGATGGGTTTTGTGTACGCCTCTCAGGCTTTATTGGGACAAGATTCATTCTGTATGCAGTATTTAACTGCCCACCGTAAAGGGTTGTACGAATAGAGATAGCCTGTGCTCAGCTTTGGACAACAATATGCCGAACAAGAAATCAAGTATAAAAACAAGGAAGAACTATGCCTCTTTATCAGCACCATAACACCCATCAAAACAGATCAGGAAATTATCGGTTTAGTTATTTCCTTCCGAAGTATCCGCGAGCTGCGAAAGTTAGCGGGACGATTGATTCGAGAAGATCGCAAATATACTCTTGACGGAATATTAGGAACCAGTAAAGCGATGACCCTACTTAAGCAAAAAATGCAACTTGTCGCTGCAACAGACTCGACAATCATAATTACAGGCGAGAGTGGAACCGGTAAAGAGTTATTCGCCCGAGCTATTCACGAAGAAAGCCATCGAAAAAACGGCCCATTTATCGCCATAAATTGCGGAGCTATTCCGGATGCGCTCCTAGAGAGTGAACTATTCGGGTATGAAGAAGGAGCCTTTACTGGAGCTAGTCGCGGCGGTAAGCCAGGAAAATTCGAACAAGCGGATGGTGGAACAATATTTCTCGATGAAATCGGTGACATGCCGATGCATCTTCAGGTAAAGTTGTTACGAGTGTTGCAAGAAGTCAAAATCGATCGGATCGGTGGAGTAAAACCTGTGTGGGTCGATGTCCGGATTATCGCTGCGACAAATCGCAATCTCGAAGAAATGATCAAAGAAAAGTTATTTAGAAGTGATCTCTTCTATAGGTTAAGTGTTATTCCTTTTTATATTCCGCCGTTGCGTGAACGGAAAGAAGATTTGATGCTTCTGCTCTATCATTTTTTAGATAAGTATAATCTGATTCTTGGTAAACAAATAACTGGTTTTACACAAGAAGTACAGAAAAAAATGCTTGTTTACCCTTGGTTAGGGAATGTAAGGGAACTGGAAAATGCAGTTGAGTATGCAGTAAATATTGCCACGAAGAATGTTATTGACTATACTTTTTTGTCTGCTCGGGTAAATGACTATTATGAACAAAATGCCAGTCTATCAACAGGAGATGTACAACCTACCTTAGCTGAATTAGAGAAAAATGCCATCGTAGCTACGTTGAAAAGGTTCGGTAGTAGCGGTCAAGCAAAAGAAAAGGCAGCCGATAGCTTGGGGATAAGTAGATCTACTTTCTACAGAAAGCTAAGAGATCTGGGGCTTGATACTAAAATTCCTAAATAGAGATAGTCATCCTAAGTTGAGATTTGCCAAAAGGCATTATCTATGGGAATTCAGCCATAATATTACGGTTTTCGTTCTTATATTGAGACAACATAGTGACTTGGATGGCTTTTTGGATAGGATTAAGCAGTCTGTCCGAAGAGCTTTTCTATTCAATTTCAGAAAATTTTTGAAGAACTATATTAAACTTAAACTAATACTGACTAAGAACTGTGCCGTTGAAACAATGATTAATACAGGACTTTAAGCTCGTTTAGATTGACGATATTGCATAATCAAGAGAGAAATATAGCCTGTAAGATTAATTGGTAGACATTTAGTAATTTAAAGTGGCATGCTTATTGCAAATAAATTTAATATTCAGAAAAAATAATTTACATTACTCTTATCCCAGTTCGAAACCAGATTATAATCAGTGAACTGCGATTATGGAAGATGGAGGGGGAGTGTCAATGATCAAGTGAACTCCAGACGATCAATCTAAAGAGAAAGAGATTAAGGAGGAACGAAGTATGGGTGAAAAAAAGAGTTTCCTAGGAAAAATTGATCGGACTATTTTTTCAATTTCTGCGATCATTATGGTTTTGTTTGTTTTCTTTACACTGCTTCAACCTAAAGCAGCCGGTGCAACTTTCAGCGCGGTGCAGAAATTTATAACGGACAATTTCGGTTGGAGTTATTTAATCGGAGTGACTTTTTTCCTATGTTTTGCTATATTTTTAGCGTTAAGCAAATATGGCAAACTAACCCTAGGCAAAGATGGAGAGAAGCCTGAATACAGCACTTGGAGCTGGTTTGCCATGCTCTTTGCTGCTGGTATGGGAATTGGCCTTGTTTTTTGGGGAGTAGCTGAACCCATGTATCACTATTCTGCTCCTCCTTATGGCGAGAAATCGAGCGTTGAATCAGCTCAAATTGCCATGCGTTATGTATTTTTCCATTGGGGCTTACATCCTTGGAGTATTTTTGCCGTAGTCGGCTTGTCAATGGCTTATTTTCAGTTCCGTAAAGGTTTACCAGCCTTAGTCAGTTCCTCTCTTTATCCGCTACTTGGAGAGAAAGGAATAAACGGTTGGATTGGTAAACTAGTCGATATTCTAGCAGTTTTTGCTACGATCTTTGGGGTTGCTACCTCTCTGGGATTAGGTGCTACTCAGATTGCTTCTGGGTTAAATTATGCCTATGGCCTTCCCACCGGGATGACGACAACTGTCGTTATCATCGTAGTGATTACGGCTTTATTTATAACATCGGCAGTAACTGGAATTAATCGAGGGATTAAGTTCCTAAGTAACGCTAATATGCTCCTAATTGCTATAATTGTGGGTTTTATACTAATCGTTGGGCCAACTCGGTATATTCTTAATGGCTTTACCGAAACTTTCGGGTCTTACCTTCAGAATATTGTTCAAATGAGTTTTTGGGCCGATACCTTCAAAACAAATGATGGTTGGGTAGGAGGATGGACCATTTTCTACTGGGCATGGTGGGTTGCCTGGGGTCCGTTTGTTGGGGCATTCATCGCGCGTATTTCGAGAGGCAGGTCGGTCAGAGAGTTTGTCTTGGGTGTAGTCATTGCTCCTACTTTAATGAGTTTTCTGTGGTTGTCAGTCATGGGCAACAGTGCACTATTTGTTGAGGTTGTTCAACATGGTGGGATTGCAGCTGCAGTGGCAAAAGACATGAGTACAGCTATTTTTGCGATGTTTCAGTACTATCCAATGGCGAGCATTCTAACCATCTTGACCACCTTAATCATAGCGATCTTCTTTATTACCTCGGCTGACTCAGCTACGTTTGTTATGGCTATGTTAACTTCAGGTGGGGAATTAAACCCTAAAGCCGGGCTGAAGATTACTTGGGGTGTGATTGTCGGTGCTGTAGCGATCGCTTTGATGATAGCTGGCGGATTGAGTGCGCTACAGACTGCCTCCATTGCTGCAGCCTTTCCGTTTATGATTGTCATGTTTGCCATGGTAGTATCACTTACAAAGGCCTTTAATAAAGAATTTGATAAGGAAAGTGTTGAACCGCAAGTTAATAACTATAAGGCAACCACATCACAAAGCAGTAAGACAGTCTAGGAGTCAGTTTATAATTACCTCATTATTTGGATTTGAATCTTAGCGAAACAAAGACCCCACATCAAAAATGTTGGGTCTTTGTTATCTCTTATAAAGGCTAAATGTTCTGTTTAATTGTCCATACCTTGTGATCCTGTGTGATTATGATTACCAAAAATCTTAAAAAGAGATTACTAAATCCTATAATAGGATAATCGAGAATCGCTCGGACATCGGATACATCACATGATGTAGGGAATTGGACTACATCAAGATCCCAAAATGAGATATTTTTGTAATCTGCATTATGCAAAGAACGCAAAAAACGGCTCAAAATGCAGATTCTTGCGAGTAATGTAATTGGCACAATATTTGCAATAATCATATATTGGCAAATCTATTAAATTTAATAAGGGAGGTAGAAGCAGAAATGCCCAATTATTATGAAGAGATTTCTCAAAACGTCATTACCGGTCAACTAGACCGAGTCAAACAATTGACTCAACAGGCCATCGAGGCCGGAAGCAACCCTGTTGAAATTATCAACCAAGGGCTGATCCCCGGAATGAGTGTCGTAGGGGCACGATTTAAGTCCGGTCAAATGTATGTGCCGGAGGTCTTAATGTCGGCGCGGGCTATGAATGCTGGTATGGATCTAGTTAAACCCCTCATTCTAAGTGAAGATATCCCTTCAGCGGGCAAGGTGGTCATCGGAACGGTCAAAGGTGACCTTCATGATATCGGGAAAAACTTAGTCGGCATGATGTTAGAGAGTGCTGGCTATTCGGTCATCAATGTTGGGGTGGATGCGGGTCCCGAGAAATTCTTACAAGCGGTCAAAGAGCATCAACCAGGTGTGATCGGCATGTCAGCTCTGCTCACGACGACCATGCTGGCCATGAAAGATACGATCGAACTCTTAAAAGAAGAGGGCTTGCGCGACAAAGTAAAAGTAATGATCGGTGGGGCCCCGATATCTCAGGACTTCGCCGATGAAATTGGGGCCGATGGGTTTGCCCCGGATGCAGGGTCTGCTGCGGATCTCTGTAAGAAACTTCTAGCTTAGTAGATTGAGGAAGGAGAGTGTGTGACTTGTCAAAAAGCCAATACGTAAGGGCCAACTATCAAGTAAATACGACACCACAGTTTAGGGTGTTGAGCGATGATCAATGTGAGACCATCTTGAATGGTGCCCTCGAGGTGCTGGAGCGAACGGGGGCGGAGGTACACAGTGAAGAGGCTTTAGAAATTTTCAAAAAGGGAGGCTGTTGGGTTGAAGGCAATACGGTACGTATCCCATCTCACCTCGTCGAGTGGGCGATCCGTAGTGCACCCTCACGAATTGTAATTTCTAATCGAAACGGTGAACGAACCATGTTCTTGGAGGGGCAAAATGTATATTATGGCCCAGGACCCACGAATACTTACACCCTCGATCCCTTTACTGGGGAACGTCGGCGTCCTCGGAAAACCGATACGTTGCGGGCAACGATCACGGTTGATGCCTTGCCTAATATATCCTATGCCATGGATTGCGGAACCATCATGGATGTCACACCGACATTAGCGGATGTTCATGCGTTTCAAGTTATGGTAGAAAACACAACCAAGCCCATTATCCACTGGGGTTTCGGGATAGATCAGTATCAGGACATCGTGGATATGGCTGCCGCAGTGGCGGGAGGAATGGAAGCCCTGCAACGCAATCCCTTTATTATCCTTTATTCAGAGTCTAGTCCCCCGTTACGGCATTCGTCAGAGGCCATTGATAAAGCAATATTTGCAGCCAGGGCCAATATTCCTGTCATATATACACCCTGTACTTTCTCAGGTGGAGTGGCTCCTGCCACGATGGCAGGAAGTCTCGTAATCTCGGTGGCCGATTTCTTGGTAGGACTGGTAGCGGGTCAATTAGTCCGTAAAGGTTCATCCTTTATCATGGGTGGACTAATTTCCACGATGGACATGTCAAGCACTATTTTATCCTATGGAGCCGCGGAATTAAGCTTACTTTCGGCAGGCTTAACCTCTGTCGCCCGCCACATGAAGATACCGATGTTCAGTACGGGTGGTTGCACGGATGCCAAAGTGATCGACACTCAGATGGGCATTGAAGCGGCCTTTTCAATTCTGATCGCCGGCTTAAGCGGCGCAAACCTTGTTCACGACTGTAGTTATATGGAGTATGGTGCGACCTCTTCCTTAGAACTCATGACCTTGGATGATGAAATCATTGGCATGGTGAAGAAAATTCTAGGTGGTATTCTAGTTGATGATGAACACTTAGCCGTCGATGTTATTGACAAGGTCGGCCCGGGTGGTCACTACTTAGCGGAAGACCATACGATGGCCCATTTCCGTGAAAACTGGGCACCCACCCTGATCAACAGGCTCAGGTATGACGGTTGGAAGGCAGAAGGCTCTAAGTCCATGGGACAGCGGGTCAAGGAAAAAACCCAAGCTATTATTAATAATCACAAACCCGAGAAACTAGCAGACAGTGTGATCGCAGAAATTCAAGCGATTGTCGATAGAGCGGAAGCGCGGGAAGCGAAGAAAAGTTCAAAATAGGGAGGTAAAAAAGAGATGGCAAATTATTATGAAGAGATTTCTCAAAGCGTCATTGCCGGTCAACTAGATCGAGTAAAACAACTGACCCAACAGGCGATCGGGACGGGTGACAACCCTGTTGAAATTATTAACCAAGGGCTGATCCCGGGAATGTGTGTTGTTGGAGCACGGTTCAAATCAGGCCAAATGTATGTGCCGGAAGTCTTAATGTCGGCGCGGGCCATGAATGCTGGTATGGAGCTAGTCAAACCCTTAATTCTCAGTGAAGATATCCCTTCGGCGGGTAAAGTTGTGATCGGAACGGTCAAAGGTGACCTTCATGATATCGGGAAAAACTTAGTCGGCATGATGTTAGAGAGTGCGGGCTTTACAGTCATCAATGTAGGGGTGGATGCGGGTTCCGAGAAATTCTTACAAGCGATTAAGGACCATCAGCCGGGTGTGATCGGCATGTCAGCCTTGCTTACGACGACCATGCTGGCTATGAAAGATACGATCGAACTCTTAAAAGAAGAGGGGCTGCGCGACAAGGTAAAAGTGATGATCGGTGGAGCCCCGATATCTCAGGACTTTGCCGATGAAATTGGGGCCGATGGGTTTGCCCCGGATGCAGGGTCTGCTGCGGATCTTTGTAAGAAACTGCTAGCCTAATAAGTTTAGAAAGGAGGATGACAATGCCTGTAAGAAGCAATTACGTACAAAATGCCAGCCCGATGTTCAGCATTCTTTCCCCTAGCCAATGTGATGAAATATTACTAGCGGCTCAAGAGGTTCTCGAACGTACGGGTGTGACTGTACACGATGAAGAAGCTCGTGATATATTAAAGAAAGCAGGTTGTTGGGTCGACGGTATCCTAGTTCGTATCCCTTCAGCGGTCGTAGACCGGGCGTTAAGATCTGTGCCTAAACGGGTCACTCTTTGTAATAACCGAACTGGATCTAGGGATGTCCTGCTGGAAGGCCACAACGCATATTTTGGCACTGGATCCGATACTCCGTTCACCATCGACCCGTACACCGGAAAGCGCCAACGTTCTACGAAAGAATCGGTGAGCAACGCTTGTAAAGTGATTGACGCTTTGCCAAATCTCGATTTTGTCATGTCAATGGGTATTGTTCAGGATGTGCCGCTTCTTATCTCGGATCGCCATCAGTTCGAAGCTCAAGTGCTTAATACGAGTAAACCCATCGTAACCACGGCCCATGATATTTATGGCTTTGCCGATATTATTGAGATGTGTGAAATTATGGCCGGAGGGGTTGAGGAATTACGGCGCAATCCCTTTATGACGCTTTACGCAGAGCCGATTTCTCCTCTGCAACATGCTTGGGAGGCGGCCTCCAAACTGATTTTGGCCGCCAGAAAAGGGTTGCCCGTGGTTTATACGCCTTGCGTTATGGCCGGTGGAACAGTCCCCGCCACAATGTCAGGCATACTTACCCAAGGGTTAGCGGAATCATTAAGTGGGTTAGTGCTTAATCAATCAACCCGAGAAGGTTCGCCATTTATTATGGGCGGAGTGTTTACGATTATGGATATGTCCAGTACCATTTTCAGCTATGGTTCACCGGAATTCAATCTGCTAATGTCTTCGTTAGCGGATATGGCTCATTACCTTAAATTGCCAATGTTCGGGACTGCTGGCTGCTCCGACTCCAATTTAGTCGATGAACAAGCGGGAATAGAAGCGGCTATGTCTATTGCCATGACGGCCCTCTCTGGACCTAATCTAAATCATGATGTCGGGTATATTGAATATGGTTCCACGTCCTCCTTAGAATTTCTAACGATTAACAATGACGTGATTGGGATGGCTCGTCGTTTAGTGCGCGGTATCCAAGTGACCGATGAGACGCTAGCCTTAGATCTGATTGACAAAGTAGGTCCAGGAGGACATTTCTTATCCGAGGATCACACGATGAAACACTTTAAAACTGAGACGTATTATCCAAGTCTGATTAATCGTCAGCGTTATGAGAGTTGGCAGGCAGACGGAGAAAAAACGCTCTTCCAACGAGCCAATGAAAAGGTTAAAGACATCATTGAAAATTATGAACCAGATCCATTACCAAAGGATGTTCAGCAAAAAATTCGGGCGATTGTAGAACGCTCTGAACAACAAGTTCGTTAAGTCGGCAATGAGTATAGGGTATGCCCCCACTTGTAGAAGTGGGGGTTCGAAAAACTGAATGGATTAGAGAGGGGTGACAGGCTATGCCCCTAGTATTGGGGATTGATACTGGCGGAACCTTTACAGATGGGGTACTTCTTGATTTAGAGACCAGGGAAGTAAGGGAAAAGGCCAAGGCATTTACGACACGTGAAGATTTATCGATTGGAATACGAAACTGTATCGAGAACATGGGTGACTTTACCCCAGGTCAAGTTCAGCTCGTATCACTGTCAACGACCTTAGCTACGAATGCTATTGTTGAGGGTCGTGGTTGTCGGGTTGGCTTAATTCTCATAGGGCATGAGTCAACCGGCAACCTCCCTGCCCAGCAGACCTTTGTGGTAAGAGGCGGGCATGATATTAAAGGGATACCACTAGCGGAACTCGATCTTGAGGCTATCCGAAGAGCAGTGACTGAAATGCATGGCCAGGTCGATACGATTACAATTTCCGGCTATCTTAGTATACGGAATCCCGAACATGAACAGAATGCTCAAAGAATAATCCAAGAGCTTTGGGATGTACCGATTGTATGTGCCCACCAACTCACGACTGCTCTCGGTTTTCACGAGCGCACAGTGACGGCCTGCCTTAATGCCAGACTATTACCGATCATTGCGGAACTTCTGGCAGCGGTAAAAGCCGTACTGAAAGAAAAGGGAATTTCAGCTCCTTTGATGATCGTCAAAGGGGATGGCTCACTGATGAGTGAAGAGATGACTCGGAAAAAGCCTATTGAGACGATCCTTTCAGGGCCTGCGGCCAGTATTGTGGGAGCAATATTTTTAACCGGAACTGAATCTGCCCTAGCCTTAGATATGGGTGGGACCACGACAGATATTGCTATCCTAGAGAACGGTCGCCCTAGGATGAACCGTGAGGGAGCCACAGTAGGAGGGTGGAAAACCCGTGTTGAGGCTGCAGAAATCAGTACCTTTGGATTGGGTGGAGACAGTTATATTCAGGTTTCCAAGGATCGAAAACTAATCATCGGGCCGAAAAGGGTCTGGCCTTTGTCAGTCGTAGCTAACAAGTATCCTCTTCTCATCGAAGAATTGAAGAGAGTTGATCCGAATCGGGAAATAATTGATACCCAACCAGCGGATTGCTTTATGTTGGTCAAGAAACCTGTACAGGGAGACCGCTGGAATCAGACAGAATGGCAAATAATCCATGCTCTAGAGAGCAGTGCTCACAATATTTTTGCCCTTGCAGACAAAGTGGGACGTGATCCAAACTTATTGCCCTTAAAAGAATTAGAGCGGGCTCAGATAATTGGTCGGATTTCTTTTACCCCCACGGATTTACTGCATGTCCTCGGTAGCTTTACAGACTATAATGTCACAGCTGCTCAGGAAGGAGCGAGGATTCTAGCGTATAGATTGAGAATAAGACTGGACGAATTTGCAGATAAAGTCTTGAATGAAATCCAAACCGCTCTTAGTATGACTATTTTACAAAGTTTTGCCTACCGAGATGGGTTGCGAATCAATCTTAACACTGAGACAGGTGTCGCATTTCTATTAAGCTCTCTGCTTGATGGTAGTCACAAGCGGGGATTCAAGACTGAGATCACGCTTGATTATCCGATCATTGCTTTAGGGGCTCCGGTGTCAGGCTATCTTCCCGCGGTAGGGAATACCTTGAATACTCCAGTTATGATACCGTTGCATGCCGAAGTGGCTAATGCGGTGGGGGCAGCTTCCGGTCAGGTTGCTGAACTCATTCGCATCCTGATTAAACCAGGTGTAGCAGGGGGGTATGTAGTCCATGCTCCTTGGAAACGGGAAGCTTTTTTATATCTGGAAGAGGCCGAAAAGAATGCTTTAGACAAAGCCAAACAAATAGCTCTGCAGAGAGCACATCGCGCGGGAGTGCTTAATCCGGAGTTATTCATTGAGAAAGAAGAAGTACTAAGTCATACGGCCGGAGGAGATGACGTCGTGTTTCTGGAAACGCGCCTTGAAGTCACGGCCATCGGTCATCCTAGTTGGGAGGAATAAAGGGGGACACGGTTTTGACAAGGCCAACTCTTGCGACACTAGTACCCGAAGAAATTGAAAAAATAAAAGCAGCAAGTCTCGAAATCTTGGAACGTACCGGAGTTAGTATTGATCATACAGTGGCCAGAGAAGTTTTACTGGCTGCTGGTGCTAAAGTAGAGGGAGAACGTGTCTATTTTCCTCCTAAACTAGTGATGGAGGCTCTAGCTAAAGCCCCTCGCCAATTTACCATTCATGCCAGAAATCCCAGCAATAATGTCACCGTCGGCGCTGGAGACCCGGTTCTTGCTCCAGGATACGGAGCACCGTATGTTACCTTAGCTTCAGGTCTGAGGCGCAAGGCTACCTTCGTAGATTTCATCAAGTTTGCTAAACTTTCTGGCTCAAGCGCCAATATGGGGATCTCTGGCGGAGTGCTGGTAGAGCCTAGTGATGTTGCTGAGAAAGACAGGCATAAAGCCATGTTGTATGCCTGTCTTGTTAATTCGGATAAACCATTTATGGGCAGTGTAACTGGGGAGAAGCATGCTAAAGATACTTTGCGGATGGCTGGAATACTTTTCGATGGTGAAAAAGGCATTCTGAAACAACCTGTTATGATAAGTTTAATTAATACAATCACTCCCTTGATGTTGGATGAACGAATGGTTGGGGCCTTGATAGCTTATGCAGAAGCAGGACAACCCGTAATTATTGCGTCCTTAGGCATTGCTGGAGCAACCTCACCGACTACTCTAGCGGGTGCACTCGCTTTGCAGAATACGGAAATACTGGCAGGAATCACCCTTGCTCAAACCATTCGGGAGGGAACACCGGTGGTTTATGGCTCAGCTTCATCAATAACTGAGATGCGTAACGGCTCCTTAAGTATTGGTGCTCCCGAAGGAGCTTGGATCATTGCCACCGCAGTCCAAATAGCCCACTCCTATGGTTTACCCTGTCGAGCTGGGGGATGCTTGACAGATAGTAAGATCTTGGATCTCCAAGCTTCCTATGAAAGTATGATGAATCTTCAGGCTGCTGGATTGGCGGGGGTGGATTTTGTTCTCCATGCAGCAGGTATCCTAGAATCATATATGTCCATGTCTATGGAAAAATTCATGATGGATGACGAACTTTGCAGTATGGTACGGCGTTTTCTGAGAGGAACTAACCTCGATGTAAAAGATTTAGCTGTGCAACTGATTCATGATGTGGGTCCGGGGGGACAATTTCTAACTTCAGACCATACTTATCAGAATTTCCGCACCGAGTTTTGGCAGCCTACCTTATCGAATCGTGAAACCTATGACCAATGGAGATTAAACGGCTCTTTGCCCATGCTTAGCCAAGCTGAAAAACGCGTCAATGAAATCGTAGATAATTATGAAATCCCCTACTTAGACAAGTCAATTGAGCGAAAACTGAAAAAAATGGCTGGTTTCTAATACTGAATTATAAGCAAGGTTCATAGTCAATCTTTTCCAACTTAAGTTGAAAGGAAAAATTGGCTATGAACCTTTTTGGTTCACTTTTTTCATGATGACGGGCTTTTATGGATAATACGTTCACTCTTGGAAGGATATAAAGGAAAGATGTGGAATGTTAAAAGATACAAAAGAAGATGAAGATGAAAGGTAGAAAACAAATACTGGATTGGGGAGGTGGCAAAGGTTGTCATGGTTTAATAAATTGAACGAGGTCCTTAATGCTGTGCATAATGGAATTGTAGCTATTGATGCCGAAGAGCGAGTTACAATCTTCAATCGCCAGGCGGAGCGCATGCTGGGAGTCGCTGCTGGTAAAGTCATTGGACAGAAACTCGGTGATTTATTACCTGCGGGACTTACGTCGGTACTCTATAGTGGTAAACCCTCGTTTGGGCAAAAGTTCGAACAAAACGGCCTAATTATGGTCACCAATCGTACACCGATTATTGAAGGCGACACGGTAGTTGGTGCAATTGCAGTATTTCAAGATGTTTCTGACCTCGAATCTTTAGCTATGGAGTTAGGGTACGTTAAAGAGTTAAATAAAGAATTTGAGGCTATTCTCGAATCCTTTTACGATGGTGTTGGGATTATTGATGGAGAAGGTACTCTATTAAGAGTCAATACTAGTTATGAAAGAATTACAGGTTTGTCCAAGCAAGACAATGGAGTTGGCCGTAATGTCAGAGAGCTTCAAGATGACGGGACAGTTTCTCAAGCCGTCGCCTTACTTGTTCTAAGCCAGAAAAAACCGGTGACTATCAAACAAAAAATAAAAACCGGTAAAGAAATTTTAATTACTGGCAGCCCCGTTATTAACGAAAAAGGGGAAGTTCTGCGCGTAGTCTGTAATATACGTGATATGACTGAACTGAATCTTTTGCGAGAACGGATAGAAACTACAGAACAACAGAATATCCGCTATGCCCACGAAATTAAGGAGTTGAGAACAAAGCTGTGGCGTCATGAGGAATTTATATTCCGAAGTGCGAGTATGCAGAGGGTCTTTAAACTGATCGTTCGTGTAGCTCATGTTAATTCTCACGTTTTAATTACTGGGGAGTCCGGGGTAGGAAAGGAAATTGTGGCCACTTTAATTCATGAGTTAAGTCCTCGTGTCAATGGGCCTTTTTTACAAATCAATTGTGGAGCCATTCCAGAGAACTTGCTCGAATCAGAACTCTTTGGCTATGAAGAGGGAGCTTTTACTGGCGCGCGTTGTGGAGGGAAAAAAGGTATTTTCGAACTTTGTGAGGGCGGGACTCTACTTCTTGATGAGATCGCGGAAATGCCCATGACTATGCAGGTTAAATTATTGCGAGTGTTGCAGCAACAGGAGGTACTTAGAATAGGTGCCGCCAAACCCATTAAATTTAATGTGCGGGTTGTGACCGCAACGAATAAAAACTTAGAAGAAATGGTAGCTCAACATAGTTTTAGGGCGGATCTTTTTTATCGTTTAAATGTCGTGCCAATTCACCTCCCTCCCCTGAGGGAGCGTACAGATGACATTGTCCCTTTGGCTATCCACTTTTTAGAAGGCTTTAACCGAAAATATTCTAGCAATATTAGGTTTGAGCCGGAAATTTTATTGGCTTTTGAACGTCATCCTTGGCCAGGTAATGTTCGCGAATTAGAAAATCTGATTGAACGAATGCTGATTATGAATGAAGATGAGGTTTTGACTCTTAAACATCTGCCATTTAATGTGAGTAGCGTACCTGAGCAACAAGCTCTCGTAATTCAAATTAATGAACCTCTACCCTTCGAAAAAGCCATTGAAATGTTGGAAATAGAACTCTTGCGTAAAACTCTGCAGACCTATCCAACGATAAGGCAGGCAGCCAAATTTCTAGGTGTTTCACACCCCACAGTGCTACGTAAAATTCAAAAATATAAATTAATGTCAACGGTCTAGTTAAAAAGGTGGTACATTCCTTGGAAAGAGTGGTAAATTGTGTATCGAAGAGATTGAAATAATAGTCGGCTTATAGAGTCTGTTTCAGGAAATGTCAGGAAAAAGTGGTATAGAAATGTACCAAGGTTATTTTTGTATCGTGATCCAGTCTGGTTCAAGGTACTGTTGAAAGCCTAAATTATACTATATAGTACGCTAGATAAGCTGTTCAGGCTAATAGTGAGGTTTTTTACGAAATTAGGAATTCATCTTGCATTAAATAAAGTTATGTGACTCGCCATAACGGAAGGGATCTATGACTAAATAGAGTAGCAAGGTGGTGATAAGGCGAAAGTCTGGCAGGGATATTTGCAAAAACTTTACCGGATTTTCAATGATATCTTTGGAATTGTCTGGGTGATACGGTGCTGGAAATGGGGGAATTCCTCCCACTAAAAGAGACAAGGTGCTGGAAAATGCTATTGCGCAGTTTCCTTATTTTTTAGGAATTAATAATCAGAATATTATAAATATACTCTAAATTTGAGGATTTAGGTTGTAAGGCTAATAAATTCATTATAATTAACCACTGAAATATTCTAGGGGGTGAAGCTTTTGTCGGATTTAAACTACTGGGAACCTGGAAACCTGTTAGAAGCAGTTTCCATACTAGCTAATATGGGAGATCAGGTCAGACCTTTAGCAGGGGGAACTGATCTGTTAGTTAAAATGAAGAAAGGCCCTATAAACTGGAGGGGTATCGTCAATATAAAAGGCCTGGCAGAACTTAAGGGAATCAACTATGAGGGCGTAACCATCACCATAGGAGCCTTAACACAAATAAGCTCCCTGATCCAGAACCCGTTGGTTCGCATTCACTTCCCTGTTTTGGTTGATGCAGCAAGGAGTTTGGGTACTCCTCAAGTGCGTAATCTGGCAACGATTGGTGGTAATTTATGTAATGCATCTCCTGCGGCAGATGTAGCCTTAGTTCTTTTAATGTATGAGGCACGCTTACTGATTATGGGACCAAGTGGGTCACGCAAGGTTCCTGTGCAGGAGTTTTATGTTGGACCTAGTCAAACGGTGTTACAACAAGGAGAACTACTTACTGCGATAGAAATGGATCTTCCACCGCTGAACAGTAAGGGTGTGTTTTATAAACATGGTAAGCGCAAAAGTCATGAAATTGCCTTAGTTAATGTAGCAGTGCTCTTAACGCCGCAGCCGAGAACAAAGCAAATCAGAGCCAGGATTGCTGTTGGTGCCGTTGCTTCAACTCCGTTACGTATCAAGGACGCGGAGGATAGCTTGACCAATTCTTTGGCAACGCTGAGCGCTTTCGAGCAGGCAGCGGAATTGGCTAAGCAGGCAGTTAACCCAATTGACGATGTTCGGAGCACCGCCAGTTACCGTAAGCAAATGGTGGGTGTTCTAACAAGGCGAGCACTTGTTGAAGCTTGGGAGGGAGAACTATGATAACACCGATAAGTTTGCTAATTAATGGTGAAACATATCTAGTCAATGTTCCGATAAAAAAGACATTATTGGATGTGCTTAGAGAGGACCTGGCCCTAACTGGTACAAAAAAAGGCTGCGACAGCGGGGAATGTGGTGCTTGTACAGTATTAATGGATGGTAAGCCAGTGAACTCATGTATTATATTAGCGGTCGATGCAGTTGGTAAGCAAATTTCCACGATTGAAGGCATAGGTGGGATTATGGAATTAGATCCTATTCAGGAAGCACTAGTTGCCCACGGGGCAATACAATGTGGTTATTGCACCCCGGGAATTGTTATGACAGCTAAAGCATTATTGAATAGCAATCCTCATCCTACAGAAAAAGAAGTACGAGAGGGAATCACAGGAAACCTTTGTCGCTGCACAGGCTATGTTAAGGTCGTCGAAGCGATTATGGATGTAAGTCGTCGATAGGGAAAGGAGGGAAGCAATTATGAGTTATTCTGTTGTTGGTCATTCATTACCCCGGGTAGACGCGCGGGAAAAAGTCAGTGGGAGTGCTTTATACACCGGGGATATGGTGTTGCCCCATATGTTGGTTGGTAAAGTGCTGCGTAGTCCTTACGCTCACGCTAAGGTTATCAGAATCGATACCTCAAAGGCCAAGCAACTGCCGGGGGTCAAGCTTGTTCTAACCTATGAGGATACACCAAAGATTTTGTGGAATAGTGCAGGTTTTCCTCCTTCCCCAGGGGCGATTTTAGTTGAGGATCAATATATCCTTACAAATATTGCTCTCTACGTCGGGGACGGAATTGCGGCAGTGGCGGCTGTTGATGAAGATACGGCAACCCATGCCTTAGAACTTATTGAAGTAGAATATGAGGTATTGCCGGCAGTCGTAACTATAGAACAGGCTTTGGCGGAAGGAGCACCTCGATTACACGACGCTGAAAAGAACACCTATGGTCATACGCCAGTCGTAATTGGAGATGTTGAGGCAGGCTTTGCCGAAGCAGATTACATCTTTGAAGACACTTATCAAGTGCCCAAAGTCAACCAAGTAAGTATGGAACCTTGTGGAGTTTCTTTGGCGGCACCAGACAAGGATAGTCGAGTAACTATCTGGACCTCGACTCAAATGCCTCATTTAGTTCGGAGAATTACGGCGCATGCCTTAGGTATTAAGATTGGACAAGTTCGAGTCATCAAGCCAGCGGTGGGAGGAGCATTTGGTAGTCGTTTAGGTGTGGTTAACGAACCAATCGCCGCCCTATTGGCTATGAAGGTTGGACAACCGGTCATGCTCAGGTATACGAGGGAAGAGGCCTTTTTGGCGACAGAATCCAGACATCCCATGACAATGACTCTCAAAACCGGTATGAAGAAAGATGGTACATTTACGGCTCGCCAATTTACCTCCTATATCGATGGTGGTGCTTATGCCACGCATACCCCATCCTTGGCCGGACCTGTGGCCGGTTGGTTTTTGGCTATGTATAAGTCTCCTAATATAAAAGTAGATAACTATTCCGTATATACTAACGCTACACAATGTGGTGCATTTCGGGGTTATGGAAACCCTCAGGTGGTTTTTGCCGTAGAGTCACAGATCGATGATATCGCAGAAAAATTAGGTATAGATCCTCTAGAGCTGAGACTTAAAAATCATCCCTGTGTCGGAGAGGTTTGGATGTGGAGCGGCTGGGTGATTGAAAGCTGTGGTTTAGAGGAGTCTATCGCAAGTGGTGCCAAAGCAATCGGATGGACAGAAAATAGAAATTGTGGACGTATAAGTCAAGGGATCAAAAAGCGTGGAGTTGGAATGGGTTACATGATGCATGTGAGCGGAGCTCGACCCATGCTCCATGAAACCTCTGCCGCTATCATTAAAATTAACGAAGATGGTAGTGCTAATTTGAATTTCAGTAATTCTGATGTTGGTACGGGTAGTGCAACGTCTTTAACCCAGATTGCCGCCGAAGAACTTGGAATTCCCTTCGACGAGGTGATGATTACCAAAACGTCGGATACAGATGTCAATGGATTTGACATTGGTAGTCATGCCAGTCGCCAGATTTATTCTGGAGGCAACGCTGTTAAAAAGGCCGCTACAATGGCCAAACAACAGTTATTGGTAATGGCAGCAGAACTGCTAGAGATCCCTGTTGAAGGACTTGAGGTGAAGGAGGGCAGAGTTTGGGCGCGAGACGATTCCTCCAAATCACTGAGCGTGGCAGAAATATCGCATGCTGCTCACTTTGGTAGCCATGGTCATCAATTTATCGGAGCAGTAAGTGAGGAGCCACCAGGTAATCCACCCGTTTACGCAGCCCAATTCGCCGAAGTCGAAGTTGATACTGAAACTGGAATCATTGAGGTAATAAGAGTGGTTGCTGCTCACGACGTTGGAACGGCTGTAAACCCAGCCTCAGTAGAAGGCCAAATTCAAGGAGCAGTTCAGCAGGGAATCGGTTACGCATTAACAGAGGATTACCGTATTGATTTGGGAACAGGTAAGCCCCTAAACCCTAATTTATCGGATTATAAAATTCTGACCTCGGTAGACATGCCGCAAATTGAAACAATTTTAGTCCAGGCAGCTAGCCAAACTGGACCTTTTGGAGCTAAAAGTGTGGGAGAATCTGGGTTAGTGGCTACGGCAGCCGCTATTGCCAATGCTGTTTATGATGCCATCGGGATCAGATTTAAAGAGTTGCCGATGACTCCAGAACGAGTGTTGGCTGCACTGCAAAGTGAAGATCAGTAAACGAGGATAATTCAACTTAGCCAAGGACGGTTAGCAGCGACTATAACTGTCGGGGGAAGTTTAGTAAACAAAGATTTCTTTTTTTAGCGTGGAACCGTGTAAAGCATGCGAGTTCCACGCTAAGTCTGTGGTCAAGTACTTGGAATTAGGTTAGTGATTAATTTTATGGTACATAAATATACCATAAAATTAATCACTAAGGGGGTTCGACGACAAAACTGTCCCTTTGTAAAGAAGAAAACTCCTGGTAAATTGTTGTACCAGCCTATAACCGCTTTGTCAGAAGAGTGATGTTCTTATTTCAGTTGTTGCGAGAAGGGGAGCGGTATATTATTGTACCATGCTTTAAATTAATATCAGAATATTAAGAATTATTTTAACTGTTCAAGCAGTAAATACTACCGTCGACACTCAAGATTAGGTCCTTTAAGGATAAATCCTCTTGGATTGAAAAAGTTGGAAGTTAACTTGCATTGAATGAGTTTGGATTTAAAACAGGAGGAGGTGTAGAGTTTGCTGCAATTTATTATTCAGGGACGTGGCGGTCAAGGGGCGCAAATGGCAGGGGATATTTTAGCGAATGTATTTTTCCGGGAAGGCAAATATGTTCAGGCCTATGCCACTTATGGAGGGGCTAGACGGGGAACATCGGTCAGTTCTTTCATTAGAGTTGATGACCAACCTATCCGTTTACGTTGTAACATTGAAAATCCAGATGTAATAGTCTGCTTCGATCCCAGTCTACTTAATGATGTTCTATTAAGAGGTGCGACTGAGGATACTTTCGTCATCATCAATTCAGCTCAACCGCCCGAACATTTTACTGGTTTAGGAAGGTTTCGGATTGTTACCATAGATGCCATGGCTATAGCTAGCGATAATAAGTTAGGAAGGATCGTTAATACAACCTTGGTGGGGGCGGTTGCTGGTTTGATAGGTCAACCTACGCTTGAGGTTTTATGTGAAGTTGTCTCAGAGATGAGCCCGGTTAAAGTGGATCAAAACCTTAAATGCTGTGAGGATGGGTATAGATTGATTAGAAAGGGGGGTGTTAATTGAAAGAGACCTTTAAGGAAGTACCTTCTATCTGGACGACCGGCTGGACGGATATTTTGAATACAGGGACTTGGCGTAGTGCTATCCCTTTTTATCAAAAGCGTTTAGCACCTTGCCACTGTGCTTGTCCAGTTGACGGGGAGATACCTACTTGGATCATGTTAGCCAGGAAGCAACACTATCGAGAGGCTTGGTCTTCTCTTGTGGACAACAATCCTTTTCCTGCGGTAACAGGGCGAATCTGTCATCATCCCTGCGAGGGTGCCTGTAATCGTCGTGAATACGATGGTGCAGTCGCGGTCAATGCCCTTGAACAATTTGTTGGCGATTTAGCCTTGAGTGAGGGGTGGGCCTTACCCCAGCCAACAGTAACACTAGACCAGAAGATAGCAGTGATCGGTGGTGGACCAGCAGGACTATCCTGTGCTTATCAGCTCAAAAGACTTGGTTATAAGGTTACCGTCTTTGAGACTCGACCTGAACTGGGCGGGGTTTTGCGCTATGGGATTCCTAGATATCGATTAGCCAAGGAAACCTGGGACGGGGAATTAAAACGCTTAGAAGCACTAGGTATTGAAGTAAAGTTGAATCATCCGGTTAAGGCCAGTGATTTAAGCGGTTTGGAAAAAGAGTATTCAGCCGTTTTTTTGGCTTTAGGGGCTCAGAGTTCTAAAACCCTCCCCCAATTTTCAGTAGATAACCTTAGGGTGTTTAAAGGCTTAGATTTTTTAGAAAAGGTGAACCGTGGAGAAGCTCCTCCATTAGGGAAAGAAGTGGTTGTCATCGGGGGAGGTAGTGTGGCCTTAGATGTCGCTGGTACAGCCCGGCGTTTAGGTAGTCAGGTTAAGGTACTAGCCTTAGAGGCTAGAGATTCACTGCCCGCTCAGCCTGATGAGCTGACTGAATCTATGGAAGAAGGAGTCGAGATTTTAGCCGGTGTTATGGTTCAGAATGTAGCCATAAGTTATGAAACGCTTAGTTTGCACTGTATCAAGGTTATGTTAGATGAGAATTCTCCAGTAGGAGTACTTAGGCCAATTCCACGCTCTGGTACTGAATTTAGCGTTTCTGCAACTAATGTTATCTTGGCGGTTGGACAAGATGCCGAATTGACCGGTTGGGATAGCGTAATCAATGTCGGACAATCTTTAGTCAGGGTAGATGCTAATTTAGCGACTAATCGACCTGGAATTTTTGCTGGCGGAGATGTGACACCTGCAGAGCGCTTTGTCTCCACAGCCATTGGGCAAGGGAAAAAAGCTGCCCAAAGTATCGATAATTATTTAAAGAAACTGTATTCCAAGGGGATTAGTTCGAAAGATACGCAAACGTCACAAGACGTAGTTGCATACCAGGAAATTAATACGTTTTATTTCCCAGAGCAAAATCGGGAAGAAAAGGGCACAGTTGCGGTTGAAGAAAGGCTCAAAA
This sequence comes from Desulfosporosinus burensis, assembly GCF_054657535.1. Taxonomy (NCBI): domain Bacteria; kingdom Bacillati; phylum Bacillota; class Clostridia; order Eubacteriales; family Desulfitobacteriaceae; genus Desulfosporosinus; species Desulfosporosinus burensis. Next base: position 183,486 of record NZ_BAAHYN010000008.1, read on the forward strand.
ACTTTGCAGAGCTTAAAATAGGTTTTAGTCCCCAACAAACTCAGACCCAATCAGAGCGCTGTTTCAGTTGTGGTAAATGTGTGGAGTGCGACAATTGTTTTTACTTTTGTCCAGACATGGCAGTGGTTAAAGACTCTTCCTTGACAGAACATTACCGCATTTTAGATCAATTTTGTAAAGGCTGTGGAAGTTGTGTTCAGGAATGTCCACGTGGAGCGGTTGTATTGAAGGAGGAAACAGGACGATGAACAAAAACAACAACCGCATTCTAGTGAATGGTAACCATGCTGTTGCCTATGGTGTAAGGCTGGCTCAACCAAAAGTAGTGCCCATTTACCCGATTACCCCCCAAACCCCAATTGTGGAAAAAATTTCGGAGTTTCAAGCCGCTGGTGAAATGGTGGTTGAATTAATGACAGCCGAATCTGAGCATTCCGCAATGGCAGCTTGTATCACAGCCTCGTTGACAGGGGTTAGAGTGTTTACGGCGACTGCGTCTCAGGGCTTAATGTTAATGCACGAAATGTTACATTATGCCTCCGGAGCTAGGGCTCCCATCGTGATGTTTAATGTCAACCGGACCATTGGTTCGCCCTGGGGTTTTTGGCCTGATCAAACAGACAGTTTGGCACAACGAGACACGGGTTGGATTCAATATTACTGTGAACATGGTCAAGAGTCTTTGGATACTGTCCTGCAAGCCTATCGGGTTGCCGAAAAGGTCATGCTCCCGGCTATGGTTATGCATGAAGCATTTTATGTTTCACACGCCTTAGATATTGTTGAGGTTCCGGCACAAGAGATGGTGGATCAATACTTACCTGATTTTAATCCCCTCCATCGATTAGATCCCGAGATCGGGGAATCTTGGGGAAATACCGTCAATCAAGAGATGTTCTATCGTCATCGCCGAGATTTGGGTTTGGCCATGGAAAGTGTCATTAATGTCGCTCAAGAAGCTGATCTTGAGTGGCAGGAGCTTACGGGCCGAGGTTATGGAATTATTGAGGAGTATTGCTGCGAGGGCGCTGAATTAGTGATTGCTACCATGGGAAGTATGGTAGGTACTGCTCGGGATGCCGTGGATAATCTACGCAAAGAAGGAGTACCAGCCGGTTTAATCAAGGTTAAATTGTTCAGGCCGTTTCCCGTCGAGGCAGTGCGCCAGGCCTTAAGTGGTGTACCTAAGGTCATGGTTTTGGACCGCAATTTTGCCCCTGGGACAGGTGGCTTCCTTCATCAAGAACTTAAAGCAGCCTTATATGGTTTAGAGCGTTGCCCCGCAATTCACGGATATTTGACAGGTGTAGGCGGGACGAATATTTCTCCGAGTAATATCGAAGCTCTAGTGCGGGGAGCCATGAGTACACAACCCGTGATAAGTTCTGTCTGGAAGGGGTGATGAATGAAGATGGGTTATCAAATTAATGAAGAAAAAGTATTTAATTCCGGGCATGCTGCCTGTCCTGGTTGTAGTGAAGCCTTGGCTATGCGTTATATTGTGAACACTTTGGGACCGGATACGATCGGAGTAGTGCCACCTTCTTGTATCGCCATTATTTCCGGTCCGCAACCCTTAAGTTCGATGCGTATGCCAGTTTATCAAACAACTCTGGAGGCCAGTGCTGCCTCGGCGACGGGTATCGCCCGAGCGCTGAAAGCAAAAGGGAACGACCATACTAAAGTTGTCGTTATGGCCGGTGATGGCGGAACCTATGATATTGGCTTCCAGTCTTTATCCTCTGCGGCCGAGCGCAATGAAGATTTTATCTACGTTTGTTTGGATAATGAAGGGTATATGAATACAGGATCACAAAAAAGCTCGGCAACCCCTTACCTGGCATACACAGCGTCTACTCCTGCGGGTAAACAAACACCCAAGAAGAATCTGGCGGAGATTATGGCTGCCCACCGTATTCCTTATATGGCTACAGCAACCACGGGTTATCCTGAAGATCTAGCGCGTAAGGTAGCCAAGGCCAAGGAAATGAAGGGGTTACGTTTTATTTTAGTTTTGGCCCCCTGCCTAGATGGTTGGGGTTTGGCAGACAATGCTGGGCCGAAAGTATCCCGTTTGGCAGTAGAATCAGGGGTTTTTCCATTGTATGAAGTAGAAAATGGAGAGCGTTATACACTGAACTTCGGTTCTAAAGGGACACCTGTTTCACAATATTTAACGCTGCAAAAAAGGTATAGACATCTTAACCAAGCTCAGATCGAGGAAATTCAACAAGAGGTTGGTCTGGAGTGGCAACGATTACAAAGAAAACTGGAGACTTGATTGCGTTTTCCCTATCATTGTCAACAATACCTGCAGGACTTGAGATTTAGTTTAGTTGAACGAGTTCACTGAGAACACAGGCTTTATTGTGGGACTATTGGTGATTAGGGGGGTGAGAAACCGGATTCCCATTACCATAGGAAAATAGAGAAGGGGGTATAGTTCATGAGTAAATTAGTATTAAAAAACGGTCGTTTGGTGATTCCGGGGCAGGGTATCTTTGAAGCCGATGTGGCAATGGAGAATGGTAAAATTGTAGCGATTGGTACAGATTTAAGCGGGGACGAAGAAATCTCAGTAGCTGGAAAGTATGTTTTACCTGGTCTTATTGACCCTCACATTCACTTGGGAATATTTGGCGATTTGGCTGAAGAGATGGAAAAGGAAACAGCATCTGCTTTAATGGGCGGAATAACGACCGTCGGCGCTTTTATGGGGGGCCCGAATCCCTATATGTCTTATTTTAAAGATGTCATAGATCTCGCCAATGCTAAGGCTGCCGCTGATGTCTTTTTTCACTTAGCTATTATGACTCCCGAACAGCAAAGTGAAATCTCTACCTATGCTAACGAACTCGGTATTACCTCGTTCAAGATGTACATGTCAGGAATCCCCGGACTCATTCCAGACGTTAACGATGGCTTCATGCTCCAAACCCTGGAAATTGTAGCAGCTTTAGGAGATAAGGCCATAGTTTGTGTTCATGCTGAAAATCCTCATCTGATCAAGATAGCTACTGAAAAAGTCCGGGCCAGGGGTAGCGAAACCCTTGCTGATTGGGCAGATACACATCCTAATGCTGCCGAAGAAGATGCAGTGCGGAGGGCAGCTTATCTCAATGATCTGGCAGGAAGTCGAATGTATATTGTTCATGTTTCCACGGCTGAGAGTGTTAAGGCTTTGGCGGAACTGAAACCACGCTACCCCAAACTTTTTGCGGAAACTACCTCACCTTATCTCTCCATCGATAAATTTAGTCCCTTGGGGTTAGTAGCCCATATGATTCCACCTTTCCGAGATCCGGAAAGTGTAGATGCCCTCTGGCAGGGGCTGGCTAGCGGCTTGTTGGATACTGTAGGTACGGACAATGTTACCTTAACCTTAGATCTGAAGGGTGCGGAAAAAGGAATTTGGGGAGCTATGCCTGGATATCCAGCGGTAGGGACGAGTTTGCCGGTAATGTTAAATTATGGAGTCAATGAGCGTGATTTTGATCTCATACGCTTAGTAGAAGTTATGAGCAAAAACCCAGCCGAAATCTACGGACTCTACCCACGCAAAGGGACCATTACACCTGGGAGCGACGCTGATTTAGTAGTAGTGGATCTTGATTTAGTTAAAACAGTGCGCCATCAAGATCTAGGCTCCAGAGCTGATTTTAGTCTGTATGATGGTCAAGAACTTCGTGGTTGGCCAATAATGACGATCAAAGGAGGAAAGGTCGCTGTCAAGGATGGACAAATGGTCTCTGAGGCAACAGGTCAATTCCTGAAGAGAAGCCTATAGGATTGATTCAGGAAGACGACGAGCTAAGTCTGACCAAGGTTAGGTTAGGTTAGGGCAAGGAGTGAAAGAAGGAGGTATGGACTTTGCGTCAAGCTGAATTAACGGCCCAGAAGGACTACTGGGTGAAAAGTGCCTGTAAAATGTGTATTCACAGTTGCGCAATTAGGGTTCACGTTGTAGATGGGGTCGTTTTAAAAATCGAAGGGGATCCCGATGATATTAACAATAAGGGAAAGCTCTGTCCTAAAGGGCAATCGGGAATCATGCGACTTTACGATCCGAACCGGGTCAAAACTCCTTTAAGAAGAACTAACCCCCAAAAGGGAATTGGGGTCGATCCTAAGTGGGAGGCAATTTCCTGGGAAGAAGCTTATGATATTACTGCCAAAAAACTCAAAAAGATTCGAGAGGAAGATCCACGTAAGTTGTTAGTTTCGATCAATGACTTTCATCGTATCCACATTTGGGGATGGGGTGCGGCTTATGGATCAGCCAATTATTTTTCGACAGTCGGGCAATATTGTGGGGCGGCCTATCATCCCGTTAATGGAACCTTAGATGGCTCATTTGCAGCGACGAATGACTATGAATATTGCAATTATTGGATTCAAATCGGAGGCGGTGACGGTTTTTCTTCACACTTGCATGTCGCTGGATCCATTAAACGTATGGCAGAGGCTAGAGTTAATCGGGGAATGAAAGTCGTAGTAGTTGAACCTAGAATGTCTACTGGCGCAGCTAAGGCCGATGAGTGGATACCTGTACTGCCCGGCACGGATCGAGCCTTTGTCTTAGGAATGGTCAATGTTCTGCTTCACGAATTAAATATTTACGACGCTGGATTTATTAAAAAACATACAAATGGTCCTTACTTAGTTGGGCCTGATGGTAATTTTGTTCGTGACCCAGAGAATGGCAAAGCCTTAGTTTGGGATACAGGGTCAGATTCTGCTAAAGTCTTTGATGACGAGAGTATCCAGGAATATGCCATTGAAGGGAACTATGTAGTCAATGGCCTTAAATGTCGACCGTCTTTTCAAGTTATTAAAGATACTTTAAAAGACCATACGCCAGAGCGTATGTCCAAGATTTGTACGATACCTGCTGAAACCATTAGGCGGATTGCCCGTGAATACGGAGAAGCGGCCCGGATTGGTAGTACGATTGTGATCGAAGGGAAGGAATATCCGTATCGTCCAGCAGGGGTTAATTACTACCGTGGAGCCATTGGGCATGTTGACGGTGGTCTTGATTCTTTAGCCATGAAATTGATCAATCTAATCATTGGGAATATCGATGTACCTGGAGGTCACATCGGGGTTGGCTTAGATCATCGTTGTTTAATTGTGGAGCCGGGAGCAGACGGGATGATTAAGCCCCAACCCCATCTTTTGCACCCACCCTACGCTTTTGCTGACAAGCCTTACAGCTTCCAACTGATGGAATGGTTTCCGATTGGAATTGACCCTGGACACCTTGGCGCGGATAATATTTTGCATCCAGAGAAATTTGGCTTTGACTTTAAACCTGAGGCCTTAATTATTCAGCATTCTAACCCAATGTGGAATCTTTCAGCGACAGATAAGGTGGTCGAAGTTTTTAAAAAGTTAGATTTTATTGTAGCTATTGATGTGGTCCTCAATGAATCTTCGGAATGGGCCGATATTGTCTTTCCTGATCATACCTATCTTGAATCTCATCTCTTAGTCGATATAGAGCCGCCGGTAATTACTGGTCACGTTTATCGACGTCCGGTCATTGAACCTCTCTACGATAGTCGAGATGCAACGGATATTTTAACTGAATTGGCTGCGCGAATTGGGTGCTTAGAACAGTGGAATGGCTTATTGAATTTCACGGTCTTCTTAAAACCCGAGTATTACTTGGAACCGGATAAAAAATATACGAATCTTGAGCTGACGGACCGTATGGCTAAGAGCATCTATGGTCCTGACCATGGGCTTGATTGGTTCCAGGAAAATGGTCATGCCACAAGACATCAGACACCAGAAGAAATGTATTTACCTTATCATGGTCATCGGATTCCCATCTATTTCAACTTCTTTAAAGACACTGGTGATGATCTTCAAGCCAAGATGAAAGCTGCAGGACGGAAATGGGATACTTCCATGTATTTACCGATCCCAGTCTGGCGGGACAGTCATCCTTTGCACAACATTGCCCCGGAATTTGATTTATACGCTTTTGCCTTTAAAGAGACCTTGCTCAATTTCTCAGAAAGCAATTCTATACCTTGGATTAATGAAGCTATGGAGAATATCCCCATGCATATGGGGGTCATGATTAATACGAAAACGGCCAAGGCCAAAGGAATTAAAAATGGTGACAGCATTAGGATTACTTCTCCGTTTGGCGAAGTCACTGGCCGGGCTAGCGTGTTGGAAGAAATCCATCCGGGGTGTGTCGCTATGTCAAACGGTATCAGCAGCTGGTCTAACCATCCCATTCCCAAGGTGAAAAGGCAGACTCATTTTAATCGATTGCTACCTGCTGATCTCAAATGGACCTGCGGGATGACAGGGCACCTGGAAACTTCAACCAAGGTTAAAATTACTAAAATTTGAGAAGGGGGGTGACACTAATGCATTTGGGAATGGTTATTGATTTAAAAAGATGTGTGGGCTGTCAAGCCTGTACTATTGCTTGTAAGTCGGAGAATGGTACACCGCCAGGGGTTCTCTTCACGAAAGTTTTGGAGCAAGTGGCTGGGGAATATCCTATAGTCAAGAAAAAATTCATACCTGTCTTATGTAATCATTGTGAAGATGCACCGTGTGTAAGAGTCTGTCCGACAGGGGCTACTACCAAGCGAGAGGACGGAATTGTCTTAGTAGACGACAATAAATGCATAGGATGCAGGGCATGTTACGTTGCTTGCCCTTATAAAAACCGGATCTTCCTCAAGAAAGGTTCCTTGAAAAATGGCTATCACGGTAAACAACTGACCCCCTATGAACTCGTGAAATATCCAAAGTGGCAGGAAGGGGTCGTCCTGAAATGTACGTTCTGTGTAGAACGGGTGGATCAAGGCTTGGATCCCTCCTGTGTTCAGACTTGTCCTGCTGATGCGCGTATCTTTGGGGATTTATCTAACCCAGAAAGTAAGGTAAGCCGTTTAATCCGTCAGCGGGGGGGCTTTCAGCCCTTATCTGAGGATAACACGGAACCTTCCGTTTATTATATTGAATAGGAGGTGTTTAAATTGCCAAAAACCATGCCTTTGGTAGGTAATGAATTTGTCTCCGGTTTTCGTCTCCAAACAGAATGGGCAACTTTGATAGCAGCGGCGTTCTTTTTCGGAAAAATAGGTTCAGGGTTATTTTTAATGTCAGTTTTTCTCACGAATTCTTGGATAGGTGCTTTAGTGGGTTTATTGATTGTGCTTGTCGGTAAAGGGGGTGCCCACCTGCTCTATCTGGGGAGACCGGAGCGATTTTGGCGAGGTCTTATGAAACCTGGAACATCCTGGGTTGCTCGTGGATTTTGGGCTATGATGATCATGATGGTCTCAGGAACACTCTTTTTGATTTCGCCAGCAGGGAGTGCTGCTAGTTCGGTATTCGCTTTGATTGCAGGGCTAAGTGCTTTTGTTGTGGCGATTTATGACGGGTTTCTCATGAACTCTTCGCCTTCTATTCCTTTATGGAATACGGCCATGATGCCTGTGCTCTGCTTATTTTACTCTTTGCTGGGCGGAACAACGCTGACTCTTTTCCTGATTGAGTTTGGCTTCGCCGAAGTGGCCATTGCAACTGTCTTCTTAAGTAATATGGAAATAGTCCTTTTGATCACAAATCTGATTGTCATAGGACTCTATTTACTGAGTATGACCAATGCTACGGCTGCTGCCAAAGAATCACTGCGCTTGCTAGTTAGCGGAACTTACGCCATACCATTTTATGTCCTAGCCCTCGGTTTTGGGCTTGTATTTACTCTGCTAATGTCTTACTTTGTGGGTACAGCTGGTGGCGCGGGAGTCGTTGGTTTGATTACTGCCGCTGATCTTGTAGGGCATTACTTCTTATTTTACCTCTTGTTAAGGGTCGGTGTTTACAAACCAGTCTTGGGTCAATTAACAATGTAAGCTTCCGATGATGGTTTTCACCAAGATATTATTAAGTACTAGCTGGGTGGTGCACGAAAAGACGTGCCCACCCTTATAGTTTATATGTCCCGAACAAGTTTACTGGTGTTTAGTCTAAGGTCAATAAAAACGAATACTCACAATATATGCTCTATTCACCGGATTAACATAGTGCTAATATTAAACTTGGGAACCTTTTGTTGCACTCTAGGAATCAGATTTCCAAAACTTGCTTCCATTGTTCCTTAGATATTGATTCAAAGGGGACGGCAGAATGCTTACGAATAGCGTCTTGGACTCAATGCACGACGGTGTCATTATAGTTGCTATGGATTCGACAATACTCTATGCCAACCCAGCTTACACCCGTAGTTTCGGGGTTCAAGTTGAAAAGGTTTTGGGACGAAAGGTCTCTGAGATTGAGCCTAATTCCCACATTCTCGATGTGTTACGGACGGGAAAGCCTGTTGTTGATGACCACGCTCATATAGTTTCGGTTGGCATTGATATTGTCGCTAATATTACACCTATTTTTGAGCAAGGAATAATGACGGGTGTTGTCGCTATTTTCCGCGATGCAACCGAAGTATTGGCGCTCAAAGATTTGGTGACGAGGTATCATTCAGAACTATTAGAACTACGCACAAGGTTGTTGGACGTGGAGGATGTGGTTTGGGACAGTCCTGCAATGAGGAGAGTATCAGAATTGGCCCAAAGAGTCGCTATGGTTGATTCCACTGTCTTGATTTCCGGTGAATCAGGAACGGGCAAAGAGGTCGTGGCTAAATTGATCCACCGAGTCAGTCAACGCCACGAAGGACCTATGGTGGCCATAAACTGCGGGGCTATACCGGAAAACTTATTAGAGTCCGAACTCTTTGGTTATGAAAAGGGAGCTTTCACTGGGGCTGGCCGGGAAGGCAAAGTGGGTCTACTTGAGGTAGCTGACAAAGGGACCATTTTGCTGGATGAGATCGGAGATTTACCGCTCAGCCTTCAGGTTAAGATGCTTAGAGTGATCCAAGAGCTGCGTTTTATGCGCATAGGCGGGGTTAAGCAGGTAAAGGTGGACATCAGATTTATTGCTGCTACTAATCGAGACCTTAAGGCTATGATTAAACTAGGGACCTTCCGCGAGGACTTGTTTTACCGGTTAAATGTGGTGCCTATTCACATTCCACCTCTGAGGGAACGGAAAAGGGACATAGCCGGCCTAGTCAGAACCTTTCTCCAGAAGTATAACGAAAAGTATCATATCGAGAAGAAAATTCTGCCTGAAGTAATACGCTATTTCGAAACCTCATATGACTGGCCGGGTAATGTCCGGGAGTTGGAAAACGTTGTTGAGCGTCTCGTGGTATCTTCCCCCAGTGAGGTTATTAAGCTGGGCGACGAGGTCCTGAGTGATTATTTTGACCTGCAGAGTGACCAGGAAAGTCGCGTGCTGGTAAGCGGTTTAATGGACCTGAAAAAAGCGCGAGAACTTTTAGAACAGGAACTAATCCATAAAGCCGCTCAGGTTTACAGTTCGACACGCAGCTCTGCAGAAGCCTTGGGCATGGATCATTCAACAATCGCTAGGAAAGCTAAGAAGTACGGGATAAAATTTCGAGGGGATTGACTGACTGACACTATTAACTAGGTATTATGAGTGAGAGTATCCGTTTGTCTAACTGATCAATAAGGTTAGGGCAAACGGTTTTCTGTTTATTGAGACAAGACAAGACGACCGTTCAGAGAACAGTTGTGACTATTTGTAAGATTATTCAGAGATTATCTACCAAAATATGGGCTATGATTCGTAGAAATGTACATATACAGATCAATAGATAGAAGATAGTATTGTTTATAACCTTGGAATGGAGCCAAAAGGAGCAGGGATTAAATATAATAACGTTAGCTCCCGAGGAAAAGAAGAAATGGGACGACCTTCTCCAACCTCTTCAAGCGCAGGCGGTAAAAGCAGCTGCAGAAAAAGGTTTACCTGCTGAAGAAGATAAGACTAAACTCTTTGAATTGATTGCGAAGTATAGTAAGTAAGAAATATAGGGCACTTTTCTTTCCTTTGGATTGAAGAAGTGTCCTATATTAGAAATTATAGCTATTATTATCGGGAGATTGGGGGGAAGTTTCTTAATGCAGAATGAAAATGATGTGCAAGTTCAAAGTGTTGGTGAGGTGCCTAATATGAAACCTGTGGGGCGTGTGATTGAGGTTATAAATAAAGTGATCGTCATATTTAATCAGGGGTTAACTTGGCTGGCCGGACTTGCATTAATTCTCATGCTAATTGTCGTTGTTGGAAATGCTCTGATTCGGGTTATTTATCGCCCATTTGCGGTATGGCAGATACTACAGTCTTGGCCAGTGCTGGATTCGCCGCAATTTGCGGTTCCAACTCGGCTACGGCAGCTACGATGTCGACTATAGCGCTACCTGAACTCAATAAATACAAATATGATTCAGCCTTAAGTACAGGTTCTGTAGCTGCAGGCGGGACACTAGGGATAATCATTCCACCCAGCACTGTTTTGATTGTTATTGCAATCCAGACGCAACAATCTGTTCGTCAGTTGTTTGCTGCCACTATTATTCCTGGTATAATGCTAACGCTGCTCTTCCTGGCCACTATTTCCTATCTGTGTATGCGTAATCCTGAACTCGGTCCGGCTGGGCCAAAAACACCGTTTAAGGAAAAGCTGCTTTCTCTGAAAGGAGTAATTCCGGTCTTCTTACTGTTTTTCTTTGTTGTCGGTGGGCTCTTCCGGGGCTGGTTTACCCCCACCGAATCGGGGGCCTTTGGTTCCTTTGGGGCAATTATCTTAGCCTTGAGCATGCGTAAATTGACTTGGGAAAACTTTCGCTTGTCCGTAGCCAGTACACTGCGTTCTTCAGCGATGGTTATCCTGTTAATTGTTAGTGCTATGGTTTTTGGCCGTTGAGCATTGACAAAACCACAAACCACAAACCACCTCATAAAGCTTCCTTCTTGAAAAGCCACTGTTATTGAAAGCTAATTTGGAGTTCTTTGCCGAGTGCATTGGCTACCTTAGCTAAAAGCTCTATACTAGGATTATACTCGCCACTTTCTAACCGTGAAATTGCAGATTGTTTTGTATTAATCTTTTCAGCCAGTTCTTTTTGGCTTAAACCCTGTTCTAATCGAAGTCTAATAATTTCGTGTTTAATATCATAGAGGACTTTGAGATCTTCATATTCCTTTTGAACTTCCGAATTTTGAAGCAATTGTTTTTTTACTTCATCATGATTCACTTTGCTCACATCCTTTAAGATAATTGTTTAACCGTTTTATCGAAATATCTAAATCTGTTTTAGGAGTTTTCTTCGAAGTCTTTCTAATACCATGAAGTAGGATGAATTTACCATGATCGAAACTGAAATAGAAAATCCTAAAGTTATCTGTACTTTGTTTGATACGAAGCTCCCATAATTTATTATAAGAGCCTTCAAGCTTTTTTATATGAGGATAACCGAGATAAAGACCGAACTGTTCAAAAAGGTCAATCTCTCGCAAGATTTTGGCCTGTGCTTTGGAGGGGAGTCCACTAATAAACTCTATTACAGGACAGTAGCCTTTTTCAGTATAGTATTCAATCTCGTACAAATTGATCACCTCGAATTCGTAGTTTAATGATATCACGTATATGTTATGATCTCAAGCGCAGTGGAACGATCAATGGCTTTAATATTTTAAGGGCAGAGAAAGTAGATTAAGAAATATTCTATACGATCGAAGGAGATCATGAACTAAACGTTGATGATGAGGTACTAATTGAGATTGACTGGGAAAAACGGTATCAAATAATGAGACTACACTTTGCAGCCGAGACTATCCTAGAACTTGTTAACCAGAAATTCGACCGTCCAGACAAAATCGGTGCAAATATCACGGATACAAAGGCTAGAGTAGACTTTATTTGGAACGGAAACATATCCGAAATATTTACTTTTCTACAAAGTGAGGCAAGTCGGATAATTGAATCAAATTTGCCTATAACTAGTGATTTTAGTGACGTAGAGAAGGAAGAGAGGTATTGGGAGATTAATGGTTTTGGAAAGGTACCCTGCGGAGGGACACATATCAAAACGACAGGTGAGATCGGTCGGATCAAGTTAAGACGGGATAATATAGGAAAGAACAAAGAAAGAATTGAAATTGCTTTGTTCTTTCCTTAAAAGAGGTCGACATCGTACAACAGTGAATTCCTAAAATCTGAGAGGATATGAATGTAGTAACCAGAGTTCGGGAATTCACGGAACGTTATCGAAACCGTACGCAAGATAGCATGGTTAAATGGGTTCATTTTTTAGAGAATAACTTTGTTAGCTATTAGCATAAATAGGATAATGCGATGTTCATTGGAAAATCAGTTTTTTACGGTATTTGGATAATACGAAGAAAATAAATACCGTTGAAAGGGATATCTTTCAACGGTATTTGCTTAAATAACACTCCCAATAGACTTTCTGTTAATATCTGGGCAATTTACCTTGTTCCAGATAATAATTCTCAACGCCTATTTCCTTCATTCGATTGTTTCGCTCCAGCCATCTTTCTCTGGTCTTGCCTTCAAATTGTTTGTCGCATGGATACTGGTTGCATTCAAAACAAAAATCCACACCATGTTGTCGATGACAAGTTTTGGCATGGCATTCGATAGGGCACCGTAAATTATCACTCCGGCAACCACCACAAGCTCCTTGGGCAAAGTGCTGTAGAAATTCGAGAAATATAGGATATTCATTAAAGAGGGGGTTATTTACCGACTTCAGACTTGCCACTCGTTCATAACCTCTAAGCAGATATGCCAGTCTCGCACTTAAGCTCTTGATCTCGCCATTTTCATAGTCCGCGCATCTTGTACAATCCAATCCACAAACAGCTAATTCACTTCTAGTCTCACTATTCATCCTTTTATTCCCTCTCTCTTCTACTTATCACACAGAGTTTCAAAGTTCTTAACCCTCGGCGACTCCAGGACGACCTTGAAGCGTCATCATCGTTGCTGTCATTGTGGCAACCAATTTGGGCTCTTCTGAACCTAGAGCAAAAACTTCGCCTGAGCAAACAGTTATCGTCCGCCCCGGCTTGACTACCATCCCTCTGGCTACAAACCTTTCGCCCTTCGCTGGGGCAAGAAGATTAACCTTAAATTCAACTGTCAGGACCGAAGCGCCGGCAGGCATTAGACTCAAGGCCGCATAACCGCAGGCGCTATCAACGATGGTTGTTATAATGCCCGCATGCAGGAAACCGTGTTGTTGGGTAAGATTATCACGAAACGGAATTAAAATCTCAACTTCACCCGGAAGGACCTTAACGAGTTCCGCACCGATTAGATGCATTACCGATTGCTGGGCAAAACTTGATTGAACACGGTTTGCAAAATCAGAGGTTTGTGTGGGAAAACCACTTTTTGATTCCGCCATATTGCTCACACCTTTCTTATATATTTCACAACTTACATGGCTTGTCCGCTTCATGAAAAAAGCCGATTATAAGGAGTACTGTCTTTTGTCACTATTCCTCCCTAACTTAGGGATGACCTATATTCAAATGCTGTTATTCCATATATACTTTTAAAATGCTTATTTAAATGTGTTAAATCAACAAAACCACATTCTGCTACTGCCGAATAAACATCTTTGTTTTTTTCTATTAACTGCTTTGCAAGTTCTACCCTGCAGTTTAGAAAATATTGATATGGCGAAATTCCAGTACCGGCTTTAAACATTCTGATAAACTGAAATTTTGAAATATCAAGTTCTCTACAAATGTCATCAAGTCTTAGCGCAGTAACACCAGTTGATTTTTTATATATAAATCTATCCATATGAATCACCTCTTAATTAGCTCAACTACCCCAGATGCCATTATCGCAGAATAAACTAAAAATAATGCCATAACTATATTAACAGTCTTTTGATATTTCTTCAAAAATTCCTTGAACATTACACCGAAGAGAACCCATGTAACAAATGCGCAAAATCCAATAATTGTTATAGCTGCAGCAAATACTGCAAGTGCAGGCGGAGCAGTATAGTATGGCATAACAAAGCTTGGAATTACTGTCATTGTGAACAGTTAAACGAAATTAATATTGTTTGCGTAACCCATGCAAATTGTTATCCAGAATTAGTCAAGTTGTCGCTACCGTTTGTTCTTGGCTTAATATTGTGGAGGATACGAAATGAATGTTGTATATTCGTTAGTTATTCGTATAATAGCAGATTACTAGTCAAGTAATAAAACCCGCTCCATTGAGCGGGTTTCCTGCATAACCAGTTTAAATTTTCTCCGGCGTAGTATTAAAGCAATACGAACATTTCGGACAAGTCACCTGGAGTGTCCCTTTATTAATAGGAACTCGCATCTTAGTCTTGCATTTTTCGCATTCAATAACCCTATGATCGACTAGCTGTAGAATCCGTACCTGATCGAATCCGACTACTAACTCATCCCCAATCAGAAAAGAAGGAACCCCGCTGACGTTTCTGCGGATTAACTCCGCGCGGGCTTGCTCATCACGGTTGATATCCTTTTCCACAAAATGAATCTTATGCTGCGAAAGAAACTTCTTCGCTGTATAACAATGCGGTCAGGTTTGTGTGGTGAATATGATGACGTTCTTCATAGAAACATACTCCTTTCTCTTTTGCGTATGCTCAACAGAATTCTTATTGCCTACAAGTTTTTTCAGCATCCAAAAACCCGAAGGCTGTGTAGACCCTACTGCTGACGGTGCCGCTACTTTTACTAGTACCGATATTGACTGCAGTAAACCGCTGGCTGATCTTAGGACTTTGATAGCGCAACACGTCTGCTTTCCTTTTGGCTGATACACTGCAGTATACAGAGAATTTCTCTCTGCATTCCTGGCAGAGCAGGTCATACCTTAGTATCGGTATGATGTTTCGTTTCCTTACTAAAGGACGGTTATACCCCTAAGGGGTATAACTAATTATAAATCGGGTTCTCTTGTATGTCAATCCGCCGTTTGGTGCTACCGACATAATAAAACTAAGGGATAATCCTTTAAGCAATAAAGGCATACTTCTTTCTCATTATTAGGCTTCACATATTCTCCATACAAAGGTCACAAACTGGTTACAATTATATATTATGATAAAAAACAGAGATAACAATCCGCTAGTTTAGCGGTTGAAATATTGAACTTCTTTTCATTTCTACACCTCCTTTTTTCCTATACCCCTCCTAGTGAGGGGATTTTTATTGTGGAAAGTTAGATTCATTTATTTTGCTGTTGACGGATAAATTTGAACTTGAAACATAATGACATAATTGTTTCAAACTTTTGACATACTTATGACTTACACTTTTACTATAATTCGATCAAAGAAACAAACATAAAGGAGTGTATTAACAAATGAAAAACTTTAAATCTTACATCGCAGTCGCCACTATCGTAGGAATCTTAGGGGTGACAGGAACCGCCTTCGCAGCATTAACAGGTCAGACTCCAGCAGAAATCACAGCAAGTTTAACAGGTCAAACAGTCGAACAAGTTACCGCACAAAGAGCAACAGGGATAACTTATGGATCAATAGCCAAAGAAGCTGGCAAGTTAGATGAGTTCAAAGCTGAGATTCTTGAGCAAAAGAAAGCAATCCTTGACCAAAGGGTCACCGATGGTAACCTCACTCAAGAACAAGCAGATGCAATTTACAACGCAATAGTGACGAATCAAGCGACTTGTGACGGAACAGGAAGCGCAGCCATAGGAAAGAGCATGGGAGCAGGATTTGGTCAAGGTCAAGGAATGGGTCTGGGAAATGGCCAAGGTATGGGGCAACGTAATGGAGGAGGCTCAAGGGGTGGAATGGGCAGAGGCGCTGCTTAGAATAACTAAGTAATATGTTAAAGGCTCAGCGTAATTTTCACGCTGAGCCTAATTTAATGTCCTAATATTTAGATAGCTACTCGGTAAAATTAAGGCACCCGACGGCTTGAAGGGTTGTTGGGATTAGGTTTCTTAAGTGAGGTGAGAATGATAACATTAGCCAAGCAGACGTATTTTTGGCACTTTGTACGTAAAGCAATCTATGAGGCTGGCGCCAAATTATAAATAGTGGTCCTCCATACCAAGCCTGAATCCAATCTTACGCTATGTCGAGGACCCTTTCGGTGGGCCACCTTTATTCGCGGTTCCGCCCTTGGAAATGGATGTAGTCTTACTTCACGCCAGCCAAGCCGATTGTTACGGCAATGTACAACATCTGGGAGCGACCTTTGTCGATCAGCTTCTAGCCCAGGCCGGCAAGAAGGTTATTGTCCAAGTGGAAAGGATTGTCTCTTCAGAAGAGATCAGACGCCACTCGGAAAATACTTCCTTAACCTGTGAATTTGTGGATGCTGTGGTTCTGGCACCCTATGGCGCTCATCCTATGGCTTCTCAAAACCATTATCGGGTCGACGCCGAATTTCTTAAGGAATATGTGCGGGTGGCTAAGGCCTGTGTTAAAGGGCAGCCTGGATTATTTGAGGACTTTGTGACTAAATATCTTGATAACCCTGGGGGACACACTGATTACTTAGGTATAGTGGGGTTAGACAGATTATTTAGCTTGGGAGAGGGGGTCTAATGCTTGTGAAAATGCAGGCTACAGCCAAGGAAACTGCTGCCGTGTTTCTAGCTCGGCAAATCAACAATGAGGATTATATATCTCTCGGTACCAATTTGCCTGTGACCGCTGCAGAGGGTTAAAGATTGATGATTTTGCTTCCCGGATTAGTTTTAACTTCTCCGCCCATATGAATTTATTTGAAGAAGTCGCTAAATTTAGAGCTGCTCGGCGGATTTGGGCTAAATTGTTGCGCGAACACTATGCGGCTATGGACCCAAAATCCTGGAAGATGTTGTTCTTTGCTGGTACAAGCGGCAGTACTTATACCGTTCAACAACCTGAGAACAATATTGTGCGTGGCACCATTGAAACTCTGGCTATCGTTCTAGGAGGAGGGCAGGCCTTGACTGTCAATACCAAGGATGAAGGGCATGCCATCCCCTCAGAGAAGGCAACCTTAACCGCCTTACGGACCCTACAAATTGTAGCTGATGAGTCAGGAGTAGCAGACACTGCGGATCCCCTAGGTGGTTCATATGGCGGAGATCCTATTTCTGGAGTGAGAAAGTGTTGAGTTTGTTTGAGAATGACCTCCAGAGCGGCTCAGTTCATTCGTACCCAAATTAGCAAACCGGTTGTTTGAGTAAGTTGAAGCTCAACGATGTTGTAAATGCACGCTTGCCTGGCGGTATTGGATACGGAAACTCTAGGGAACGTGACCACGAAATGATTAAACAAGATGTGGTAAGGTTAGTTTGCTGAATGCTAAGCAAATATATGGAGGATACCCAGAGGGCTGGGTGGGTCAAATTGGAGTGGATTAAGAATGGCTAGTATTCTTGACCAACTGGCCTGGGATAGTGATACAGGCGCTATAACGTTTAACGGTGTACGTTATCTCTTAATTCGGCCAGAAACTCTTGGGTTGCCAGATTGGCTGGGGTCGCTTCGTCCTTGAAGAGCTCAGTCAAGACAGATTGGTAGTTAAGCTTTGACCAGATGAAGGTAGGCGTTGAGTTTTATATCGCCTCACGTACAATTACCAAGGCCGATGTCGTTAGCTTTACCGGGCTTTCCGGAGACTATAATCCTTTGCATACGGATGAAGAATGGGTTAAGGCCAATACCAAGTTCGGTGGACGAATTGCCCATGGAGTCCTAATCCAAGCGATCGCTACTGGATTGGCTAATCAACTCGGGATTTTTGAAGGAACGTCGATTGCTGTGATTGAAATGACCACCCGTTTTTGGGGGCGGTACGTTTTGGAGATACCATTTGTACTATTTTGAAAGGCCGATACATGAATCTTAGTCAAGTGGGAGCTTAAAGGGTCAATTTTTGCATTGTAAGAGAAAATTATTGAACAGTCCAGTTGTCGCATAATCACACCGGCTGTTGTATTAATGCAACAGCCGGTGCGCTTGCGAAGAATGTAGTGCCCTCGGCTCTAAAAGACAAGTTAGCGTCGCATTTTCGCACCAGATGTTATAGAGAACTCATTGTTTCAGCGACTCTTGAGTTGGCATGATATTTGCATTAAATACTGTTCAAAGAAGTCTGAAAAGTGAATAAACAACAATTATAATGGGGGTGCGATTTTATGAAAAAGCCTGGCGAAGAAAAGTTAAGTTATTTATTTCAACCTGGGAAGATCGGCAAATACACCACGAAAAACAGAGTTAAGTACGGAGCTTGTTGAGTCTCCAATTACAACACCCGTGATGGTGTTATTACTCCAAGGGAACTCGCCCGAGATAAAGTTATTGCGGGAACGGGTTGTGGAATTATTACGAACCAAGGTGCCTATCCAGATCCCTTAGGGGAAGGGAAATCGTATTTTCGCCAGATCGCTTTGTTCGATGATAAGTTTTTGCCCCAATTTGAACAAATTGCAGGTTATATCCATGATAACGAGGCAGTGGCCA
Source organism: Desulfosporosinus burensis (assembly GCF_054657535.1). Lineage (NCBI taxonomy): Bacteria > Bacillati > Bacillota > Clostridia > Eubacteriales > Desulfitobacteriaceae > Desulfosporosinus > Desulfosporosinus burensis. The sequence continues at coordinate 201,911 of NZ_BAAHYN010000008.1, forward strand.
TTCAGCAGATTTTGCATGCTGGCAGGTATGGGGGAATTGACCTAGGTTATTGTGTCCAACCCTCGGTAGTACCTCAAACCCTACCCCATTTCCGTCAGCCCCGGGAAGTAACTAAAGAACAAATTAAAGCCATGGTAACCCAACATGCAGAAGCAGCTAAACGGGCGATTAAGGCTGGTTTTGACGGCACAGAAATCACTAGTTTTATGGGTTATCTATTAGCGAACTTTAATTCCAAGTTCACTAACCGCAGGACGGATGAATACGGTGGTTCAGTAGAAAACAGGGGTCGTTTCATGCGGGAACTGATCTACGCTATCAAAGAAGCCCAAGGGGATGATCATCCATTAATCGTCCGCCTCAATGGGGCCGAACTTATGGACGCGCATGGTGGCAACACAGAGGATGAATGTTTTGAACTCATGAAGATGGCCGGAGATGCCGGAGTAGATATGATCAGTGTAACCGTCGGTTGGCAAGAAGCACCGGAATCTTCCATCGGGCGGGATGTTCCTCCCGGTCACTGGAACCGTCTAGCCATCAGGGCCAAAAAACTTTTACCGAATATACCCATAACCTTCGGGGTACGGTTACCTAATCCAGTGATGGCCAATCAGAACATTGCCGATGGCGAATTCGACTATTGGGAAGTTTGTCGGCCAATGCTTGCAGAGCCGGAACTTTTGCATAAAGCAGCAGAGGATCGCCTGGATGAGGCAAAACATTGCTTAGGCTGTATGAATTGTCTAGCCCGACTATTTAGAGATCTACCTTATCTCTGTACCAATAATCCTGCCTTAGGCCATGAAGTTGAACCGGAATACCATATTACTCCGGCTGTGGTTAAAAAGAAGATTATGGTTGTCGGAGCAGGGCCAGCAGGGATTGAGTGCGCAATAACCGCAACTAAGCGAGGGCATGATGTTACAATTTATGATAAGAGTGACAGCATCGGCGGTGGTCTTGTAGGCTATGCAGCCTATGACATTGCCAATAAAGAGGACCTCCAAAGCCAAATATCCTATTATAAAACCATGCTCGATAAGTTAGGAATCAAGGTCAACCTCAATACCGATGTAAACCCCAAGCTTATGAGAAGTGTTCTTCATCAATATGATGTCGCAGTGCTTGCCGTGGGAGCTGGAGTTGATATGAGTGCCATCCCGGTACCGGAACAAGAAGGGGTATTAGTAATGGCTGCCGATGTTGCTAGAGGAAAGGTTAAAGTGGGGCAAAAGGTGGTCGTATTAGGGGGCGGCAAGATTGGTTTGACCTTGGCGGAAGGCCTTACTCAGGAGGGTAAAGAAGTCACCATTGTGGAAAAGGAAAAACGCATTGCCGGCGATGTCATCCCCACTTGGAAATGGCGGCATTCCTCTTGGATAGACCAACTGAAAATAAGGACCTTAACTCTTTGTAAACCGATAAAAATCGGAGCAGGTGGAGTAACCGTCGTCAATGACAAAGGGGAAGAGATTTTTGTCGAGGCAGATACGGTGATTGTTGCCTCACCCAGAAAGCCAAATCAAGAGTTGTTCCAAGAGTTTGAATTTATGGTTGATGAGTTACACGGGATTGGTGATGCCTTAGTTCCCAGGGGACTCTTACAGGCTATTCATGAGGGATATCGTTTAGGCGTACGGATTTAGATGAGAGATACGGGGGTGAGCTATCGTGGTATCAACAGTCTACGAAACGTTTTTAGATGCTGAAAGCTGGCAAGCCATACTTGACCGCAGGCAGGAGATCTTTACCGATATGCTACCAGGAGCCAGCTTAGGGATATTGCCCAAAAAAGAGTTTGAATCCCCCGTTGGAACCATGTTGATCTGGCGAAGGCAAGCCGATAAAATGATAGTTGATTACCAATCCTTTACAGGTTTTCAGAATGCCAGTGTAGACCTATTGATGATAGCTGATGATGCAGCCCTAGAGTCCCTGCAGAGTAAAGCACAAGATAATCCCTTTCATGAAATGAGAGAACAGATTCGCCAGGGCAATATCCTCTATTATGTCATGAAAAACAAGAATGAACTACTAAACTTAGGCTATGAAGAGTTAGTAGAGGTTTTAGGGATTCCAATTCTGGGGGCTTGTCGTTAACCTTGAAACTGTCTGGGAGAGTTTTGAGTAGGCTTGAAGGAGCAGTGGTAGAAATGATTTTTTTAAATCCAAGTGGGGCCCCGGAACTCGGCTGTAGTGAGTGTAGTTGCCGTTGGTATGACCGTTTAACGAATAGTTGCTATGAGTGTGGCCAGGTAGTTTCGGAGGAAGAAATTGCGGAATATCAGGCAGCTTTGGAATTGTTTTATGCCGAAAGAGGCATTAAACCTTAAATCGCCTAAGGAGGAGTAAGCTTGTCAGAAGTAAATGCTGATGTTATCAAGAAGCTGGAAAGAGATTGGCGTTCCATGATTTTCATTTCCCATGATTTTTTCCATCGCTGGAGAATGGTTCTGGAGGAAAAATTTGGAGCAGAGGAAACCGTCGCCTTAGTAGATCGCTTTTGGGAATCAGTTGGAGAGGGAACTGCGGAAAGTTATCTCAAGCGAGGACGAGATACTGCGGACCTAGAACAAATAGTCAATGCCTTTGTGCGAGCTAGTCTGGTCATGGGTGAAAGAGCTAAATCGGTTAAAGAAGGAAATGACGTTCTCCTCATCCATGATAGCTGTCCGTGGGTAGGTTCTTACAAGGATTACGGAGCACCGGGACAATGTCAAGCAGGGTGTGACAAGTGGTTTGAGACGGCGCTCAAGGTAATCTCACAGGATTTCACTGTCCGAACAGATAGCTGTTTGGCTTCTGGTGAAAGCACCTGTACCCGACGCTACTCTAGAAAGAATAATGGATAATTAGTCGGAGGGATGAAAGCTGGTGTGATTATTAGATCAGCCAGCTTTTCCTTATATATCTTAAGTGATTTTACGTAGTATACAGTGAATTGACTAATTAAGTATATTCAAAATCAGTAGCGTTGCATCAAACTAGATCGAGTCATGTCAATAAAGAAAATGCTTTCTCTATAATTACTTAATATACCATTATTGGTGTATACATCCATGTGGTTTTTCCTCCCATAGGCCAAAGGAGCGTTGACATAGAAGGTAGTTCTTTTCCACATTTTTACATAATATAACTTTAGGGGATAACGGGATCGTAGGTTAAATCATTGAGCCAATCCGTCTCTTCATTCATAATCTGATGCTCTGTCATTTTGTAAATACGATCATAGTTGATTCTCCGAGAACCGTTTCCCCATTTTCGCCGAAGCTTTTCTAGAAACGAATCATAGCTTTCAAATAAACAAGAGATAACGCTTCTTTGCAAATTCAGTAAGTCTCTTTTATCCTCGATTTCAAGTTTTAGAAGAACGAGTGCGCAATAAGTCATGAGTGCTAAAAGTAACTGGTTAATAACTGATGTCTCACTTGTGCCGTAAAAATGTTTGATCTGAGCGTGTTGTTTCAGCCACTTAAAGAACAGCTCTATTTGCCAGCGATACCGGTAAATCTCACCAAATTCCTCGGCACTTCGATTAAAGTCATTCGTGACGATGGAAAAGGGTTCGTTGACCGAATCATCAATGGTAATGACACGAAGTTTATGCTTCATTTTTCGGCTGTTCGTTCCAAGAATAACATCAACGTCTTCTTCAATTGGACCATCTTCTTCAACGTTTCGTTGTCCAAGAAACTCAACCACAGCATTCTCTTTAAGGCGAGTTACAAATCGAATACCCTTTTCACAGTAGTCATCAAATAGTTTGTAATCCACGTAACCCCGGTCAAAAATATTAAGGGCGTCAGTATCTTTGACAATCAGTTCATCCAGTTTCTTCTTGTCTGCCGTCTTTGCCGGAGTAATAATCACTGCGTCAGGGACAGCCATTCCGTCGAAACTTAGTCGCAGATGCATTTTGATTCCGGCCTTGGTTTTTCTAAACACAGCCCAAGGATACTTAGAAAGGCACAAGCTTATCGTAGATGCATCAATCATGAACAGGTTTCCAAGGCGTTGCTGGATCAGTCCGAACCCTTTTTTCTGAGCTACTTCGTTTAATAGGTTTTTAAAAAGCATTTCCGAGACTCTAACAGGAAGAGTTCTAAGTCTTCGTGAAATTTGACTATGACTAATGCTTTCTAAGCCAATGGTACGACTGAAGTCATTACTTTGAACACTGGCACTGATTTTTCGTAAAGCTTTAAATTCTTGGAGTTGAGCATTACTGATAAGTAACGCGAGTTGGTTTGTTTTAAGTTTTTGGACTCGCTTATCAAGGTCTGGAACTTCTTGATGAATTTTAGTCCAAATATTTTTAGAAAAAACCGGTTGAAACAGTTGCATAAATGTGGATTTTGTAGTATTCTTGCCTTGCATTTTTTATCTCCTTATGATTAGAGATTTGGGCAAGAACTACCCTAACTCTAATTATAAGGCTTTTTTTATGGTTTTGACAGGAATAATCAGGGATATCTGCAGTTTACGCCATTTTCCGTTGGTTTTCTTTGTAACATAGAATTTGACTTTTGCGTAAAAGCTTTATGCAACGCTACTGATTCAAAATATTAACCAAAGTATTTCTCTAAGCATCTGCCATTACAAAGCCTAAGAAGCGCGTTATTAAATCTTTGACGATTACAGATCTAATAATGAATATGTAATCGAGCAAAAACTAAAAAAAAGCTAGAATTTAATCTTGTAATCTTAGGCATCTTGCATTAAAATACAGATAACTAAATATTCGTTTGTTACTGGTGCCCTTGAATGAGGGAGAATAGGGAACTGGGTGAAAATCCCGGACGGACCCACCACTGTAAAGAGGAGACTTATGCATTGCCACTGGGAAACCGGGAAGGCGTATAACGTTGATGATTCTGAGTCAGGAGACCTGCCTGTAACGTATTTAAGAACATGGATTAAGGTAAAGTTCATGGTCAATCTTCTTTCCAACCTTGAGTTGAGAAGAAAATTGACTATGAACTTTTTTATTTGACTTTTTAGAGAATGGGGTGAAACGATTGGGATACCAGGGTCGAGATGTTGAGGTTGTTTCGTTAAACAAGGCACAATATTTAGTGGCTTCCTGTGATTCCTGTGGTGCCATTGGTATGAAGGAATTAGATACATATCAGGTTCCCTGGTCTATTACAGGAAGGTTAACGACAAGAGTCGCTTTGTTAGAAGTCCTTTCCACAGGGGCTGTGCCAAAATTAATGACGGTGGCGATTTCTAATGAGCCGTACCCGACAGGAGATGAAATAATAAAGGGGGTGAACGATGAACTAGAAGCTGCAGGATTAGAAACTCTACCCATGGCGATCAGCACAGAAAAAAACATGACGACTCAGCAAACCGGTCTCGGAATTAGTGTGATCGGGGTGGCTGAGAAAAACAAGTTGCGTATTGGAACAGCCCAATCAGGAGATGACGTCTATTGTTTAGGCTTGCCTAAAGTTGGATCAGAGCTCAATAATCCAGAGGATCCAGAAATTGTCCAAGTCAAAGCTCTGCAGTTCCTCTTAGAGATCTCAAGTATTCATGACATCATTTCTGTAGGGTCAAGAGGGATACGTTTGGAAGCCGAACTACTTGCCTCCACGATAAACAAGCGATTGCACGTTGATTCAACTTGTCCTCTCGACTTGGATAAATCTGCTGGACCTTCGACCTGTCTTATATTTTCTTCTTCCGCTTTATTATCACAATCATCACTAACACCACTATCATTTCCGACATCTCTATCATCTACATCATCTACATCATCAAGGACGTTTGATCATGTCCTTTCATCAAAGTTTCCTTTATTACCTTTAACGAAAATCGGTACATTGTACTAAATTTAAGGAGGAATTGTTTATGAATAATTTAGAAACAGAACAACAGGACATAAAACTCTCCGCTTGGAGTGTCAAAAGACTATCGATTATGGCCATTTTTATTGCTTTAAGTGCTGTGGGATCACTGATTAAGATCCCAAGTCCGGTCGGAACTATCGGTATGGATTCGGCACCCGGATTTTTCGCTGCACTGGCCTTTGGAGGACTTACGGGGGCGATTGTCATTGCTTTTGGGCATTTGCTGACGGCAGCGGTGATCGGATTTCCTATGACGATTCCGATCCATTTATATATTGCTTTACAAATGGCCTTATGGGCTGTGGCCTATCGCTGGGTGAATGAAAAGCTCGGTTTGATTCCGGCTGTTATCGTCGGAATTATCCTGAATGGGGTTGTATCATCTTTTGCCATGCTGCCGTTGATGGGTATGGGAGGGGTAATGGGCTTGATGCCTTTTCTCGTCGTCGGGGCAGCTCTCAACGTGATTATTTCGGCAGTAGCCTACAAAGCAATTAAGGGAAGTCGACTCATTTAGGTGATGAGGTGAAACCGTGGAGACTGTAGATGCTGCAGAAGCTGCAGAAGCTGTAAGAACCGTAGAAATCGTGGAAACCGTAAAACCCGTTGAAAATGCTATCGAACTCCATAATATTTCTTATTGTTATCCGAACGCCCAAGAACTTAGTTTGAAAAACATAAGCTTGACCGTGGAAAAAGGAAAATTTATTGTCTTAATGGGATCCACAGGGGCGGGAAAAACAACCTTGAGTTTATGTCTAAACGGTCTAATTCCCCAGCTGCTGGAAGGAAAATTAACAGGACAGGTGAGCATAGCAGGCAAAAATGTAGGGAAAACTGCAGTTCAGTCGATGTCCAAAGTTCTTGGGCTTGTCCTACAGGATCCAGAGACCCAAATTATTGGTCGAACGGTTGAGGAGGACACCGCATTTGGCCCTCGCAATTTTTTAGTTCCCTTCGATGAGATTAATCTGAGGGTCGATCAAAGCTTAGAAAAAGTCCGCTTAAGAGGATATAAGCAACGTTTATCTGAAGAACTCTCAGGTGGAGAAAAACAACGCTTGGCGATTGCCGGTGTGCTCGTGATGGAACCTCAAATTTTGGTGCTGGATGAACCAACTTCAGAACTCGATCCGATAGGACGATCAGAAATCTATCAAACGCTGGATGATCTAAGACGGAAAAAGGATTTGACCATTTTGTTAGTTGAACACTCCAGCGAAGAACTGATTCACAAGGCAGATGAGGTCGTTGTCCTTAAGCAAGGGGAAGTCTTCTGGAGGGGACTGCCGACTGAACTCTTTCGCGATCTTCCCCTCTTGAGTCAGTTGGGGATAAAGCCGTTACCCGTCAGTCAGCTCGGCTGGGATTTTTACGAGAAGGGCTGGATTTCCTTTGCTGAAATCCCTTTAGATATTCCGTCTGCGGAAAACATAATTAGAGCGTTGTTACCCAAATACGGACATTGGCACAAACATGGGCATGGGCAAGCGCCAGGTCAAGGAGAGATAAAGAATCGCCTGTTTAAGCAGGAACCATATTGGTCAGAAACAGAAATCGCAGTTCAAGTCAGCGATCTATTTTACCAGTACAATTCAAGCCAGCCCGCTTTGCGAGGAATTAATCTGACGATTAAAACTGGAGAGTTCGTGGCTTTCATCGGGCAAAACGGTGCTGGAAAAACAACTTTAGCTAAACATTTTAATGGACTTTTAAAACCAACCCGAGGAGAGATTATCGTTGAGGGAATGAATACTTTACAGTATGATACGTCTGATCTATCAAAAACCATCGGGTACGTCTTTCAAAATCCTGATCATCAAATTTTTTCCGCTACTGTCGAGAAAGAATTAGAATTCGGGCTTAAAAATGCAGGCTACAAAGGCCAGGAAATCAAACAACGAGTGGATGAGGTCCTTCAGTATACTGGGTTAGAAAGATACCGTAGTGTTCATCCGTTTAGTTTGGGTAAAGGAGAACGGCAAATGATTGCCGTGGCTTCAATTCTTGCCTTAAAGCCTAAACTGCTAATCATTGACGAACCGACCACTGGCTCGGACTGGGCAGGTGTTCAGTCAATGATGGCTTTGATAAGTAAACTCCATGCTGCAGGGACCACAATTATCATGATTAGCCATGATATGGACTTAGTTGCCCAATATGCCAAGCGGGTCATAGTCATGAAAGAGGGCGGGATTATGTTAGATGGTACCCCTGGTGATGTTTTTTCTAAGGAACAAATACTGCTCGACTCTGCCATTATTCCACCCCAACTCTGTAGGCTCTCCTCGCAATTGAAGGATATTTTAGGTCATAGAACCTTCATCGAATCACGTGAGTTTATAGCGCTGTTCGAAAGACTGGAGCAGAAGGGATGTTATTAGAGCACTTACCGGGAGACACGTTGATCCATCGTCTGGATGTACGGACCAAAATGTTCGGCTTCTTAGGGTTTATGATTCTATCGTTTCTATTCCAAGATCCAAGATTTCAACTCTTGATTGTTTTCTCGACAGGGCTTTTAGCCATTTGGATTAAAATCCCGTTGCGAAAGATCGGAAGAATGCTGGTTCCCTTGATTCCTATCATTATTTCGATTATTCTAATCACAGGATTTACCTTTACACCTGAGCGCTTTGAACAGGTTTCTAGCCAAGCGATCCTCTTTTATGCCCTGCCAGGAGACAGATTAGGGGCCACTTTGGGGGGATTTTTGATGGGCTCTACGTTTATCTTGCGTCTCTTTAGTATGATGATCGCTTCTTCTGTCTTGACTTTGACCACGTCCATGGATGACTTCACCCAATTCTTTCATAAGATGAAGGTTCCCGTTGAGGTAGCCATGATGCTGACAACGGCGATACGATTTATTCCGACCCTGGATAAAAAACGCAAGCAAATTTTAGAGGCTCAAAAGGCACGTGGGACAAAATTCAAAGAGAAGGGGATCATCGGTTCCCTCCAATCCTACCTTCCGATTATGATTCCTTTGTTTATCAATTCGATTATGATGGCCAATTCGCTTTCGATGGCAATGCTCAATCGAGGGTATGGTTTGAACCGGAATTGGACATCGATGCGCGAGCTAGCATTTACCCCAAGGGACTATTGGACAATTGCTTTTGTTGTTATGTTATTGACGTTGGCACTCTTTGTTCGATTCCAACTTCAACTAGGAGTTTTATAGGCTTAATAAATGGTTTAGTGAAGGTATTAATGTTTAAAGATTAGTTGCAACGAGGCAGCACATGGCTTATACTTTCTTTCAATAATCAAAGTAATGAAAATTACTTTGATTAATTTGAAATGTGGGAGAGAAATTATGGCGCGAGAAAAAGATCGACATACTTGGCGCGAAGGATATACCACAGGTAGTTGTGCAGCGGGTGCAGCCAAAGTAGCCTGTCTGCTCCTTAGAGGGGAAAGTTTAGCTGAGCGGGTAGAGATTCCACTACCGAATTCGGCGCGCTTAACAATGCCCATCCATGGGGGTGAATCTGGATATCCAGAAGCGAGGGCAAGCATTCTGAAGAACGGTGGAGACGATGCGGATATTACGCATGGGCTTGAGATTCAGGCGATCGCACGCTATATTTCCCCTTTAGGAGAGGTTCACATCCGTGGGGGCCAGGGGGTTGGGACTGTCACTAAAAAAGGATTGGCCATCTCGGTTGGGGAAAGTGCCATTAACCCGGTTCCAAGGAAGATGATTTTTGAGGCTGTTCGGGAGGTCTTTCCTAAAGAGGAACTCGAAATTATGATCAAGGTTCCTAACGGAGAAACTGCTGCCCTGCGTACTCTTAATCCGAGGCTAGGGGTCGTTGGAGGAATTTCAATACTTGGGACAAGCGGAATAGTCCGACCGATGTCCGAGGAGGCGTTTAAAACCTCGATTCTACCGGAGTTGGACCAGGCAGTAGCCTATGGGCACAAAACCATAGTTCTCACTCCAGGGCACTATGGGTATCGAGTGGCAACTGAACGTTTTAAAGTCCCGACTGAAGCTGTGATCCAGATGAGTAACTTTGTTGGCTATCTATTAGAAGAAGCTGCCTACCGGGGGATTGAACAAGTGATTCTCGTAGGGCATATCGGAAAGCTCATTAAAGTTGCAGGCGGAATTTTCCATACCCATAATCGTGTGGCAGATGCCCGAATGGAAATCTTACTTGCTCATGCCGCGCTAGCTGGGGTTAATCTAGACACCTTAAAACATCTGGCAGAGTTTCCAACGACCGAAGGGGCCACCTCAGAACTCTTGCTCCTTGGAGAGCAAAAATTGTTCCATCATCTGGCAAACTTGGCGAGTGAAAGAGCCCAAGCATTTACCTTTGGACGTCTAAGCGTTGGTACGATCATGACCTTATTAAACGGCCAACCAGTTGGCTGGGATTCGAAAGCTCAAAGGATCGTTGAGGAACAACGTTGGGCGTGGTCAATTGAGACCTGAGCATTTGCAAAACGTGTTCACTCTAATTGAACCGCAACCAAAAACAGGTTTGGCTTTATTTTTAAAAGGTCAGAATATGCTAGACAATCCGTCTATCATATTCTGACCTTTTATTTATGATGATTTATTCATTCCGGAGATACTAATAAACTATTAAGATCGAAGGGGTAATCGCAGTTACGAGAAAAAGTACTTTGCTAAATGGCGGTATGACTCTGCTAATTAGGTTTTTTAACAAAGGAAATAGGGCTAAATTACTTGGATGAGTTAGGATGCCCTGTTATGGGGATTCTACCGTTCTAAGTTGTGAAAAGATAAATAAATTGAAGTGGCCCGTTCAATCATGGTATAATATGGTTATCATTCAATCCATTGTTTAATTTACTGACAGAAGATGAATATCTTTAAAAGTGTGATTGAACGGAGCGTGAAAAGTGAAGGAACTAATTAACCTCAAGGTCGATTATGCATTTAAACTTATCTTTGGCAAAGAGGGAAATGAAGCGATCCTCATCGCTTTTCTTAATGCTGCGTTAAGGTTGCCGCAGGAAAGTCAAATCGAAGACATTGTGATCTTGAACCCTGAGTTCAATAAAGAATATAAAGAAGATAAGAAGTCCATCCTAGATGTTCGAGCTGTAACCACCGAAGGAATGCAGATCAACATAGAAATACAATTAAACGATCAATATAATATGAAGAAACGTTCCCTGTATTATTGGGCACAAATGTACACCAGACAGATGCGTGAAGGGATGGCTTATAAGGAACTGACTAAAGCTGTCACGATTAATATTCTGGATTTTAACTATTTAAATGAGACAAAGAATTACCATAACGTGTTCCATCTTTATGAAGATGAAGAAAAATTTCAACTAACGGATGCCTTAGAGATGCATTTTATGGAGTTGCCAAAATTGATCATGAAGTGGCGGCGCAAGGAAGTAAGCCCTTGGGAGAATGTTTTAGTACGATGGTTACTGCTTCTGGAAGGTTCAGAAAATCAGGAAATATTAAAAACACTGGAGGAGATTGCAATGCAAGATCCCGTTTTACATCAAGCGATAGCGGCATGGGAGAAATCAAGTGATGATCCTAATGTGAGAGAAGAGTACTATTCGAGACGCAAGGCAGTATTAGATGAAAAGGCGGCAGTAAGGGAAGCGGAACTTAGATTGAAGGAGGGGATTGAGAGGGGATTAGCAGAGGGTAAAGCAAAGGGATTAGCAGAGGGATTAGCAGAAGGCAAAGCAGAAGGTAAAGTAATAGGTAAAGCAATAGGTAAAGCAGAGGGTAAAGCAGAGGGTAAAGCAGAAGTTGCTAAGAACCTGATAGACCTTGGAATCGAGATCTCAAAAATCGCAAAAGCAACAGGTTTATCTGAAGAAGATATTAGATTATTGAAGAATTAGGGTAAAACAAAGAGGGGACAGGTGTATTGTTCAATTATGAAACAATACACCTGTCCCCCCGTTTTTCTAATGTCTATCAAACACATTATGAATTATCCAATTGCAGTATTGGGTGCCCTCCCTAACATTCATAATAGTTAACTGCATAAGTCTGGCTGATAGGAATGCCCTGCGAGAAAGTTGTTCAGCAGCTTGGTGGCTATGGCGAATTTGTTACCGACCCTGAGGAAGTAGGGAACGCAATAGATCGGGCCTTAGCTTCTGGTAAGCCCGCCTGTGTAAATGTTGTTACTGATCCGGAAATCGGTCCTCCAAGATAAATGAGTGTAATGCTATGCCCGTAATTATGATAGAGGCTGGTAAAATGTCCATAGAACAAAAAGCAAAGCTAGTCAAGGAGCTGACTTCAAAAGCAAGCGAAATACTCAACATACCTGTGGATGCGTTTGTTACAATTAATAAAAAAATGACATAGATAATATCGGCAGTGGCACTCAGCTTTTATCAGATAAATTTGGCACAAAAAAACAGATGTATAGATTTCGAAGAGATTAATACATCTGTTGTTCATTCAAATGGGGATATTATAAACAAGCGTAAAACAAGAAAACAAGGGGACAGGTGCATTGTTTCGCGAAACAACGCACCTGTCCCTCTGTTTCCCTCAGTTATCATTACTCTGATCAATCCTCGATAATTCTTCCGTCAGTTCCTATTGTGACGACATTCCAGGGTATCATTTTTCCGCTGCTTGACAAGGCTTTCTTTACAGCTTGAACTAAACCGCCACAGCAGGGTACTTCCATTCTTAAGACGGACACGCTTTTAATTTCATGCTGTTTTAGGATCGCCGTCAGTTTCTCTGAATAATCGGTATCATCTAGTTTAGGACAGGCAATCAAGGTGATCTTATTGCGCATAAATTTTTCGTGAATATTTGGGTAGGCGAAGGCAGTGCAGTCAGCGGCAATCAGCAAATGCGCGTTATTAAGATAAGGTGCAGTTACTGGTACTAATTTTAACTGGCAGGGCCACTGACCAAGCCGGGAGTGTGCGTTTTCTGAGGAATGAACAGGTATGTCTTCAAGTTGTCTTTTGGCCAGCACTTTTGCTTGGGTACCGGGGCAACCACAGGGAAGGGAGGCTACAGGCTGTGGCTTGTTTTTCTCCATATGCTTTTTGACAGCTGCTTCGTCATAGACGACAGTTTCTCTCTCTTCAAGGACGATAGCTCCGGTCGGGCACTCAGGTAGACAGTCTCCAAGACCGTCACAATAGCTTTCAGAAACAAGACGGGCTTTACCGTCAATCAGCTTTAAGGCACCTTCATGACAAGCAGTGACACAAAGGCCGCAGCCGTTACACTTTTCTTCATCTATTTTTATAATATTTCTTAACATTGTCATAACCCCTTTCAAATGATTGTTTTTACAGGTTCATTATATTACAATGAAAGAATTAAGTCGGTATCTGAGGATACAAAAATGAGTAGGGGTGTGTGATGTTTGAAAAATATTTGGATAAAGTTTCACAAGTAAGCCTTTTTCAAGGAATTGAAAGAGATGCCATATTAGCTATGTTGAATTGTTTGAAGCCTAAAGTTTGCTGCTATAAAAGAAGTGATTATATTGTGACGGGCGGAGATCCCTATGAAAGCGTTGGAATAGTTCTCAAGGGTACAGCGACGGTCAGTAAAGAAAATGCCGCAGGAAACAGGATTGTTATGACACTTTTAAAGCAAGGGGATATTTTTGGTGAGTTAGTCGCCTTTTCCAGCCAAATGATCTGGCCAGCAACTGTTCAGGCCCATGAAGCTTGTGAGGTTCTTTTCCTGCCGAGAGGAAAAATTGTTGGCGAGTGTGACAAGATGTGTTCATGGCACAGAATTCTGATCCAGAACTTTTTAAGGATAATTTCCGAAAGAGCCATGATGTTGAACAAGAAGGTTGAATATCTGACGATCAAAAGTATGCGCGGGAAAATCTGCACATATTTATTGGAGCAATATAAAAAGACAGGCGACAAAAACATAATTCTGCCCTTAAATCGAAATGAACTCTCGGATTTCCTGAATGTGTCTCGTCCATCCATGTCCAGAGAAATGTGTAAAATGAGGGATGAGGGAGTTATTGATTTTTACTTGACTGAATTCAAAATTTTAGATTTAGAAGCCTTAAAGTATATGAGTGATTTATAGTGGTGTACTAGGCCTATCATATGAATCAAACGGGCAAATTAGCTGTGTCGCTTATTTGTTCAATGATAGGAAAAAGAATACTTGGTTGATATAACTCTTTTTTTTAGGAAGGTATTTTGAAAAAGAGGAATTTAGTATATACTTATAGAATATCCCATTATCAGTCGAATTGGACTATTCATAAATTTAATAGCGTTATGCTTAAGGTTCCTTTGTAATAAAGGATCTAAAAGGGGAAGTCGGTGAAAATCCGACGCGGTCCCGCCACTGTAAACAAGGAGTTCTCTTCGGAAATCCTACGCTCAAATGCTAGGACAGAGATGAGAATGATGATTTGAAGCCAGGAAACCTGCCTTAAGTAGCATCACAAACCTACGAGCGATAGGAGATGTGTGTGTTTATTTAGGGTAAACCATACGAGCCGCTCAGGCTCGCTTTTTATTATACTATCAGAAAGTATAAACTTGCGTTATATACTTTCTAAGCATAAGTGCAACTAAGGCGGCCGCCTGCGCTGAAGCTTAGCGCCAGCCAAGTTTTCTATACCTATTAAACAAGGGAAGAAGGTTTTTCATGTTACAAGTAATCGGTATCGGCCCTGGAAGGCCGGAATGGTTGCCCCCTGCAATTACTGAACTTGTAAAGAACTGCGAAATTCTAATCGGAGGGACTAGGGCTCTAAAACTCTTTCCTGATTTCACAGGACGCCAGTACTCCCTATCCGGTGACCTAGCTAGCAGTATAGAAGTGATCAGAAGCGCACTTCTAGAAGAGAACGTTGTCGGGGTTCTCGTCTCAGGCGACCCTGGGTTTTTCAGTTTTTTACCTAGACTTAAGAAGGAATTTCCGGAGGAAATAATCGACGTCTATCCGGGGATCAGTTCTCTTCAATTCGCTTTTGCAAGAGCCGGGCTTCCTTGGCAAGAGGCCATCTTTGCAAGTGTTCATGGTCGAGAATTGTCTGTACTTCCTCAGGTAATTACTCGTCCCACAGCGGTTCTAACTGGTGGAGAAAATACGCCTCAGAAAATCGCGCAACTCTATTTGGAGCGTGGCAATAACCCTCTTATTTCAGTCGGTAATGCCCTTGCTTATCCAGAGGAATTTTGGTCAACAATGGACGCAGAGCATTTGGCTCAGGAGAAAATCTTGTTAAAGAATGCAATTGTTATCCTCTATCCAAATACTATTCAAAAAGCCCAGCACTCCCCTAAACAGGGGGTAGGTTGCAGGCTTGGAATTCCAGACGAAGAGTTTCTACGCGGAAAGGTTCCCATGACCAAGGCGGAAATTCGGGTTCAAGTACTCGCCAAAGCCCAAATTTCGAAATATGATCAGGTCGTGGATATTGGAGCGGGTACGGGGAGTATTAGTATCGAAGCAGCCGGTCTCGCTTCTGAGGGTGTAGTATATGCAATTGAGCATAATTCAGAGGCTCAAGCACTTATTCTTGCCAATCAGCTCAAGTTTGGGGTTTCAAATCTTCGTCTGATTTCCGGAGCTGCGCCAGATGTTTTCGGGGAACTTCCCCCAGTCGATGTCTGTATTATTGGTGGCAGTAATGGACGTTTATCAGAAATCTTAAGTACGGTGCCCCTTGTTGAAGGGGGAAGAATCGTGATCACAGCAGTGACCATCGAAACAGTGGCTCAAGGATTGAAACTGCTTACAGACTTTAACTATCAGGATATCGATACGGTCTCTATTCAAGCAGTCCGTTGGAAAGCAGTACAAACTCTGCATATGGCCCAAGCTTTGAATCCAATCTTTATAATTTCAGCACGAAGAGGGGAAGCATCATGAATACAACATGGGGAAAATTCTATGGAGTCGGGGTCGGTCCCGGTGATCCTCGTCTCTTGACTTTACAAGCCGTCGATGTCCTACAATCAGTGGATTTGGTAGCTATCCCCAAATCCAAGCTCGATCGAGAAAGTGTGGCCTGGGATATTGCCAAAATTCATTGTCCAGCTAATGTCCGACTTGTCGAACTCGAAATGCCCATGACTTCGGATCAGCAGGTTTTAACAAAGGCTTGGCAAGATGGAGCACAAACCCTTCTAGTTGAACTGAAACAGGGTAAATCGGTTGCCTTTATCACTCTGGGTGATCCTTCCCTTTATAGTACTTACAGCTACCTACTTAACATCCTTCAGGAGGAATTACCACAGGAATGTGTTATCACAGTGCCAGGCATTACAGCTATGTCCGCGGCGGCAGCCAAGATTAACTTGCCTCTTGCAACTGGGGATGAGCCTCTTCTAATCTTGCCAAGTACCGAAGATGTTGGAGAATTTCTCAATTTCCCCAATTTAGTTTTAATGAAAGTCTCCCGCAGGCTTCCTGAGATTTTAACGCTTCTGGAAGAGCGCGAGAGAAAAGCGGTCTTGTTAACTCGCCTCGGACAATCTGGAGAGAAAATCCGCTGGGAACCTAAACCAGAGGATTTCACAGTCGACAAAATCGATTATCTCAGTTTGTTACTCGTGAAAAAAGATTTGTTGGGGAGGGAAAACAGTGAGCCAGAAAATAACTAAGGGTGAAGTAATCTTCGTCGGTGCTGGTCCAGGGGATCCTGAACTGATCACGATCAAAGGTTCTCGCGCGCTGGAAAGAGCGGATCGCGTGATTTATGCTGGGTCTTTAGTTAACCCGGAATTACTTGGCATTTGTCGTCCTGGTACCCCGTTTCATGATAGCGCCCATCTCACACTGGAAGAAGTGGTCGCTCTTATGTTCGAGGGAGCCCAAAGCGGAGAAACCATCGTCCGACTCCATACGGGAGATCCCAGTATGTATGGAGCCATAAAGGAACAATTTGAACATTTAGATAAACAAGAAATACCTTATTCTGTTATTCCAGGGGTCAGTTCGGTGTTTGCAGCTGCCGCAGCGGTTAAACGCGAATTTACACTGCCGGAAATTAGCCAGACCTTGATACTCACCCGCTTAGCTGGACGCACTCCCGTTCCAGAACGTGAAGCACTTGCCAAATTAGCGCAACATCAAGCTAGTATGGCGATTTTCCTAAGTGTTCAGGATATGGGATCCGTCGTCCAAGCCTTATTGGATGGTGGTTATCCGGCCTCCACACCCATTGCTGTGGTCGCAAAAGCAAGTTGGCCGGATGAAGAGGTTCTGCTGGGAACCTTAGAAACCATCGTGGAAAAAGTTAAAAATGCAGGAATTCGTAAACAGGCTCAAATCCTTGTCGGAGACTTCTTAGATCCAGCCAAGGGGTACGCCCGTTCCAAACTTTATGACCCGACCTTTACGCATGAATATAGGCAAGGGACAGAAAAGTGAACATAAACATAGGCGAAGGCGAAGACGTAGACGCAAAAACGAAAGTTGCGCTTGTGTCCTTAACCGACCGAGGCTTGGACACGATCCAACGTATTGGAGAGGGTCTTCCGAATACCGTTATTCAAAAAGTCTATATTCATGAGAAAGTGCTCGGTCAAACTAAGAATCAGGGTGAAGCACAAAAACAGACTGAGCTGCAACTGCAGATCTTTACTCGTTTGAGCGATATCGTACCGAGTCTGTGGCAAAAGTATTCGGTGTTGATCTTTGTCATGGCTACAGGAATTGTTGTACGTCAAATTGCCTCTTTATTAGAAGGAAAAGATCGAGATCCTGCTGTGCTTGTCTTAGACGAAGCAGGGAAATTCGTGATTCCTCTGCTTTCTGGTCATTTAGGTGGCGCAAACGCTTGGGCCCATCAGATCTCTGAACAGCTTGGTGCTTTGCCCGTTATTACGACAGCCACGGATGTAAGGGGAATGGTGGCGCCTGACGAATACGCCCGCAGGTATGGCTGGAAAGTAGAACCTGTCGATCATTTGCCAGCGGTCAATCGCTTGCTCTTAGAGCAAAATCGTCTCAATGTCTGGACAAGTTATCCTTTTAAACCTGAGCATCATACTTGGGTAAGTGATCCAAATTATCGTTTCTTGTCCGAAAACGAAAAAGATCAAGCAAATGTTATTATCGATGCTTTTCCAAACTCAAGCCTTAAGGCGGATTGCCTGTATTTAGTCCCACCGATCTTAAGTGTTGGGGTAGGGTGTCGTCGCGCGGTTTCTAGCGAAGTCATTTTAGAGAGAATCAGGACGGCAGTAGAACAGCTCGGAGCCTCCCTTAAAGCTATTAAAGGAATTTATAGCGTTGACCTGAAATCTGACGAAGTGGGTCTGATTGAAGCGGCTAAATACCTAAGAGTTCCGTTTCAAACCTACCGAACGGATGAACTACAAGTGGTTAATCTTCAAGAACAGTTAAGTCGATCAAACTTTGTAAGTGAAAAGATAGGAGTGGACGGTGTATGCGAAGCAGCGAGTTTACTGGGAGCCAAAAGGGGACGGCTAGTTCTGCCGAAGACCAAGGGGCAGGGGGTCACAGTGGCGATCAGCATAGAAAACTTTTTGTCGTAGGCCTCGGGCCGGGGGACCAAGACCATATGACAACACGGGTTCAGTCGGTATTAAATGAGGTTGAATTTATCGTGGGCTATAAAACCTATATCGACCTTATTCGGCCGTTTATAACCCATCAACAAGTTGTTGCAACTGGGATGCGTCAAGAAATTGATCGCTGTCGAGAAGCCATTCGTTTGGCGGCTGAAGGACACCGAGTAGCCGTCGTAAGCAGTGGGGATGCCGGAGTTTACGGCATGGCTGGGATTATTATCGAGTGTCTGGAACAAGAAAACCTCCTCGATCTACCCTTGGAAATCATTCCTGGAGTGACGGCAGCCTCTGCAGCAGCTTCCATGTTAGGTGCTCCTTTAATGCATGATTTCGCAGTGGTTAGCTTAAGTGATCTTTTGACGCCATGGGAAGTCATCGAGAAACGAGTGCGCTTAGCTGCCGAAGGTGATTTTATCTTTGCACTTTATAACCCGAAAAGTAACGGTCGTCCACAACACATAGAGAAGGTGCGGGAGATTATCCTCCGCTATCGTCATCCTGACACACCTGTAGGATTGGTTCGTGAGGCTTTACGAGGGGATGAATCGAGCGTGCTGATTACCACCCTGGGGGAATTCACAAAGCACCCCATCGACATGCTCACGACCGTGATTATTGGAAACTCTCAAACCCGAATCGTTGGCCCCTATATGGTGACTCCTCGAGGGTATAAACTGTGAGGCTTTTAGTCCTAGCAGGTACAGAGGATGGGCGAGAGCTTGCGGATGCCCTGATGCAGAGGGGACATGATGTTTTAGTATCCACTCTGACAGCCTATGGCGCAGATTTGGCACAAGAACAGGGGCTGCCAGCTCGCTCGGGAGCGATGGATGCAGAAATCCTCACTGATCTTCTCCAAGCTAATTCCTTTGCAGCTCTGGTGGATGCTACTCATCCCTACGCGGTACGAGTGAAAGAAATGGCCAAAACCGTCTGCGCAGAGCTAGCCATACCTTACCTCCGCTGGGAGCGCTCAGAACTGGAGCTAGCTGATCATCCCCTTATTCATTGGGCAGAGGACATACCGGCCGCTGTACAAATAGCAGTGAAGTTAGGACAACGTATTCTGCTCACCACCGGAAGTAATGGGTTGCCTGAGTGGGTAGCTCATCCTTCAATGAATGACAAAATGCTCTATGTTCGCGTTCTCCCTACTTCTGAGGTGTTGGCGCGTTGTGAATCATTAGGGTTTAAACCCAATCAAATTATTGCCGCCCAGGGTCCATTTTCCCAAGCCTGGGATGAAGCCATGTTTAAGCAATTAAAGATCGAGGTGGTGGTAGCCAAAGAAAGTGGAAAAGTTGGCGGAACCCTCGAAAAAGTACAGGCCTGTCTCAGCTTAAACCTTCCCTTGGTTATTCTAAAACGACCCGTTGTCGAAATGGATTCAAAGAGTTGTACAGTTACCCAATTTATAAAACAATTGGAGGAAATGATACCATGAAATCAGAACTAATTCTCTTAGGACACGGTAGCCGCCGTGCTGAGGCTAATCAAGGACTTTTAGTGGTCGCCGAAAAAGTGAGTCGCTTAATGGAACAACCTGTAACCCCTGCGTATATGGCTCATGATCACCCGAGCCTTCCCGAAGCAGTAGAAGCTAAAATTAAAGGTGGCGCATCAAGCATTGTTGTAATGCCACTCTTTCTCTTCCGTGGAATCCATGTGACGGTGGATATCCACGAAGAATTACGAGAAATTCGGGAACAGAATCCGAACGTGGAGATCATCTTTACCAAAGAACTGGGAGCTGATGACGGGATTGCGAATTTGGCCAGTCTGCGCATCAAGGAGGCTTTAGCTGAATGACAACAGCCTTCATTCTAGACCCGAGTCAAATCGAAGTAGAAAGTATGCGGATTATTCGCGCTGGACTAACCCGTCCCTGGCTAGAAGCTGACTTTCCAGTGGTAGAACGGATAATTCATACAACTGGAGATCCGACCTTAGAATCGGCAATTGCGATTCATCCAGAAGCGATTGCCTGCGGGCTAAAGGCTCTAAAAGAGGGCGCCAACGTGATCACGGACGTTGAGATGGTTCGAGCAGGGATCTCCAAAGAAAAACTCAAATCGTTGGGTGGAACTGTGGAATGCTTCCTGAATTCTCCCGGAGTTCCCGAACAAGCCAAAGTATGGGGCATCACACGCTCAATGACGGCTTTTCGTATGAATGCCGAGGGTCTGCGTGGCTCAATCGTCGCGATTGGAAACGCTCCAACGGCTCTCATCGAAGTCTTACGTTTAGCTGAGAATCCGGAGACCCGACCTGCTTTGATCGTCGGAATTCCCGTGGGTTTTATCGGAGCAAAAGAGTCCAAGGATTTACTTTGGGAGCACCAAGAGTTCCCCTCGATTACAGTCCGTGGGACGCGAGGAGGAAGTCCCATCGCTGCAACAGTAATTAACGCCTTAATTTATACTGTTTTAAAACAGCTTAAATAAGCTCAAAAAGCACCGCTTAAGAAAAAGAGGGTGAAAATAATGTCTTCAAATAATCAATCAACAGCCAAACTTATGATCCAGGGGACTTCTTCAAGCGTTGGCAAGAGCGTTTTGGCTGCTGCATTTTGCCGAATTTTTTATCAAGAAGGCTACCATGTAAGTCCGTTTAAAGCACAGAATATGGCGCTTAATTCGTTTGTGACCACAGCAGGTGGAGAGATGGGGAGAGCTCAAGTGGTTCAGGCCCAAGCTGCTGGAGTCGAACCAGAGGTACGAATGAACCCAATTTTACTTAAACCCAGTGGGCCAACCGGCTCTCAAGTCGTTATTATGGGCAAGTCTCAGGGGAATGTGACAGCTCTGCGTTACCATGGGGAATATCAGCGTATGACTTGGCCGTATGTGACAGAGGCACTCCACGGCTTGCTCAAGGACTATGAAATCGTAGTGATTGAAGGAGCAGGAAGTCCGGCTGAAGTCAATCTTAAATCCAATGATATTGTTAATATGCGGGTTGCCATGGAGGCCAATTCACCGGTCTTACTCGTAGCAGATATTGACCGTGGCGGGGCCTTAGCAGCCGTTGTAGGAACCTTGGAATTAGTGGAACCTGAAGAACGAGCACTGATCAAAGGGATTATCTTTAATAAGTTTCGAGGGGAAATTAAGCTTCTTCAGCCTGCCCTAGACTTCATCGAAGAAAAAACAGGAATCCCAGTAGTGGGAGTTGTTCCTTATTTCAAGATCCGTATTCCAGATGAAGATTCCGTAGCTTTAAACGAAGCAGACGAAAAACCCTCGGTTTCCTTAGCAGACCAATTGGACGTGGCAGTCATTCGTTTACCTTACATTTCTAATTTTACGGACTTTGATGCGCTTCAGGATGAACCCGATGTTGCGGTGCGCTATGTTACTGACCCTGCGAATTTGGGAAAACCAGATCTCCTCATCATTCCCGGCAGCAAAAACACTCTCGCTGACTTGCATTTTCTTCATGAGAGCGGCTTAGGGACTCTCATTCATAAGCTTGATGAAAAAGAGGTTCCTGTCATCGGGATTTGTGGTGGCTATCAAATGATGGGACGCTTAGTGAAGGATCCGTTGCATACAGAGTCCGAGCTGGAAGAGGTCTCAGGGCTTGGCATTTTGCCGATGGTGACAGAATTCTATCCTCAGAAACATACCGTTCAGAGTAAGGGGACCATTCTGGCGGAGCAAGGCTTCTTGAAAGCCTGTACTGGTGATACAGTGGTTGGTTACGAGATCCATATGGGTCGAACCACGATGGATGAGGGGCATACTCCGCTGTTCAATTTGACTTCGAATGGAGAGTCTAATGTCGATGGTTTGCAGGTAGGAAATGCTTATGGAACCTATTTACATGGAATTTTCGATAATGATAGCTTGCGGACATCCCTTTTAAACTGGCTTTGGCAGCGCAGAGGGTCTGCACGACCGGTAGAAGCGTCACTTTCTCAAGCAGCACTTCGTGAATCTGCGTTTAATGAGTTGGCAGATTTAGTTCGTCAAAATGTGGATCTGGAACGGATTCGAGACATTATGAGCTTAACTTAAAATTATGGAAACATTGAGTATCGTTTCAGCGCTTCTTCCGATCGCTGTTCTGTTTGGATTTATACTTGATCAGGTTATTGGAGATCCACGCAGTTGGCCCCATCCAGTCGTGGGAATAGGGAACCTGATTGCCTATCTGGAGCTCCAGCTCAATCTAGGAACTCCCAAGCTGCGACGCCGCAACGGGGTCCTGCTAACGATCCTTGTAGTAGGGGGAAGTTATCTGCTCACCTGGGTTGCAGTATTGGCAGCGAAGACACTGCATCCCTTGCTGGGTTTTGGGTTAACCACTTATTTTATTTTCACAACCTTAGCTAGTAAATCCCTCTTAGATGCTGGACTAAGTGTCCTAGTTCCTTTGCTAAAAGGGGACTTGACTGAGGCTCGTACACGGCTTTCTTGGTTGGTTAGCCGTGACACTAGCAATCTTTCCGAAGGTGAGCTTGCTAGAGGAACCGTTGAGACGCTGGCCGAAAACTTCGTTGATGGGATTTTGTCCCCGCTTTTTTACGCCGCTCTCGGAGGAGCGCCCTTAGCGATGGCCTTTAAAGCGGTCAGCACTTTGGATTCTATGGTCGGCTATAGGAACGAGCGCTATGAAGACTTTGGCTGGTTCTCGGCTCGCACAGATGATTGGGCGAATTACATACCCGCGCGCTTATCCGTTCTGATCTTACTGCTCGCAGGTTGGTTAAGAGGAATGTCAGTGGGTCACGCCTACCGAATGTGGAAGCGAGATGCCTCAAGTCATCCTAGTCCCAACGGTGGGAATCCGGAAAGTGTGGTTGCTGGGTTACTTGGCATTCAGCTTGGCGGCATCAATATCTATCATGGTCGGACACACCACCGAGCAGAAATGGGAGATGCTCTTCATCCAGTAGGAGCCACAGACATTGTCCGTTGCCGTCAACTGGTTCAAACGGCGACCTGGTTATCCCTTCTGCCTGCACTTATTGTAGCTTATTTAGTAGTTAATTTTTAGCGATGCTCGAAGTTCGATGCGCGAGGTGCGAATAAAGAAAACTTGGCTGGCGCCAAGCCATAGGCGATGGCCATGAATGGCCGAGTGTCCCAGTAGCCAAGACTCAAACAGGACGTTTGAGTTAGAGCACCGCCATGGATGGCAAGGTGCCGGGATGGTGAGAAGGGACCTTCCAGAAAGTATATAAGATAAGTTAAAATTTCTGACTGTATGTAGAATATTTACTTCGCGAACATAGATTTCGAACCTCGAACCTCGTGCCTCGCGCATCGAATTGGAAGGGAGATACAGCATGAAGATTCCACGGATTGTCCTTGCAGGAACGCACAGCGGCGTAGGTAAAACAACCCTTGCTACGGGTTTGATGGCGGCTTTGAAAAAGCGCGATCGTCCAATCCAAGGGTACAAGGTCGGGCCGGATTACATCGACCCCAGTTATCATGCGGCAGCAACGGGAAGGGCTTCCCGCAATCTTGACCGCTGGCTGTTAGGAGAGCATCTTCCTGCCATCTTTGCTCAAAGTGCTCAGGAGAGTTGGGCGGTGATTGAGGGAGTCATGGGTATGTTTGATGGTATGAGTGGTACCGCAGGTTTTGGAAGTACGGCAGATGTAGCAAAACTTCTGCAAGCTCCGATCATCCTAATTGTCGATGCCTCTTCAATGTCACGTAGCGTGGCCGCCCTAGTCCACGGCTTTAACTCGTTTGACCCTCAGACAAAAGTACAGGGTGTCATTCTTAACCGCGTCAAATCGATGGCCCAAGAAAATATTCTCAGAGAAGCCCTCTGTGATCTCCAGATCCCAGTCCTTGGAGTTCTCCCGAAAGAACTATCCCTGCACCTTCCTGAACGGCATTTGGGATTGATTCCCGTAGGGGAAGGCGGACTTTTAGAAGGGTTTATCGAGACACTTTCCGATCTAATAACTAAACACGTTGACTTGGATCAAGTCGAAAGTATAATGCTGGCTGCCCCTGAGTTTAGTGGTGAATCATTTTCATCGAATGAAACTAAGAAAACTGCCACATGTTCTGTCAATAATTCTAGCATTCTTGAGCCTAATTCTCATCCCGCTCCTCAAGCCCAGCAGAATAAATTCAAGCTAGGCTTAGCGCGGGATGAGGCGTTCCTTTTTTACTATCAAGATGCTTTAGACCTTGCAGAACGATTGGATTCGATAATTGTACCGTTTAGCCCCTTACACGATCATGCTCTCCCTAAGGACCTGGATGGGATTATCTTAGGTGGGGGTTTTCCGGAACTTCATCTCAATCGTTTGAGCGAAAACAGCTCATTCTTAGACTCCCTGCGCGCTTATGCGGCCAGTGGTAAACCCATCTATGCTGAATGCGGAGGGTACATGTATCTCGGTAACTCTATTAAGGATTTTGAAGGCAACGAGCTTCCAATGGTGGGCCTTATTCCGATGAAAGCTGAAATGACCAAGCGCTTGCAGGGTATAGGCTATCGTAAAGGAGTCTTTCGTGAGGATAATTTCCTGGGTCCGCGCGGAACTACAGTTCAGGGGCATGAATTTCACTATTCTCGAGTGATCTATGACAAAGACTATCCTCCCGCCTACGAATTGTTTAAAGCAGGCCAAGCGGATCGCTTGGAAGGATATGCTCGGGATAATCTTGTCGCTTCGTATCTTCACCTGCATTTTTCGGGACATCAAGAGTTACTTGAGCACTGGTTTGCTTCCCGTTCTGGGAGACTAGGGGTATGATAACCGTTTATACCGGACAAGGAAAAGGGAAAACGACCTCAGCCCTCGGAGAAGCTGCGCTCGCCTACTGCCAAGGGAAACGTGTTTTGATGGTGCAATTCCTCAAAGGGAGCACTTATAGCGGTGAACTTGTAGGGCTTAATCGTTTAGCCATTCCGATCATTCAATTTGGAGTGGGTTGTCGCTGGGCAGGGATGATCCGTACTGGAATGAAACACTGTATAGGGTGTGGAGAATGTTTCCGACAAAATCGCAACCCAGAGATCGCCTTAGAGTTAGTTCAACAAGCGTTTGATTTCGTAGCGGGAGAAGTTAAGGCAGACACCTACCAAATGATTATCTTAGATGAAGTAAGCCATGCCTTAAACCGTGGTTTTCTAGAGATCAATCCATTGAAAGAGCTTCTCTTGACCAGTTCTTCCTTGGACTGGATTCTTACAGGTCGTGGCATGCCCGAAACCATCGAGTCTTTAGTAGACAATTGGTATGACCTGAACATGCTAAAACATCCTTTCTCAAAAGGAATTAGCAGTCGTAGGGGGATTGAATATTAATGGATTTCACTGTCGGGTTGGCCCGCTGTCCGGGGACATGTGGAGAATGGGTACAAGGGGCTCGAAGAGGAGTTCCATTTCTCGTAGATTGTCCCATTGATCGTTTTTCTGAAGCCAGAGTAGCGTTGAACTTGCATACTAATAGCTGGGATCTTCCTCTGCACAAAACTAAAGCCCTCCAAGTACTGGAATTACTCAAAGCTAATTTAGGTCTTCCTACGTTAGGTGGTAAAGTAGATTTTTTACAACAACTTCCGGAAGGGAAAGGAATGGCGAGCTCGACGGCTGACATTACTGCCGTGGCGGCAGCCACCCTGATTGCCCTCGGAGAGGATCCTGCTCCTGAGCGTTTAGCACATTTTGCTTTACAGATTGAACCTAGCGACAGCGTGATGTTCCCCGGGATCACTGAGATTGAGCATGTCCAAGGAC
Source organism: Desulfosporosinus burensis (assembly GCF_054657535.1). Taxonomy (NCBI): domain Bacteria; kingdom Bacillati; phylum Bacillota; class Clostridia; order Eubacteriales; family Desulfitobacteriaceae; genus Desulfosporosinus; species Desulfosporosinus burensis. The sequence continues at coordinate 228,016 of NZ_BAAHYN010000008.1, forward strand.
ATAACCAGCGCGTGCTAGGTTCTTCAGTCCCTGCCGTGTTTTTGGCCTTGGATTGGGGTGGAACGATCGATACCAGAGTATTTAACGCGCGACCAGGTTTAGCTGAGCACTATCGGCGCAATGAACTTGAGATTGAGAAGGCGTATCGATTGGCCTGCGAAGGAATAGAGCAGGGAGATTTAGAGAAACTGGCCACAGCAGGCACGATCAGTGCACAGTGTAATTTAGAAGTCAATTATAAATCATTCTTTAAGCCTTTTTTGACCTGGGTAAAGCAAAATGGAGGACTTGGAGTTGTGACGGCTCATAGCGGTACACTGTTAGCCGGAGTATTTCCGCAAAATGGCTTTTCCGCTCATGAAGTACGCAAAAACTTACAGTTTGAAGCACAGCAACGGTTTACACCCGCCTACTTCGATCTTTTTAATAGTCATCCGGGCGGAATCGTCGCTTCTAAATTGGAATTTATCGAAAATACGGGGTGATACGATGCACGGTGGAAATCTCCGCAGAGCGCAAGAATTGTATGGCTTGGATTCATTTATAGACCTCTCCGCAAATATCAATCCTTTTGGACCACCACCCGCGGTGTGGGCTGCCTTGCAAAAAGGCATGGGGGATATTGTCCATTATCCGGATCCTGAGAGTCTAGCCTTAAGAAAGAAACTTTCCAACCATTTGGAACAACCTAACGAAACGATCATGGTTGGTAACGGTGCCGGTGAATTAATATTCACCATAGTGCAAGCGTTGAAACCGAAGAAAGTAGCAATACCTATTCCCACCTTTAGTGAATACGAACGGGCCGCGCGTTCGGTTGGGGCTGAAGTACACTATATCCCACTTGGCCCTGAGGGCTGGGCAAAGTTCAATCGAACGGACGGAGAAAGCGAAAACTCCAGATCTGAGCGTGATAGTGACCAGATCTGGAGTGAACTCCTCAAAGGGTGTGACTTACTCTTTCTTTGCTCTCCCCATAATCCAACGGGTAGTGTCCTTGAAAAAGAAACGTTTCAACGAATTCTAAGCTTAACCAAAGAAATCGGGTGTAGAATTCTCTTTGATGAGTCTTTCCTTGATTTTTTGCCGGATGAGGATCGTCATTCAGCTCGCAGCTATTTAGCTGCCAACGAGCATCTAATGGTTCTCTACTCCTTAACCAAGTTTTACAGTATACCAGGCTTACGTTTGGGCACGGTCTTTGCATCACAGTCCTTAATAGCTAATTTTGAGCAATTCCGAGATCCTTGGTCTGTGAATGTGCTTGCACAGCATGCCGGGATCACAGCGCTCGAGGATTTAGGGTTTCCGGATGAAGTGCGAGAAAAATTGAGGGAGAGTAGATTGTATTTTTACCGAGAATTTGCCTTAGCTGAATTTTTAGACCTAAAACTTTGGCCGACTGCTGTTAATTTTGCTTTGATCGAGGTATTGAACCAGACGCCAGAACAATTAATTCAGCATTTAGGACGTTCAGGGATTCTTGTGCGAGACTGTGCCAGCTTTGCAGGTCTGCCGGGCAATTTTATTCGGGTTGCGATCAAAGATATCTTCGTTATGCAACAGCTTCTTGAGGGTTTGCAAGGATTCTTTGTTAATGATAAAGGAGGTGGCAACGAATGCACATAGCTGAGGGAATGCTTCCCGGCCCCTACGCACTGGCGTATTGGGTTGGTGCAGGTACTTTTGTTGCCGTTGGGGCAAAAAGCCTTGCTAAAAAGAGTCAAGAAATTCCGATGATGAAGCAATTAGTGGGAGTTATGACCGCAGGGATCTTCCTAGTTTCGCTCCTGCCAATTCCTGTTCCCATGACCGGAACGAGTTCCCATCCTGGAGGGACTCCTTTGGGAGCTATACTGCTGGGACCTGCTATAACGGTGTTAATGAGTCTGGTCGCTCTCTTATTTCAAGCTCTCTTCTTTTCCCACGGCGGATTAACAACACTTGGCGCAAACACCCTGACTATGGGCGTTTTTGGCGGCTTTGTAGGGTGGACGCTTTTTTGGGGACTGCGACGGACTAAGATTAGTCTCTTTTGGGCAGGATTTATGGCTGGATTTGTCGGAGATTTCGCAATTTATGTGGGGACATCGACCCAATTAGCGTTGGCCATTCATGGAACACATCCCTTTCGGGAAGTATTCCAGGCAGTTTTAATTGTGTTTATTCCCACCCAATGGCCGATAGCTATCTTGGAGGGGATATTTACAGGTTTGGTCTTGAAATATATTGCCGACCATCGTCCTGACATATTAATAATGCTGCACATTTTACCGGCTTCTGAAGGCAAGAAAAACCTGGGTTTGGAAGAGTACTCTAGTTCGGATCTCTCAGAAAGAGGAAAAATATGATGAAACAACAACCAGTATGGAGATGGGGATTCCTAATTATATTCATTGGGGTCATTATATATCTCGGGGTATATGGTCCAGAAATGCCAGGTGCGGATACTCAAGTCAATGCTATAGCCGAAAAATATGCCTCAGAAGTGGGTGCAGGGGAACGTCCGCCTCTGATTAATACGGATAAGGGAGATCTCTTACTTTTTCTGTTTGCTATCGGTGGAGCGGTTGCCGGCTTTTGGATTGGGTATGTATGGCGGGATCTTTTCGGTCGAACCAAAAGCCCAAGCAAATTGTCCAAACCTTAACCATGATCCGGTTTTGATCCAACTTTAATTGAACGAGCGCACTTTTATGTTTATGTGCGAGGGGGGAAATTGATGCTGGCGCAAGGTCTAAGAGAACAGAATCCAACGACAAAATTATCTCACGTTGACGGCCGCGTCAAAGTACTCCTTACCGTTGCTAGTTTGCTTGCGGCTACAAGCACAAGTTCCTGGCTATTACCGTTTTGCTTTGGAGTTATAAGTATACTGCTCTTACGTTTTGTCGGAGTAAGCTGGCGTTTGTTGTGGCGGCGCTTGCTTCCAATCTTTCTGCTTGCGACCTTTGTGGGAAGTACTCAGATTTTCATTAATGGTCACACCCCCTTGTTTGAATGGCATATCTTCTCTTTTCGTGTGATTGGGTACTATGAAGGAATAGAACGAGGTGCCTTATTTGCAGCTCGAATTATCGGTGGGATTAGTATAATGTCAGTCTTAACCTTGACAACGACCGTTCAAGAGTGGATTCAAGCTCTTGCTTGGTTTAAGGTTCCAAAATTTCTGGTTGAAATCATGACCCTAGCCTATTCCTCATTATTCACGTTATTAGATGAGTTAGAACGCCTGCAAAAGGCCCAGCAGATGAGATTGGGTTATGGAACATGGTGGCGAAGTATACAATCCATTGGGGCCATCGGTGGGATATTATTTATTCGTGTTTTCGACAAGAGCGTCCGGTTATGGCAAGCCATGAGATGCCGAGGATACAATGGGGAAATATCCGTTCTAAATGATCGTGCTCTAAAAAGGAATGACATTCTAGTATCCGGCTTGGGATTAATGATTATTCTTAGCAGCTGGTTCCTAGGGAGATAAACTATTTAAAAATGATAAAACCATAAGGAATTTGAGGGTGACGTTGTGGTATTGTTGGAAACACAAAATTTGAATTTTGCCTATCCCAATGGGGCGGAAATCTTGCACGGCGTAGACTTTTCCGTAAATGCGGGGGAATGTGTCGCGCTATTAGGCGCCAATGGTTGTGGAAAAACAACCTTGTTTCAGCACTTCAACGGGCTTTTGAAACCTCGTTCTGGACGTATTCTTTTGATGGGTAAGGAGATATCCCAGTGGTCTAAAACTGAGGTATTTTCACATGTGGGGATGGTTTTTCAAGATCCTCATGACCAACTCTTCGCAGCGAGTGTCTATGAAGACGTTTCCTACGGCCCGAAAAATCTAGGGTTATCCTCCTTCGAAATTCAGGAACGAGTCGAATCGGCCTTAAAGCAATTGAAAATGTGGGATCAACGGAATCACAGCATTCATCAACTGAGCTACGGTCAGAAGAAACGGGTGGCAATTGCCGGAGTTTTAGCGATGCGCTCTGAAATCATTGTTCTAGATGAACCAACGGCAGGTCTAGATCCTCGAACTGCGGCTGACCTGATGCTTACTTTAAAAGGATTACAGGTCAATAAAGGTTTGACAATCATACTTTCAACTCACGAAGTCGATATTGTTCCTATCTACTGTGATAAAGTGTATGTTATGCAAGAGGGACATATCGTTATTAAAGGAACACCCGAGCAGGTTTTTTCGGATCCCGCACTGATTAGAGAGGCTTACTTGCGTCTGCCTCGAATCGCCCACCTTTGGGAGATCTTGAAGCATAAAGAGGGACTTAACTCGTCAGCTAATCCACTAACCATCAAGGAGGCACGAGAAGCCTTTCGTAAGTTGTAGTTATATCGCAATGGAATATAGTGAACTGATTCAATATAAGATGAAAAGTTCATTAGGATAAAAGTAGGAACCCTTGATCAAGTTAAATCAAGGGTTCCTACTTTCTTTGTACCTTGAACGCTTATGATTTGGATTACAATGCGTAATTTTGGAGAAAACTAGACTCTATGAAAAAATGCAGTTATGGAGAGGTTCGGTAACATTATGATATGGTGTTTTCTGTTGTTTATAAATCTTCTTCAGGTGATTATTCTTGGAAAAGTCATACTCCTTGAAAATCGAGCCCCTGGAAATACGATTACTTGGCTCTTCTTACTCGGTCTTCTTCCCTTCTTAGGGTTCGCGCTTTATATAGTGTTTGGGCGAAAAACTGAGGCGCAATTATTTCGCCGCAAACATATCCCCGCTAATCCATTGGAAAGATCAGTACTTCAGCAACAGACGGAGAATAAAGTTAACGATTTGTCATCCCACTTAGTTACAGAATCGGAAGTAAAATTAGCTACTCTACTTTTAAGCATGGGCTTTGGACCTCTAACAGTGCATAATCAAATTGAAGTTCTTTTGAACGGTGGAGAGAAATTTCAAGCGTTATTTAACGCCTTAGAAGGAGCAACCCATCATATACATCTTAGTTATTATATCTTTAAAGACGATGAAATTGGCGAAGATGTCCTAAAGATCTTAACTGGTAAAGTTGCTGAAGGAGTGGAAGTTCGTGTCCTGCTTGATGGTATGGGAAGTTTATCAATTTCAGGTAGTTTTATAAGAAGTATGCGAGAAGCAGGGATTCAGGCAGAATGGTTTTTCCCGATTCGCTTTCCATATCTAACGTCCAAATTGAATCTGCGTTACCATCGTAAAATTGTCGTGGTGGATGGAAGAACAGGTTTTATGGGAGGTCTCAATATTGGAGATGAGTACTTATCTCGTGACTCTAAATTAGGTTTTTGGCGGGACACGCATCTAAAACTTGAAGGAGAAGCTGTGCATACCCTCCAATCAACTTTCCTGAACGATTGGTATTTTGTAACTCGTCAAGAATATACTGGAGCCTGTTATTACCCCCCATCTAACATTACTCAGAAGCTGCCCGTCCAAATACTCGCCAGTGGACCAGATTCCAACTGGGCCACAATTTTACAGAGTTTTTTTAGTGCGATCACAATGGCTAAGCAGAGCGTTTACATAGAAACACCCTACTTTATCCCAGATGAGAGTTTGATCATGGCCCTAAAAACGGCAGCTCTCAGCGGTTTAGACGTGCAACTCGTGATACAGGGAATCCCCGAACACAAACTGACCTATTGGGCAATGAATTCTTATTTTGAAGGATTACTTCAGGCGGGCGTAAGAATATTCCGATACATGAAAGGAACTCTTCATGCCAAGATCCTGCTCATAGATCATCAGCTTGCTTCTGTAGGGTCTGCAAATATGGATCTTCGCAGTTTTGACTTAGACTTTGAGATCTGTACCTTTGTCTATGATCAGTCTGTGACTGAACACTTAACCCAGAATTTTCTGGATGACCTAAAAGAGTCTAAGGAAGTTATTCTTAAGGAGTTTCGAGGTCGTCCAGTCATTGAACGATACAAAGAATCGAGTGCCCGTCTGTTTTCAGCGCTTTTATAATGATATAGTTCCTTTCGTAATCAGCGGCTACGTTGACAGTCTATCCTATGCCGGTAAGTATTTCTGTAGGCATAGCGCCTACGGCGACACTCTATCCTACGTAGATAGGTATTTCTTTAGAGATGGCGACTCCGGAGACTATCTTACTGAGATTGACGTCAGCGAAGTCCCGAGCTGAATCAAGTTAAGGCAAATAGAAAGATGTCAGCTGTGCCTTGGAGTGGCCTAGTGACATCCTTTTGTTTGTTTAAAGCAGATTATAAAATAATATTTTTTCAATTGTCGTCAGATAAGTCGTTCCGGGTACGTCTATAGATATTGTAAGTGTTGAAACTAAGAAGTCCTTATACGGATAATACACTTCCAAAATATATGATATGATAGCTTAAGCAAGCCGCATAGACAAAGCTGGTTGAAACATATTAAAGAGAAGGCAGGAGGCTGACGACGAGGTGGAGGCCAATTCGTCCTTTGATGAGACCTATGAACTACTATTTCCCTTGATCTACCGATTTGTGTCGATCCGCGTACCCAAGTCGGATGTTGAAGATGTCACGGCTGATATTATCGTAAAGGTATGGCGGGGTTTAGCTGATATAGAGCAAATGACTGCTCTAAAAGCATGGGCTCTAAAAATTGCAACTCATCAGATTGCGGATTATTACCGGACCCATAAACGCAAACCCATGATAACTTTGGAGGAAACAACTAAGCCCCTATCTCAGGAATGTGATCAAAGTGAAACCTGGGCGACCCTTTTAAGTGTAGGAGAAACCTTAGCAAAACTCTCTCCTCAACAGGTCAACGTCATCCAACTTCGATTGATAGAGGGTTTTAGTGCTGGGGAAGTTGCCCTAATCTTAGGAACGACCCAACAGGCTGTGGATAGCCTTTTATATAGGGCTAAGAAAGGGTTCCGTAAAATTTATCAAGGGAACCAAAGCAAAGGAGGGAGGGTCCTATGAAATGGCATTTGAATAAAACAGAACCCATGGCCCTCTGGGAAGAAGATGGTGATTTAGAACGTATGAAAACCTTTTTCCGTACGATGGAGTTAGATCCTGAGAGTAATGAGCAGATTAAACAGAGTGTGAAACAAAAGGCCCTTGAAAGAATGGCGAAGGCTGAAGAAGGGGAAAGGTTGCCTATGGATAGCAAAGAAGGCTTAGCTCAACGGACGCGAGTTAAATTGCGTGCCTGGATGGGAGTTTTTCCTTGGAAACTCAGTGTTTCAGTTGCTATGTTAGCCCTCTTTGTCATCATTGGGCAAGGTGCTATGAACTCATCTTGGAACATTTTTCCCCGTATGAGCTCGGAGAAATCTACACAATCCTCAATTGCAGCTCCTGAACTGGCAGGTGCTGCTAGAGCAAAGGGAGAACCCACGACCAAGGGCGGAGCTCTATATGGCGATATGGCCGCTATGGACGGGGCAGAGCAGAAAGCGCCATCTTTAAATACGGCTGATACATCATCCCTCAAACAGAATCAGCTGGCAATTCTTCCTGTTCCACCAGATCAAGATATCGTTCCTCCAGCCGATGCCGGGGTCACCCGAAAAATTATTCATGATTTATCCTTAACCCTCGAAGTAAAAATCCTGAATGACTCGGTCACCCTGATTAGCCAGGAAGTTGAAATACTTCAAGGATATGTCGTTTCATCTCAACAAAGCGGGTCAGATAATCATTCATCTGCCCAACTTACGGTTAAGATTCCAGCCGATAAACTTAACGTATTACAAGATTCGCTCTCAGCTTGGGGCAAGGTGCTCGATCAGCGACTGTTTACTAACGACATTACCAACCAATACTATGACGTTCAGTCTCGCTTACAAGTTCGAGAGGCAGAAGAGAAACGTTATCTCGAAATTTTGAACCAGGCCAAAACAGTCGAGGATGTGCTTAAGGTGGAGAATGCCCTAGGCAACGTCCGACAAGAAATCGAACACCTTAAAGGCCAATTAAAACTCTGGAATAATCAAGTGGATTACTCGACAGTAAACTTTCAGCTCGTCACCGTCCAAAGCCCTAATCTCAATGTTAAGAACCCTTGGCACCCAATCTCCTGGAGTGAAACCTGGAAAGCTGCTGGGGACGCAGTATTGAAAACCTTGAGTAGCACTTGGAATGCCCTAAATTATCTTGTCGTCGGATTAGGGTATGCGTCTCCATTCCTAATCATCGCTGCTTTGGGATGGGGCGTTTACCGAGTATGGAAGAAAAGAAATTCTTAGTGACCTCAGGAAAGGGCCTAGACCTGCATATCAGCATGGTCTAGGCCCTTTCTCTGGCCAGCCCTTAACTTTACGTTTAAGATATATGTCTGTATAATGAAATAAATGTAATCTTTAACCATGAGTAAAGCAGGAGGTATTCATTTGAAACTCTCAAAGCGAACAAAGTATATCGGAGGATTTATCGGGATTGCTGTCGGCGCCATCCTCGCTGCTTACGGGATTCAGGGTTTTATTGTCTATTCCGGGTTAAGTGGAGGTGGAGTTGGTGGAATTGCACTGCTCCTTTACTATACCGTGAACCTTCCGATTGGGGTCGTGACCTTTATCTTGAATGTGCCGTTGCTAGTCTTAGGTTGGCGAGAAGTAGATAAACAATTTGTCTTTAAAACCATATGGGGATTGATCATTTTCTCGTTTTTTCTGGATCTGTTCATCGGTGTTCAACCTCTTGATTTCGACGATGTTTTTCTAGGGTCTCTTTATGGAGGGGTCATCTTAGGGGTTTCCACAGCTATCGTATTTCACTTTGGTGGGAGCCTAGGTGGCACTGACATCGTCTCTAAAATTATTCAACGGAAGTATGGTGTGCCCATGGGTACATCTGCCCTTGCTATTAATGGAGTTATCATCCTAATTTCTTGGGCAGTACTTGGTCCAAAAGCGGCACTTTATACCTTGGTTATGCTATTCGTCTATGGCCGTGTACTTGATGTAATCCAGAGCGGAGTTCCGACGAAATCGATTACCATCATTTCAGATCATGCTGAGGCACTAGTCGATCGAATTATGCTTGATCTGGGCCGGGGTGCAACGTTTTTGCATGGCAGAGGAGCTTACTCTTGCGAACCAAAAGATATTATTATCTGTGTCGTCAGTCTGCCAGAAATAGGCCGTCTAAAACGAGCTGTGCGCGAAATAGACCCACAGGCCTTCATCATTATCCAAAATGCAGGAGAAGTTTTAGGTCGTGGCTTTATTAAAAATGATTGATTCAATACCTAGTTACTTCATTTCTGAATCCAAGGTTCTAAGTTCACTCAAAGTAGCTAAGCGATACCCCTGCGCTCGAAGATTGTCAATGATTGAACCTAATGCTTTCACCGTTTGACTTCTCTGATATCCTCCGTCATGCATCAGGATAATGGCACCTGGAAAAACGTCGCGCATGACGTTATCTACTATTGGTTTAACGCCAGGGTTACGCCAATCTTTGCTATCCACACTCCAGAGCACCACAATATGGCCATTTTTTTTGACCGTTTCTAGTTGGGTTTTAGAGACAAACCCTCCTGGGGGACGATAGAAATAGGTGTGGGTACCAGTAGCCTCGAATATTATTTTGTCTGTTTGACTTAATTCCGCAACTAACTTGCGCTGTTGATAATCATGGTTAAAACTGTGGTTTCCAATTTCATGGCCCTCATTAATCAAGCGCTTTAGCAAGAACGGGTTGGCCTGTGCCGCTTTCCCTAAAACAAAAAATGTGGCCCGAGCATTCTTTGCTTTGAGGATATCTAGAACAGCGGGAGTATCGATCGGATCAGGCCCATCATCAAAGGTCAAGGCTACCACTTTTTCCTTAGTATGTGCCAGGTAATAGGTTCCCGGCGTCCGAACCAGTGAGGGGGTCGTCAAGGAACGTTGAGTCATACCCAGAAATCCTACCGTAATGATGAGCAATAGGAACCTTATCAGCAATTTGCGTCGAGAGAATACGTAAATCTGCAACACTATCTACCCTCCAATCGCTTATATATTCCTATGGATGAAGAACTAGTTCCATGCCAAGAATCTTTTAACTTCACTAACTTCATGAAATTAACTTAAAGGGACAACATGTCCTTAGAAAGGAGCGATTGATTTGGGTTTCCGTTTCGTAGTCGGGCGGGCTGGTAGTGGCAAGAGCACTCTATGTTTGGAAGAAATCCGTAGCGAACTACGCAGGGAACCCTTGGGGGAAACACTCATCCTCCTCGTTCCCGAGCAGGCAACTTATCAGATGGAAATAGCCCTAGCCAATACTCCTGATCTTGGTGGAAGTTTACGCGCTCAAGTCTTAAGTTTTCGGAGACTAGGCTGGCGTGTCTTTTCTGAAACTGGGGGAGGGCAAAAGATTCTGATCGGTACGATAGGTAAACGGATGCTCCTCCGCAGGATCCTCTTAAAGCATCGTCTTCATTTTAAAGCCTTCGCCCGCTCTGCTACCCGACCAGGTATGGCTGATCTTCTCGCTCAAGCTATTGGGGAATTCAAAACTTACCGGATTGCTCCGAGTGCTTTACGAAAGGTCACGAAAACTGATGGAATTTTAAATGATAAACTCCAGGATTTAGCCCTTATTTATGAAGAATTCCAAGCAGCTCTAGGCTTAAGAACCCGCGACCCAGATGATGAATTATCGATCTTGGCAGAAAAACTCCCTAATGCACCCCTTCTTCAAGGGGCTAAAGTGTGGGTTGACGGGTTTACAGGATTTACCCCTCAGGAATTAGAAGTCTTAAAAACCCTGGTTTGTACTGCCCAGGAAGTAATTATTACACTTCCTCTTGATCCAATCTTAATCAGAGAGGAACGTCCACAAGACGAGGGGATCTTTAAGGTCGGGGAGGAATTTTTTACAGGTCCTTGGCATACTTATCAAGATCTGCAACGTATTGGAGCAGAGACGGGTATACTTTTACACCCTCCAACGTTTCTCGAGAGCACAAAGCGCTTTAAGCACCCTTGGCTTAGTCATTTAGAAACGAATTTTTTTGTTTACCCTGTCACAAAAATGTCTGAAGCTAAGACAGAAGTGGGTGTCTCAAGATTAGATGGAGAGGGAATTCAAGTCCTATCGGCCGTTAACCGGCGGGCTGAAGTGGAAGGGGTGGCACGGAAACTACGGGACTTGGTCAGAGATGAAGGGTTACGCTGGAACGAAATAGCTATCATGAGTCGAGATCTTTCGGGCTACCATGACCTGATTACTCAGGTGTTTACGTCCTATGATGTCCCATATTTTTTAGATCATAAACGCTCTGTCCTACACCATCCCTTGATTGAACTGGTGCAATCCATTCCAGAAGTGGTGGAGCGACACTGGAGCTACGAACCACTCTTTCGTTGTTTAAAGACGGACTTTTTCCCTCTGCCAAGGGATGCTATCGATCGGCTGGAAAACTATGTACTGGAACATGGAATTCACGGAGAGGGTTGGAGTAGAAACGTAACCTGGCGTTACCATCGCCAATGGTCCTTGGGGCAAGATGAGGAACAACGTGCTGAGGAATTGAAATTTCAAGCTGAACTAAATTCTGCTAGGCAAACAGTCTATGAGCTAATCAATCCATTTATCCTAGGGATTATACCCGGAAACCAACCAGAGACCTTGAATGTACGGAACGCGACAGAAAGTCTATATAATTTCTTAGAAAAGCTTAATGTTCAAGCAACCTTAAAGGAATGGTCACTGCAGGCTCAGCAGGAGGGAAATCTTAGCGAGGCCAAACTCCATGCCCAAATCTGGGAAGCCGTTATCCAAGTCCTTGATGAAATTGTGGCAGGATTAGGGGATGAGTCTTTGAAGCTTGAGGACTATTCTTTAATTCTCGCCTCTGGCCTTGAAGCTATCGAACTGGGCCTGATACCACCTGGACTAGACCAAGTATTAGTGGGGTCGTTAGATCGTTCCCGGAATCCTGAAGTTAGGGTTCTCTTTCTCTTAGGAGCCAATGAGGGGGTACTGCCTGCTCGGCCAGGAACAGACGGTGTTTTTGACGAGTATGAAAGGGAACAATTGAAGCTTGTTGGTATCCCACTGGCTCCCAAAGGAAAGGCTCAGACCTTTGAAGAACAATTTTTTATCTACTCAGCGCTTACCCGAGCTACTGAAAAACTAGTAGTTTGTTACCCGCTCACGGATGAGGAGGGGAAAGGTCTCACAGTTTCACCGGTTGTGAGAAGACTGAGGCAGCTTTTTCCAAACCTTTCCGAAAGTTTCTTTGGGAACCAAGAGGATATTCAACGCCTTAGTCATCCCGATACTGCCCTTCAAGCGTATGCAGAACAACTACGCACCTTGCGTCAAGGGGAGCCACTATCCCCACTGTGGAAAGCTGCTGAGAAATGGCTGACCCAGGACTCTCTTCGCAATAATCAAATGGAACGTTTTCGCGCTAGTCTTGTCAGCCAAAACCAGGAAGAAAAAATTCAACGTCCTCTAGCACGCCGCTTATATGGTAAACGTCTCAAGGCCAGTATCTCTCGTTTAGAACAATTTGCTAAGTGTCCGTTTGGTCATTATGCCCGTTATGGGCTCAAACTTCGAGAAAGACCTACTTATCAGCTATCTAGCCCCAATATGGGTGAATTTTTTCATACCCTCCTGCATGATTTCGCGATCCAACTCCAGGAACGCGGCTTAGATTGGGGCAAATTGACTAAGGAAGAATCTTGGGCACTCGTCAATGAACTTGCGGATGGACTAGCCCCAAGTCTGCAACATAAAATCCTCCTCAGCAGCGCACGCTACCGCTATTTAACTCATAAATTAAAGCGCACGGTTCATCACGCTGTGAAAGTCCTGGCTGAACATGCTCGCAGAGGGATTTTCATTCCAATTCAGCTGGAAGTTGGCTTTGGTCCTGATCAAGCACTGCCAGGAATTGAGATCCCTTTGACGGAAGAGGATTCTCTGCTTTTATGCGGACAAATTGACCGTGTGGATGCCGCCTTTCTAGATGGACAAGTGTATTTGCGAATTCTCGATTACAAATCCCGTGAGCTAAGCTTAGCGCTGGATACGATTTATTATGGACTAAATCTCCAATTACTCGCCTATTTAAATGTCGCATTACAGGGGGCTGAAGTCTTACTTAATACGACAACCTCAGCGTTTGTTTTGTCCGGGCAAGCTGAAAATCAGTCGCAAATCCAGTCAGATAGCTTGCTTAATAAAACTGCCAATCTGGATAGCGCTATACTGCAGAAGGTCCCCGCAGGGTTTCTGTATTTCCCTGTCCTAGAACCCCAGCTGGAAGAGAAGATCCCGATCAGTTCTGAAGAATTGGAACAACGTCGCGTCCAAGCCATCAAAGTCAGTGGGTATCTATTAGCTAATCCAAGGGTCTTAGAAGCCATGGATTCTTCCTTTGCCACCGGACAATCGGATTTACTAGGGCTAAACTTAAAAAAAGATGGAACCTTTAAGAAAGGCGCCAACGTCCTGACTGAGGACCAGTTTTCGATGCTTAGTGATTATCTTCATAAGTGGTTCCGACAGACTGGGGAAAGGCTATTAGATGGAGATATTTCCCTATCTCCATACCGAAGGGGAAAGAGCACGGGCTGTCAATACTGTTCTTATAAACCCGTGTGTCACTTTGATCCTTATCTTCCAGAAAACCAATATCGAGACCTACCTGCCTTAAAGCAAGAGGAGGTCTGGAAGCGTGTCGAGAAAACCACTTTGTCCGTGCAAAGTTTTGGATCCTCATCCGATGACCGCCCTCAATTAAAAGAACACAAAAGCTCTAAAAACCTTGATCTCAACTGGTTGGAAGGAGGGGATCGAAGATGAGTGAGCCAAAATGGACAGCGGAACAATTAGCCGCCATCCAATTTCGGGGCCAGCTTTTGGTAGCTGCTGCAGCTGGTTCTGGTAAAACTGCGGTCCTCGTAAAACGCTTAATTCATAGAATCACAGACCTAGAAGAGCCAGTCGATGTCGATCGGTTTCTTGTCGTAACCTTTACTAAAGCGGCAGCTAACGAAATGCGAGAGCGTATCGGCAAAGCTTTGGATGAGGCTTTGTTTCAGGAACTTGAGATTGGAGCAGTTGAGCGTCTCTTAAACCAACGCACCCTGCTGAATCGGGCCAGCATTACAACCTTACATTCCTTTTGTTTAGAATTGATCCGCAAGTATTTTTACCAACTTGAACTAGATCCAGCCTTTCGAGTTGCTGATCAAGCAGAAGCTGAACTTTTGCGTCAGGACATGGTTGAAGACCTCTTTGAAACCCACTATGAACGAGAAGACCTAGCCTTTCTGAAGCTTGTTGATGCCTTTGGTTCGGACCGTGATGACCAACCTTTGATGGATCATGTTTTGCATCTCTATAATTTCGCCTATAGTCAACCACTCCCTTCTGAATGGCTGAATGCTCTTCAGAAGGCCTATGTGTGGGAAACCATTGAATCCTTGATGCAAAGCGAATGGGGACAATCCGTCCGCCAAGGACTCCTAGATCGTGTCGGTGAAAGTTTAAATCTACTTGAACGAGCCCTCCAGATCACCCACCATCAAGGAGGGCCAGCGTCCTATGCAGAGACAATCCAAGATGATCTAAATCAAGTTGGCTTACTAAATCGTGTCTTGAAAGAAGGAGATTGGACCGAGGTCGAAACACGATTGCAATGCGCCGTTAATTTTTCTAAGTTAAAGCCAATTCGTTCGAAATCTAAGAAAATACCCACCTCTGACCTGGAACCAGAGGACTTTGACGAAGCAACCCAAAAGTCATTACAAGAAGAATGCAAGAAATTAAGAGATGAGGCTAAGAAGAAACTCAATTCTCTCAAGGATAACGTCTTTGCCTTTCCTATCAAGCTCCAACTTCCTGCCCTTCGCGAGATGGGTACGATGGTAGAAACGCTGGGAGCTTTAGTCCAAGAATTCTCTCAAGTCTATAGGGTAGCCAAGGAAGCTCGGAACATCTTAGACTTTACCGATTTAGAACATTTTGCGCTGCAATTACTGGAGGTAGAGGGGGATGCTTCTCCGATTGCCCAAGGATTAAAGGAGTATTTCGCGGAAGTATTGGTGGATGAATACCAAGATATTAACCCGGTACAAGAGCGCATCTTACAGCTTGTCTCGAGGCAAGAGGGGGCTCCCAATCTTTTTATGGTCGGAGACGTAAAACAAAGCATTTATCGCTTTCGCATGGCCGATCCCAGCTTATTTCTTACCAAATACAGCACATTGCCTCATTGGACCCTTAGTTCGCTGAGTGAAACAGCTGAGGCGAAGATTGTCATAGATCTAAACAAGAACTTTCGAAGTCGTCTGGAAGTGGTAGACGGAGTAAATTTCCTCTTCCGTCAGATTATGACGCAGGGCGCAGGAGAAATCTCCTACGATGATCAAGCAGCTCTACAATATGGTGCCTCATTCGTCTCTGGACAGGATCAACTGCGCACAGCAGAAGGACCCATTGAGGTTCACCTGATTGACTCTAGTAGTATAAAGAAACACTTAACCGACCTTTCTTGTGATGAGGGAACGGCCGACAGAGAATCTTCTTCTATAGAAAGTACCTTAGACAAGGAGGCGCAATCCTCTTCAGGGACGGAAGAAACCTTATCTCCGGAAGATCTTGATAAGGCACGGATCGAAGCCCGTTTAGTCTGTGAACGAATACAGCACATGGTTCAAGAGTCAGAATTTCAACTCTTTGATAAAGAACTTAAACATTTTCGTCCCGTCCGCTATTCTGATATTGTCATCTTGATGCGCTCGTATTCAGCGGTTGCCCCGATCTATGTAGAGGAATTCCAAAGCTCTAACATTCCCGTCTATGCAGAAACAACCAGCGGTTACTTCGGAGCCAGCGAAGTGGAAATCATGTTGTCCTTGCTTAAAACAATCGACAATCCACGTCTAGATATTCCCTTGGCGGCGGTCCTGCGTTCTCCGCTCGTGGGTCTAAATGGAAGTGAGTTAGGCAAAGTCCGGATGATGCTGCCTGAAGGAGACTTCTTTGAGGCCTTAACCCTAGGAGTATGGGCCGGACTAGTACATGAAAATCTGACCCAGGAGCTAGAAAGGGATTTCAGACAAATCTTAGATCTCTATGAAGAATCTTGGGAGCGACGACTAGAGAAGGCTCAAGTTATTTTAGGCACTGCTCCGGCACTTAAGGATAAAATCACCAGGTTTTGGATCAACCTACAAACCTGGAGAACCAGATCTCGTCGATCTTCCTTAGCGGATCTGCTCTGGTCTCTGTATGAAGAGACCGGGTACTTGACTTATGTGGGGACGTTGCCAGCAGGCATTCAGCGTCAGGCTAACCTAAGGGTCCTCTATGACCGTGCTAGTCGCTTTGAATCCACAAGGTACCGTGGCTTGTTCCGTTTTCTCCGTTTTTTAGATCGCTTTCAAGGACAAGGCAAAGATATGGGCAATGCCCGTGCTTTAGGAGAAAATGAAAATGTTGTTCGTTTAATCACAGTTCACGCCAGCAAAGGCTTAGAGTTCCCAGTCGTTTTTGTCGTTGGTTTAGGACGAACGTTTAACACGCAAAGCCTCAAGGGGAAGGTGCTCCTCCACTCAAAGTTAGGAATGGGCATGCCGATTATCGATGTGGAAAACAATGTACGCTACCCCTCCTTAATCCAGTACGCTCTCAAACAACGTCTAGCCCAAGAATCATTGGCTGAAGAATTAAGGATCCTCTATGTAGCACTCACTCGAGCTAAGGAACGACTTTTTCTCTATGGTAATATCGATACCTTCGATAAGACACTTGCCAAATGGCAACGAACTTCAGAGTGGAACGAAATCCCTTTACCAGATGGTCAACTTCGGAGTGCCAAATGCTTTCTAGATTGGATTGGACCTGCCCTAGCCCGCCATCCCCAAGCGCTCTTCGGGACAGCAGAATTCCCAGAAAACCCTCAAAGGACGTTTTCCCTACCTGAAGCAGGTTCGCGCTGGGAAATTCATCTTCATCAAAGCTTAACCCCAGTTAATGAAGAAAGTAGCGAGAGGTGTCACGAAGAGAGTGACGAAGTATATCGAGAAGAAGATGATAAGGATAACGATAACGATCGTGAAATAGCGAACCTAAAAAAAAGTATTAACTTAGTAAACCAAAACAAATCAGGGTGTCCAGTTGAAGACAAAACTGTTGAGCAATGGTTTGGTGAGGTCAGCCAGCGGCTAAGCTGGCAATATCCCTACCATAAATCCGTTCGCCAGATTGCCAAAACAAGTGTGAGCGAACTAAAACGGCAGAATAATTGGCATACACAAGACGACGTTTCCCCGATATCGACGCTCTCTAAGCAAGCTGATTTTATGCAACGACCTAAATTTCTTCAAGTCGCACAATCAATGACAGCTGCAGAACGAGGAACAGCCTTGCACACGGTAATGCAGCACATTCCCTTTCAGGAACTGAGAAATCTCTGGCCAACTTTAGTTCAGACAGAACAGTTGGACTATATTCTCGAATTCTTGAATCTACTCGAGCAACGTGAAATTCTCAGTGCCGAGCAAAAGAGCATCATTCCGGCAAGTCAGATTGTTGAGTTTCTGGGCTCTCCGCTTGGACAACGGCTCTTTAAGGCAGAAAAAGTACTTCGAGAAGTCCCATTTACCTTGACGATCCCAGCTGAGGATCAAACAACTGTTTTAGTTCAAGGGGTTATCGATGTTGTGATTATTTATATTGACGATCGCCAAGAGGAAAAAGCGGAAATTCTCGACTACAAGACGGATTCATTTCAGACAGATAACGAGATGGATCCTGAGGAGATCTTGCGAAAACGATATGCCCTTCAACTTTCACTTTATGCTCAGGCTATCGAGCAGTTAACTAAGATCAAGGTCGTAAAAAGCACGCTCTACTCGTTTAGCTTAGGACGAGAAATAGATATTTTTACCGAGCTTCACCAAGATATACTAGGGAAGGCGTTCCCATTAATCTGTTAAATAGAGTAAAAAGAACCCTAGAATCCCACTTCTAGGAGTGGGATTCCTGAAAAAATCATGGCTTTAAGCTGCTTTGATTAAAAAAGATAAGTCTAATTACGTAAATAACTTAATTTTTAAAATTTTTGTCATATAGAGAAAGGATTTATGCTTTATGTGGCGAATTAATAAACTGTTCCTTGTGATTGTTGTAACTATCTTTAATAAGGAGTAAGGAAGAAAGAGGGGTTGTAATGAGTCAAAATAAAATAGGTTCTGTTTTGATTGTTGGCGCAGGGATTGCCGGGATTCAAGCTGCACTGGATTTAGCAGAGTCGGGATACTTAGTTCATTTGGTAGAAGAATCGTCAGCAATTGGCGGAACTATGCCAATGTTGGATAAGACCTTCCCAACCAATGATTGCTCGATGTGTATTTTATCCCCAAAATTAGTTGAATGCGGACGTCATCTTAATGTAAGAACCTACACCAATTCACAAGTTGTCAAAACCGCAGGAGAAGCAGGAAATTTCAAAGTCACCATTAAGCAAAAGGCACGTTATATTGATCTGGAAAAATGTACGGGTTGTGGAGCCTGTGCTGAAGCTTGTCCAGTAAAAGTCGATGATGAATTTAATCAGGGCTTAGGAAAGCGTAAGGCTGCGTTTAAACAATATTCACAAGCCTTCCCAAATGCTTATGGCATTGACGAAAAGAATTGTTTGTTTCAAACCCGTGGTAAAGCAAAAGGCAAAGACATTTGCCTGAAATGTGTTAAGGCCTGTCAAGCTGGGGCAATAGACCATCAAATGGAAGACAAAGAATTCGATGTTGAAGTAGGCTCGATGATTCTAAATCCTGGCTTTAAAGTATTTGATGCGTCTACGCTCGATTATTATGGTTATGGACAAATCAAAAGCGTTATTACCAGCCTTGAGTTCGAGCGCCTTCTCAGCGCATCAGGGCCCTTTGATGGCCATTTGGTAAGGCCTTTTGACCAAAAAGAACCTCAGAAGATCGCTTGGATTCAGTGTGTCGGTTCTAGAAACGTCAAAATAGATAAGAATTACTGTTCAGGCGTTTGCTGTATGTACGCAATCAAAGAAGCGGTCATCGCGAAAGAGCACAGCCATATACCCGTTGATACAACCATATTCTACATGGATATGAGAACTCCTGGTAAAGATTTTGAAAAGTATTATGAGAGCGCTAAAAATCAACATGGGGTTAATTTCATTCGTTCCCGTATTTATGAAGTGACCGAAGCCAAAGATGGTTCAGGAGACGCTATCATAAGATACTCTACAGAAGACGGCCAAATCAGCACTGACCAATTTGATTTAGTCGTTCTATCAGTGGGGATTGAACCAGGAGATAGTTCTAAAGAATTAGCCAAACTGTTAGATCTTAAAGTCAATAAATTTGGCTTTGCTGAGCTTGAACCGCTCACTGGGGTAAATACCTCTAAAGCAGGAATTTTTGCGGCGGGAGCCTTTAGCGGGCCCAGAGATATTCCGGAAACTGTTATGCAAGCCAGTGCAGCTGCCGGATCGGCTTCCGCTTTATTAGCGGATCAGCGGGGAACCTTAGTCAGTGAAAAAGAATATCCAGCCGAACTGGATGTTGCAGGAGATGTTATCCGAACAGGTGTCTTTATATGTCACTGTGGGGTCAATATTGGTGGCGTTGTCAATGTGCCTAGCGTCGTTGAGTACGCTAAGACTCTGCCCACCGTGGCTTATGCAACGGATAAAATCTATGCTTGTTCTCAAGATGCTCAGGCTTCGATCAAAGCTCTGATTAGCGAACAAAAGTTGAATAGAATTGTGGTCTCTTCCTGTAGTCCACGAACCCACGAGCCTTTATTCCAAGAGACGTTGAAGGAAGCCGGTTTGAATGCTCACCTATTTGACATGGCCAATATCCGTGACCAATGTTCTTGGGTTCATATGCATGAGCCGGAAAAGGCGACCGAAAAGGCTAAAGATCTGACAAAGTTAGCGATTGTCCGCGCTTCCATGCAACAGCCAGTTCAACCTATCTTCATGGCCATGAACCATGCTGCCTTGGTGATCGGAGGCGGAGTAGCGGGTATGACCAGTGCCCTATCCATTGCGGATCAAGGTTACGAAGTTCATTTGGTTGAAAAAGACAAGGCGCTTGGTGGTGTAGCTCGAAGATTCTCCACTGGCTTCAGAGGAGAAGATATGAAAGCATTTGTTGCTGGGCTTATCGACCAAGTAAGCAACCATCCCAACATTAAACTCCACGTAGGTGTGGGAATCAAAGAGGTTGGTGGTTTCTTAGGTAGCTTTACAACCACTTTAGAAAATGGCGAACAGATAGCACATGGTGTAGCAATCCTGACCATTGGTGGGCAAGAATACAAGCCTAAGGAATATTTATACGGTCAAGATCAGCGAATAATGACTCAAATTGAAATGGATGAGGCAATCTATAACCATGACTCAAAGATAGATAATGCCCAGAATTTCGTCTTTATTCAATGCGTTGGCTCGCGTTGTGAAGAAAACCCTTACTGTAGCCGTACTTGCTGTACTAAATCGGTTAAATTAGCGCTTAAAGTCAAAACCAAAAATCCAGGGGCTAATGTCTTCGTTTTATACCGCGATATGAGAACCTATGGTTACTTTGAAGAGGACTATGAGCTAGCGAGACGAATTGGAATCATCTTTGTCCGTTATAGTGAGAATGAAAAGCCAGTCTTGACCAAAGAAGGGCAGACCCTGGTTGTAACGGTACGAGATCACGTCTTAGATCGCCCCTTAGAAATTGAAGCAGATGTGGTTTGCTTAGCTGCTGCCATTAAAGCACCTGCCGATGGCAGACAACTCTCTAAGTGGTTCAAAATCCCCTTAAATGCTGAAGGTTTCTTCTTAGAGGCTCATATGAAATTGCGCCCAGTCGATTTTAGTACTGATGGCGTCTTTATGGCAGGTATCGCACACAGTCCCAAGAACATGGAAGAAGTCATTGCGCAAGCTAAAGCTGCTGCAGGACGCGCGGGTGTGGCCTTGTCTCAAGAGCAGGTTGAATCTGCTGGTCTAAATGCCTTTGTTAACAAGCGTAAATGTACTGCTTGTGGGACTTGTGAAGCTGTTTGTTCGGCCAAAGCAGTCACGGTTGATTTGGTCAACCGCCTAGCAGTTGTTAACGATGCTCTATGTAAAGGCTGTGGAGCCTGTGCTTCAAGTTGCCGCTGCGGAGCCATTAGCCTCAGAGGGTGCACAAACGAGCAAATTGTTGAGATGTTGAATTTCCTATAAATGTTTGTGAGCCAATAATGATTGGGAAAGGTAGATGATTATGGGAGAAATTCAGGTAGAAGCTGAAAATAAAAAGTACGAGCCAAAAATTGCTGCTTTCTTGTGTAACTGGTGTAGTTATGCAGGCGCGGATCTAGCGGGTGTTGGCAGAATTCAATATCCACCCACCATTAGAACTATTCGGGTCCCGTGTTCCGGCAGAATCAATCCTTTGTATATCTTAAAAGCTATGGCTAATGGCGCTGATGGAGTATTGGTCTCCGGATGTCACCCAGGGGATTGCCATTATATAAGTGGCAACTACGTTGCACGCAGAAAATTTGCGCTCATTAAATCGTTGCTAACCCATGTGGGTTTAGAAGAAGATCGAGTTAGCTTTTCTTGGGTATCAGCTGCAGAAGGCGGCCGATTTGCGGAAGTCGTAAAAGGGGTTACCGAGCGGGTTAGTGCACTTGGACCTAATAAAGGGGTCTTTAAAGTAGATGACGGGGGTGCAACGGATGAATAATATCATAAACGAAATCCGAGAAAAGGCCCGTCAGTTACTGGCTGAAGGATTAGTAGACGTTGTTATTGGCTACGAAAAGGGTTCCTTACCGTTAAAAGCGACTCCTTGCTTTGTGCATTCCGCTCAAGAGGTTGACTCCTTGATTTGGGATGAAACGTGTGAGAATAATTTAGCAGCTTTTGCAGCAAAGACTCCTGGCAAGAAGGCCATTGTCGCTAAAGGATGTGACAGTCGTGCTTTAGTCGTCCTGTTACAGGAAAACCAATTGCTTAGAGATGACTTGTATATCATGGGTGTTTCCTGTCAAGGGGTCATCGATCAGAGAAAGATCGTGGCCGAAGTAGGGGAAATTCTCGAAGCTAGTATAACCGACGGAAAAGTATCCGTTAAGGGAATGGAAGGGGATAAAGAGTATCTCTTTACAGAAGTAAAAGATGCTACCTGCCAGACCTGCCGTTACCCTAATCCAGTTATAGCGGATCTCCAGATTGGCGAATTGATTGAAGTTCCTCAAGACGCCGCTGCCTTTGCAGACGTAACAGCAATGGAGAACAAATCTGAGAGCGAGCGACAAGAGTATTTCAAAGCACAAATGAGCAAGTGCATTCGCTGTTATGCCTGCCGTAATGCCTGTCCTTTGTGTTATTGTCAGGAATGCTTTGTGGATTGCAATTCCCCAAGGTGGCTGACAGGTGGAGTGGATCGTGCCGAAAATCTCCTCTTCCAAGCTGGCCGTGTTCTGCACTTAGCTGGTCGTTGTGTTGATTGTGGAGCTTGTAGTCGTGCTTGTCCGCAAGGGGTCGATATTCGGGCCTTAAATCGCAAAATGACTAAAGATGTTTACGAAATGTATAACCATGAATCAGGGATCAACGAAGAAGTTAAACCTGCTCTAAATGTCTATAGCACAAATGATCCAGAAGAACAGTTCTTGGTAAAGGAGTGAGGTGAAGATAATGAAGATAAGTAAAGTAAAATTTGGCCAAGCATTTGATGCTTTAGTCGCTGAGTACCAAATAATTGCTCCGGTTAGTGATGCTAACGGAATTGCTTTCAAAGGAGTCAAAAGCTTCTCAGAAGTCAAGCAAGATTATCTAAATTCTAAGCTTCCTCCCAAAGCCTTCTTTTTCCCTCAACATGAAAAACTCATGTCTTATAAGAAAGAGGGTAAAGAGGTAACCGTTAAGAGCGAACTTAAAGTTGAAAATACCGTTCTTTTTGGAATTAGACCGTGTGATGCTAAAGGGATGCAACTCTTAGATATGGTTTTCAAAAATGATCAGTATACCGACCCTTATTATTTTGAACGACGTGATAAATCAGTCATAATCGGAGTTGCCTGTAATAAAATTGCCCCTACTTGTTTTTGCTCCTCATTTGGTCTTTCTCCTGCAGGCAGTGAGGGTTCAGATCTGTTTTTGATCGATCTCGGAGATGCTTACGAAGTAGAAGTGATCACTGAGAAAGGGCAAGCCTTAGCTGCTCGTTTCGAAGCATTATCAGAACTGACAGTGGATGAGCAAGCTTTGGTTGATAAAATTAAAAGCGCAGAAACCACGAGCAAGGTAGATGTTTCAACGATTACTAGTAAACTTGACAACATGTTTAATAATCCGTTTTGGAATACTCTCCAAGAAAAATGCATCGGGTGTAATGTTTGTTCGTTCTCCTGTCCTACCTGCCATTGCTTTGATATTTCCGAGGAAGTGCGAAAAAATGAAGGTACCAGAGTGCGAACCTGGGATGGCTGTATGGCCCCTCTCTTTACACTTCATGGTTCTGGTCATAACCCACGGGATCAGAAAAAGGCCCGTTGGCGTCAGCGGTTGATGCACAAGTTCAACTATTTTGTCCATAACAATGGGTCTATGTCGTGCATAGGCTGTGGTCGCTGCATAAAAAGTTGCCCAGTTAATATGGATATTCGACAAGTCATTGATGGGGCTAACAAAGCAGAATTGGTGGTGGAATGATGCAACAGAATCCTTATATACCCATAACAATGAAGCTGGTTAAAAATTTAGTAGAAACTGAAGACAAGCTGATCAACACCTTTACTCTAGAGTATTTAAACAAACAAGATGAAGAGAACTTCAAATATATGCCAGGTCAGTTTGCAGAACTAAGCGCCTATGGTCATGGAGAAGCTCCCTTTGGAATAGCAACCTCTCCGACTGAACCTGGAATTCTCAAGTTTTCGGTAGCTAAAGTAGGCTGTGTCTCTAATGCCTTACACCTCATGGAAGAGGGTACCATGGTAGGGGTTAGAGGACCGATGGGTAATTACTATCCCATCGAAGAGTTTAAAGGAAAAAATCTTGTCATTATCGGTGGCGGTTTTGCTTTTACGACTCTGCGTTCATTGGCTAAATACATGCTCGATCCTAAACATCGTGGTGACTATGGTGATATTACGGTTATTTACGGTGCCAGAAACCCTGGCTTATTGCTCTACAAGGAAGAATTAGCTGAGTGGGAGAACAACCCCAACATTAATTTGGTCACCACGATCGACAAGCCAGCAGAAGGCTGGAATAAACATGTTGGCTTTATTCCAACCATTACTGAACAAATTGCTCCTTCTTCGGTCAACTCTTATGCTGTCGTTTGCGGACCCCCTGCCATGATCAAGTATACTTTACCTGTCTTAGAAAAACTCAACTTCCCTCCTGAGCGAATTTACACGTCCTTAGAAATGCGTATGAAGTGCGGCTTGGGAATCTGCGGTCGTTGCAATATCGGAACAGAGTATGTCTGTAAAGATGGACCGGTCTTTTCCATGGCTCAGTTAAAAGAGCTCCCTAATGAATATTAATCAAGTCGGAGGTGATAGTAAGAATGGCTGAACCCATTAGAGTTAAAAGCTTAGATCCTACCTTGAGAGATGAAGTGGCTGGATTATTAAAAGGATATGATTTTTCCAATTGCCTTTCCTGTGGTATGTGTACAGCTGGTTGTGTGTATAGTAATTTAATTGAGGATCAGGATCCTCGTAAATTCATTCGCAAAGTAGCACTTGGAATGCGGGAAGAATTAGCTAGCGATCCTTTCGTCTGGAATTGCAATATGTGTGAACGATGTACTGTGGAATGCCCCATGGGTGTAAACATCGCTGCCCTTACAAGAATGTTCCGAGGGAAAACTCCCACCCCTCCCGGTCATTTACAAATCATTGCCGATGACCATATAAACACAGGCAACCAGATGGCTGTGGAACAACTCGATTTTGATGAGACTATAGAGTGGCTTGAGGAGGAACTTCAGGCAGAACTAAACGATCCCACTTATAAAATACCTTTAGACAAGCCTGATGCAGATTTCATGTTTGGTTTCAATGCCAGAGAGGTTAAACATTATCCACATGAACTTCAGACTATATTACACATCTTTTATGCAGCCAAAGCAAACTTTACAATTAGCAGTAAGCGCTGGGATGCAACTAATATCTGTCTGTTCACAGGAAAGAATGATCAATTCCAAGAAATTACTCGGCCACTCTTTGAAGAAGCTGAGCGCTTAAATGCTAAAGAACTAGTCGTTACTGAATGTGGTCACGCTTTCCGCTCTTGTAGAATGTTTCAGCGTAGCTTCTGGAAAGGGAAGCAATTCCCTGTACGCCACATTGTCGAGAAATATGCAGAATGGATCAAAGAAGGCAGGCTAAAGCTAGACAAGACCAAAAATCCGCTTCCAGTGACCCTTCACGATCCGTGTAATACTGTTCGTAAAGAAGGAGTCTATGAACCACAACGCTATGTCATTAAAAATGTCGTGGCGGATTATCGCGAAATGAATCCTGAAGGAAAGTATAACATTTGTTGTGGAGCCGGGGGCGGTGCTTTAGCAGTGGCGGCGACCAAGCAGCAGCGCATGGCTAAAGCAAAGCCAAAAGTGGATCAATTGGTGGCTACAGGGGCAAAAGTAGGTTGCATCCCTTGTCATAACTGCATTGACCAGTTTAACGACATGAATAAATTCTATAAGCTGGGCATGAAGATGCATCATCTCAGCACGCTCATCGAAAATGCCTTGGTAACGGATGAAGAACTTGAGAATTCTGCAGAAGCAGAAGAGACTGTCTAAATCTTAATGCTAGTAGGTACCTGAAAAAGCCCCGTCGGCGGAAATAACCGCTCGTTCGGGGCTTTTTCTATTAATCTATTAATCTATTAATCTATTAAAGTCGTTACTAACATTCTCTCAGAAATTTTTAAATAAATTCTGAATAACAAATACACGATGCTTTGATAAAGGTTATAATATAGCTATAATAAATACGTGCTTATGAGATTATGGAGATTGGCATGTAACGAAAGAGAGCTAAAATAATGGCAGTACAAATTTTGACGGATAGCACCAGCTACTTAGGGGAACAACTTAGGAAAGAATTCAATATTAGGATGGTATCCTTGAATCTATCCTTTGGCACTGAGAGTATGAGAGAAACTGATATTGATAACGAGACTTTCTATAAGATGATGGCTGCCAAAGGAATTCCAACCTCCTCACAACCTTCGATCGGGGAAATGGTTGATGAAATGATCAGTGTGGTTGAGATGGGCGATAGTCTATGTTGTATTTTCTTATCTTCAGAAATGAGCGGGACTTTATCCACAGCTCAACTTGCCAAAGAAATGGTTTTGGAAAAGTTTGAGAATGCTAAGATAGAGATCGTCGATTCAAGATCTAATTGTATGCAACTTGGGTTTGCCGTTATCCAAGCTGCCAGAGCGGCAAAAGCAGGACAGACATTAGAGCAGGTCAAAGCAGCAGCGTTAGAGAACATAAAAAGAAGTCGCTTCTTATTTATCCCTGAGAATCTTGAATACTTGAAAAAAGGCGGAAGAATTGGGGGAGCTAGTGCCTTAATCGGAAATCTATTTAAAATTATTCCGATTTTGACTGTGGAAAATGGCAAAACAAATATTCTCACCAAAGTAAGAACCAAAAAGAATGCCGTAATGGCCATGGTGGATAAAATGCTCCAGGATATTAGTCAATATGGGCTAGGAGAAGTCGTTGTTCTGCATATCAATTGTCAGGGCGAAGCCGCTGAACTTGCCAACGTAATTCGTGAAAAACTCAAGATAACTCCAAAGATTATGGATATAGGACCCGTTATTGGGTTGCATGTTGGTCCAGGAACAATAGCAATTTGTTATTACACCGAAAAGGTCATGCGATAATTACGACATCAAACATAACCACGATGTAGGTCTTAGATAGGAAAAATGGTATAATGATAAAGTAAGCCATCTTAGATCAGTATGGCTTAAGAATAATGTGTTTGCTGACAGAAGAAAAGAGGTTTTTCAGATGTACCAATACCAAGGAATACTCTTTAATAACGCCAATCCGCGCCACCCTGATGGCACTAAAGCATGGAGTCAAATATGTAGAATATGCGCCGTCCAGTACCAAATTAAACGTAGTATGCTGGAAAGTGTTTGAAGCGGAACCTGTGGTGTACAAGGTTGTACACGTCAAGCAAGGTATTACATCAATTTTGAAGACGGAGAACTGGTAGAAGTTCCCGAATAGATTTTTTTAAAAGATCGTTCTATAATAGATATTATTAGAAATTGTTCTAAAAGTAGTTTGCTTCATTAAAGGAAGTTTGCTTTCCATTAAAGGAGGATTTCAGATGCCTACTAAGCTAAGTAAAGCCCTATGGTCCCTCGCGATTCTCTTTATCATCGTTACAACGGTCGTTTTTTCCTTTGGGATCATGTTAGTTGGAGCAGCGCTGGCGAGTTTATACGGCATATACAAATATTACTTCGGAAAGAAACCATCCAGTAAGTTCAAACAGAGACCGCAGGAGTATATGTTTGGGGAAGTCATCGACATAAAAGCGGAAGTGATAGATCAGACGCTTTTAGATAAAACTCCGTATCGAAAGTAAATTAATCTCTATATTCGAATATGAATTGTAAATAGTGATCCTCTACCATCGCCTTTGGGCGGTGGTTTTTAATTTTCAATGAATAATTCATAGCCAAATTACTTACAAAGATTTGTCTGAGCACAGTGTTATAGTTGAAATAGGAAGACAGTTCCTTATAAAATAAAGAAAGAAGGAATGAAATATGTCAATTTCAAAAGTAAGTCTGTCTGGTAAATTAAGTCTATCTAGTCTGACTTCCGAACCTGCCCCACGTTTAAAAAGCTCGAAGTCAATGACACTGACCAATACATTTCTTACATCAGTCTTTATGCTTTCAGCCCTAGACCTGATTATTGCATTCCTTAGAAATGACTCATTATCAAATTACACTATGTTCGTGATCTCAAATCTGGGCCTAACCGCTTTAGGCCTGATGATTTCCTCGGATCTTATCGCCGAGAATGACCGCGAATCAGTAAAATGTTTTTTGGCTTATATGTTATTTCTATGGGCCTGTATTACAGTTGTTAAACTTATATTCCTTACATGATCTCATCGGTGAACTTCTGACAGTCATTGGAATTCTAACTTCATATCTCTTAAGCCGGCCCTTGTTCTGGCT
Source organism: Desulfosporosinus burensis (assembly GCF_054657535.1). Lineage (NCBI taxonomy): Bacteria > Bacillati > Bacillota > Clostridia > Eubacteriales > Desulfitobacteriaceae > Desulfosporosinus > Desulfosporosinus burensis. The sequence goes on from NZ_BAAHYN010000008.1 coordinate 256,229, forward strand.
GACAACTTGGCGGATTCTGCTAGGAATCATCGTGACAAGTAGGGTATGGTCGTTGATGTTTTTCAGATTCATGGCTGCTACAGTTCGGCAGAGTCGGAAAGGCTTTCGAGTTGAACTCGTCACAGGTAGTAAAAAAAACGATAATATACTATTTGAGGTAGAAAAACGAATTTATGGAGATTTATATGATTTTGAAGGAAAAGCTTAAGCAACTGCCACAAAAACCGGGTGTCTATATGATGCTCGATTCATTGGGGAATATCATCTATGTTGGCAAGGCCAAAAACCTCAAGAACAGGGTATCTCAATATTTTCATGACCAAAAGGATAGAGATCTCAAAGTCGCTGAAATGATACATCATATTCATACGTTTAATTATCAAGTCACAGAGACTGAATTGGACGCCTTGATCGAAGAATGTCGCCTGATTAAGGATATAAAACCCAAGTATAACAAGCAGCTGAAGAATACCAAAAAGTATATTTATTTGAAGATTCCGGCTGAACAGTACCCCAAGTTAACGGTTGTAAACGAAAAAGTAAAAGATGGTGCCTTGTATTTTGGACCTTTTACTAGTCCTCATCGGGTCGAGACTACAGTACAATACTTAAACGATTTTTATCCAATCCGAAAATGTCCTACTCCAAGATTGATCAAAAGGGCAAATGGTTGTTTGTTCTGCCAATTGGGTACTTGTTTGGGCGTTTGTACTGGGCAAGTAAATCCTGATGAATACTGGGTTCACATTGATAAAATCCAGCAGCTTATCTACGGGAATGATAGGGTACCTGTTCATGAACTTTCTAAAATGTTGGATCAAGCTATTGAGAATCTTAACTTTGAAAAGGCGGCCAAATATAGGGAGTATTACCTAGGTCTTCGGCATGTAATAGGTAAGCAGTCGTTAGTTCAATCCTCAAGTAAAAACAGGAATATCATAACGGTTGAATTTCTTGACAATGAACTTGCTAAGATATTCCTGATCAAAGGGAATAAGCTACTTTACGGAAAAGTATTTAATAGGGTAGAGGTAGATAATACAGAGATGAGGCTTTCCCTAAATCAGATGATTAGGGATAAATTTGCCACACAAAAAAGTAATACAGGTAGATTGACCCAGGAAGATATCGATGAAGCGCAAATAATTTACTCGTATCTGAAGAAGAATAGAAAAAAGGTCATTAGTTTTTGGATACCGACTACGCGCTTGAAAAGTGAAGCATCCTTAGATGCTACAGTCATAAAGATAATAGCCAAGATTTCATAAAAAAAACGGCTCATTCTGAGCCGTCTGGAGAAAAACGTGAGAAAATCAACTTAACCTCATATGCTTAGCGAAGTAAGCCCAGTTCCCTTTTTGTGCGTTCTGCCATTTGCTTAAGCATTTTTTCTCGATCGCTATTATATAGCGGTCCATAAAACACTATCCCGTATTTTTCTAACATTTTTGCTTCTATCGCCTTTCTAGTACGTCCTATTTCTGGGATATACTGAGACTTCCTTTTAGCTTTGTGGAATTTTGCGTGATGAGCAACGTCAATAAACACTGCAAGATTTGCAGTTCTGTCGTCGTCATTAACCTCATTTAGATGGTGCACAATTTCGGTTTCTTTTAGTTTTCTTTCTAAATATCTCTCGATTATTAACCTAGAGATCTCTATAGTTGTGGTTTCGCTATTCATGGAAATGTTGTCGCTCATAGTAGACTCCTTTCAAAGTGTTACCCAAACAAAAAACAAGCAACAACCATCGGGATGGATTCTGCGTGTCATCCCGCCAGTCAAATTGCTCTTATTTCAAAGGTAAATAAAAATTTGATTTCTTTACTTATTTAGTATACTATAGATTGTTCATAATCACAACATTTTTTTGCTTTGATGTGTTTTTTGGCGGAGAAGCCAGTTTTGTCAGGTGCTACCAAAAGGGCTAGATATCCCCGCCGCTATGAATTCAAAAGAAGCTTACGCTATCCTGGATACGATGGGTGAAACAGGCTATCAAATTTATCCCTCAGGCAGTTCTTGTCCATACTCATGTTCCTGCTCGTAACAGTAATCGTCGTCGGGTTGTTTTCAGAGTCAGAGGATCCGGTCACCCGAATTAGGCGCTGATCTTGACCGTGACAGAATGACCGAGGAGTACCTCCTAATCGATCACTGCCTTACTATTAGGGAAGGAGAAAAGGATCTCTGGCAGTCGCTAGGTGACTGGCGCGTCGATAACTTTGTCCTAGGAGATGTGAACAACGACGGGACGGTCAATCTAGTGATAAGCTTGTGGAAAACAGGCAACTTTGGAACCGTCGAACCTTTCTGGCAGACCGTTGAGGATGTCGGCTACAAAAACCACCTTTTTGTATATCCATTGAAGGACAAGGTCATGAAGCAGGTCTGGTGTTCGTCAGACTTAGACTGCCCGATTGTCTCGTTAACAGTACAAGACATTGATGAGGATGACCTTTTTGAATTAATTGTTGAGGAAGGGAAGTATCGGAAGATAACTGGAGAACGCTACACCTTGGATAGATTTGCTCAGGTCCAAACGACCGTTTGGCGGTGGGACGAATGGGGATTTCGTCGCTTATGAAGCCTATAGTGGAGATTGTTGTAATTATTTGGCAACTATATTTACTTTACCACGAACCTATGTTTTGATAGAATGGGAACAAACATTCTATCAAAAGGGTGAAGACAATGGGTAATCGAATTATTTTTCATATAGATGTGAATTCTGCCTATCTCTCCTGGGAGGCTGTTCACCGAATTCAACATGGCGATCCACTGGATCTAAGGACTGTCCCATCAGTTGTAGGGGGTAATCCTGAAACGCGACATGGAATTGTTTTGACGAAATCGATACCCGCCAAAAAATATAACATACAGACAGGGGAAACGATCTACTCTGCTAAAGCGAAGTGTCCAGAGTTGATCATTGTATCCCCGAATTATGGGCTCTATATGCAATGTAGTCGTGCATTTGGTGATATTCTTCGTGAATATTCACCTTTGGTTGAACAGTATTCCATAGATGAATATTTTCTGGATTTCACGAATATGGGAAGGATCTATGCTGACCCCGTCGAAACGGCCTATAAAATTAAAGACCGAATCAAAGAAGAGCTTGGGTTTACCGTTAATATCGGGATCTCAACTAATAAAATCTTAGCCAAGATGGCTAGTGAACTTAAAAAACCAGATAAAGTACATACTATTTTCCCTCATGAAATTGCTGATAAAATGTGGTGTCTCCCCATCGAAGAACTATTCATGGTTGGGAGAGCGACTGCCAAAAAGTTGCGGAGTAGAGCCATTAACACTATTGGTGCATTAGCTCAGGCGGATCTGAATATGATTAGGCTTTTCTTGAAAAGTCATGGCATCTTAGTCTGGAACTATGCGAACGGAAACGATATATCGGACGTTAGAGTAAATCGCAGAACAATGATAAAAGGAATAGGCAACTCAACGACAATTGCTTTTGATGTCGAAGATGCGACAACGGCCCATTTAGTCTTGCTTTCTCTGACTGAGACGGTTGCATCAAGGTTGCGTCAAACTGAATACTGTGCTCGTTTAGTCTCGGTTTCATTGAAGACAAACGAATTCTATTCTTGCTCTCACCAAAGAAAGATAGCCTCAGCGATAGATTGTACCAATGCTATTCACCAGGTTGCTTGCGAACTCTTTGACGAGTTGTGGAAAGGAGAGCCAGTGCGGCATCTTGGAGTTCGTGTTTCTGAGTTATGTAGAAATGATTTTATGCAGCTTGCTCTTTTCGAGAAAGATTACGAAAAACAGAGAGTTGTTGATCGTACCATCGATTCGATTCGAGAACGATTCGGAACGGATGCTGTTTTTCGTTCATCGTTTCTAAATAGTGGTTTACGTTTTAGATCTGGAGGGACAGTCGATGACGAGGAATACCCAATGATGTCCAGTATTCTTTAGAGAAACTGCATTACGACTCTGGATGTAAAATTGGTACAGTTGAAAGATGCAAGGCATATCCCTTGATAGATAATATATGTTTTGATATACTTAGTACGGCGTTGTTGCTGAATTTTATCGTAAATGAGGAAGAAATTAAAATGGAAACACTTCTTATGGTTACAAGAGGCCTGTTACTCGCTTGTGTAATTTTTTATATTTATTTCTTTACCCGACGCAAGGATAGAAATGTCTCAACTAAATTATGGATTATCATTATGGTCGGATTACTTGTTGGTGCCGTCGGAAAAATCATTGAGGTAAATATCGGAATTTCTACATGGAGCTCCATACAGATCAGTTTGTTACTTTCTCTTGCTCTTTTTGGTTATAGTGTGTGGAAATTATTATCAGAGCTAAAAAAATAAGCGTCATTTAGAGGTTAGGAAGCCGCATTTTTTAAATATGCGGCTTTTTGTTGTAATTTTTTAACAACTACCTTGTTTCAGCTGATCTATTTTTCATCTATTGACACTGAGCTACCTAAGAGGTTATAATTTTACCTTAATCAGCATCTGATCATTTATAGAAGTGGGAGTCTTCTTTGAATTTGATAAATATCTTTAAACTGTCCCAAAATTAATTGAACCAAAAAAGAATGGGTCTTCTCAAAGGCATGATCTAGTCAAGCCTTTGAGAAAGATCCATTCTTTTTCGCGTATTTACCCCATGCCGTTACGCGGAAGTGTCATCAAGGGGACAGGTGCAGTGTTTCAACACCTTGTTCACGCTAGTGAGAGCAAGAGGAGGGAGATGAACCAAGCGACCTTTGACAAAGTTGATCGTTAATGTAAATATTTGATTAAGCGATCAATAAATAGTTTAAGTCATCAATATTTAAGAGGAACCGGTAATGCTAGAACTGAAACAGATACTACACGATGGTCAAAACAAAGGTGAATTTCGACAGTTCAACGTTGATGTCATGGCCAGCGCTATCACTGGAGCTATCAGGGAGTATATGTTATTGGCTAACCCTAACATCACCGCTAAAGTCGACTTAGAGTCTTATAGTGAAGAGCTCGTGAAGATATTTGATAAAACAATTGTGAATGATGACTAAAGCATCTATTTAGCCGGATAAGGGTTATTATAGCCACGTTCTCCGTAAGGTTGAAGTTCATTCAACCACTGTGCTTTAAGTTTTTTCAAGGCATCTTTGGTATCAAAATAGCCTTCCTCAGGTATTTCTAAGATTTCTAACACCTCAAAAACAAAGGCCTCTGATCCAAATTCCGTCCACTCATTTTGGAGAAGTTTGTTCTGATACGTTCCCATATCCAGCGTAAATCGCTTTCCGTTGATCGTCTTTAGGTTTGGGGTGCTTTCGATAAATATCTTATCGTTTATGGTGTTCTTGATTTGGTAGACTCCGGCCTCAATTTTTGTCTCTTTGTACGGTTGCTTTAATTCTTGTTTGCGATCCATCGTTGTTTCCTCCTTGTTCTGGGAACCATTTCTTAGCCAGTATTGACTTCCATCAGGTGTTCGATCAAGAAAGCCATATTCGATTAATCCTTTGATTATCTTGGTTACCTTACCGCTAGCGATGATAGGGGTAACCGGAGGGCTAATCTTAACAGGGCAATCGTTTAGCATCACAGCCTTTATGGGAATTATTATTCTTGTGGGGATTGTTGTCAATAATGCGATTGTGTTTATTGACTATGTCAACGGTTACGGCGAAGTAAAGGTTTTAATACAACTTCATAATTATAATTAAGTAAAGAAAAGTGCTCGCAAGTCTTAACGGTCAGGCGAGCACTTTTTGCATATCTGTATTATTGGCAGCATTCTGATCCTAGGTTCCGCCAATGACTTCGATTGCTTCGACCTTTTCTCAGAGCTTTACAGGCCTGTGTTCCTGAATAGTCAAATTCACAAGCTTGCCCAATCTAAACTGAAGTAAATTGACTATCCAATGTAGCAAAAAAGGTAATTGCCCTAAATTGTAGAATAGAAATAAGATAAGGTACTACTCCCACTGTAGAATCGGGAGTCTCACGATTGGATAAAAGGGGGAAAGAAAAATGAGTAACCGTGAGGTTGCAAGTCTGGGTTGCAAGATTCTTGGTGTTTACATGATTATTCAAGGGATTAACGTATCGACAAGTGTACTTTCTTTTTCTCTTGCAACCTCGAATCAAATGGCTAAAGAGAATTTATTGAACATCAGTTATCCATTAATGTATATTCTCTTCGGAGTTTTACTATGGCTTTTATCGAATAAGTTATCTGTAATTATTATAAAGGGAGAAACTCATTTTAACGAGGGGACAGGGATCAGTGCTAGCGATATTCAAAGAGTCGCATTTTCAGTGCTCGGTTTATTTTTTCTAGGTAATTCATTGCCGAGGTTAGTTTCATTAGTCGCGAACTTTTATACCATGCGTGGTCGAGGAATAACCATTTCAGGCGCAGAAATATTACTTGGAGCAGGAGGAGAAATAACCCAACTTATCGTGGGATTATGGATTTTTCTTAGTGCAAAGGGTTTAGTCAACTTCTTAAAGAAAATTAGAACTGCAGGATTAGAGAAGGAAGAGGAAGAGGATTATGAATAAACATTTTGATTGTACGAACGACTTAACACAGTATTCTCCAGAGAAAATACTGTGCCAGAAGGTTCAAGCACTTTAGAAATTGTTGTTACTCGAAATTTGAAAGGGGCAAGATAATGAATAAATCGGCTGCTGCGAACCAGTGCTTTTTATCCGGATTTAGCTGTGCTCAAGCAGTGTTTTCTACCTACTGTGAAGACTTAGGATTAGAATCTGACATGGCAAAAAGAATAGCTGGAGGGTTCGGCGGTGGTATGGGATATATCAGTGAAACTTGCGGTGCGGTAACCGGGGCCTTTATGCTGATTGGTTTAAAACATGGAAAAGTCGAAGTAGATGATAATGCAGCATAAGATAAAACCTATGCACTCATTCAAGAGTTTACCAGCAGATTTAAGGCTATTAATAGCTCTGTAAAGTGTACAGAGTTGCTAGGTTATGATCTTAGTATTCCGGAAGATCTGGTAATTGTAAAAGAAAAGCAACTTTTCAGCATACATTGTCCCAAATTCGTCCGGGATTCGTCTGATATAATTGCAGAATTATTAACTTAGTTCTTTTATTCCCTACTCATGTAATCGATGCTAATGTATTTGTGATGCCATCCAAGGGGGGAGCTTAGTTATGCAAGAAGGATCTAACAATGAGCCTACTATTGCAGTATTTAGCTATCACGCTTTGACTTCGTTAATCAATCGACTTCAATATGAGGCTCCTCATCCGGTCCGTATATTAGTGATTGACTGCATGTTAAAAGATGTCCTTGAAAAGGCAAGGAATATGGAGGAAAATGGGGAAGCTGATGTTTACCTTTCTGCAGGAGGAACCGCAAAACTTCTCTCCGGCAACATATCCAATCCCTTAGTTGAGATTAAAGTAACTGGTTTCGACATTCTAGCTGCCCTGAAGGAAGCCAAACAATATTCAGATACCGTCGGACTTATTACGTATGAAAGCAAAATTCCCCATCTGGAAAATCTATCTGACTTGCTGAATATTACGATTAAACAATTTACGTATCAACATCTTAGTGATATTGAAGAGACTTTAAACCAACTGCAAAACGAAGGTGTGAAAGTTGTCATTGGGGGAAGCTTTCTTCAGGAAGTAATCGGCCAGCGAGAAATCAAGGGAATCTTTATATACTCGTCAGACGGCGTGACTCGGGCCTTGGATACAGCTGTCCAAATAGCTTTTTCTAAGAAACTTGAGGCTAGAAAAGCGGAGGAACTACGGGCAATTTTAGCCTTCTCTTATGAAGGTATCATAGCTGTTGACAGGAACGGGCTAATTACGGTGATTAACTCAAGTGCTGAAAAAATCATTGGTACCACTCAACATAAAGTCCTAGGTCAATCTATTACAAAGATTTTCCCAACTGCCAAGCTTACTAAAGTTATTCAAAGTCGCATACCAGAGCTCAACCAGATTGAGTCGATCGGGAATAGTCAAATTGTTATCAACCGTATACCTATTTTGGTAAATGCTAAAGTAATGGGCGCTGTGGCAACTTTCCAAAATATTGGAATCATACAAGAAGCAGAGGAAAACATTCGTAAAAGTTTATATAAAAAAGGTTTTGTGGCCAAAACCTTTATCAAAGATATTATAGGGACTAGTGACCAGATTCAAAAGGCTAAACGAGAGGCTTTTCTCTATGCTAAAAACCCTTCTTCAGTTTTAATCACGGGTGAGTCCGGGACTGGGAAGGAACTTTTCGCACAAGGTATTCATAATGCCGGTCTGCGTTTTCGCCATCCTTTTGTCGCTATAAACTGTGCGGCCATCCCTGATAACTTGCTGGAGAGTGAGCTCTTTGGGTACGAAGAAGGTGCTTTCACTGGAGCTAAAAAGGGTGGAAAACCTGGATTATTTGAACTGGCCCATGAGGGAACCGTATTTTTAGACGAAATCGGTGAACTGTCCATGTCCCTACAATCCCGTCTGTTACGCGTCTTAGAAGAACATGAGGTTCTGCGTATTGGAGGAGACCATATTCGTTCAGTAAACATCCAGGTGATATCCGCCACAAACCAAGATCTATGGGAAATGACTGTTAACGGTAACTTTCGAAAGGATTTGTATTACAGGCTGAACGTCTTAGAGCTTCGTCTTCCACCTCTTCGAGTTCGCAAAACAGATATTCCTTTACTCGTTAAAAAGTTCCTTTCGGAAATGTGTCATGATCTAACAGGCAAAGAAATTGAGGTGATTTCCCAACACCCGGTATTTAGAGATTATAATTGGCCTGGTAATATCCGAGAGCTAAGAAATATTATCGAACGATTCGCTGCGCTCTATAAAGAAGCAGGGTATGAGGATTTACTCTTATCATTATTCGAACGACTTACTCCTGCTGAACTTAGTTCTGTTGAACAAGAAGAACTTAACCGTGTATTGAATAGCGTGCAAGGTAAGAAAAATGAGGCCGCAAAAAAACTAGGAATTAGCCGAACGACGCTCTGGAGAAAATTGAAAGGATACAACAATACCTTCTAGTTCTCTAAGCGAGATGGTTGAAACGCTTGAAACGTTATGCAACCTCGTTGTAACATTATGTTCCATCATAATTAATAGGAGATCTCCAAAAAAGAGGCGGAATGCATTATTCTGCCTATTTTTTTGTACTATTCAGAAAATATAGTTTGGTAAGCATCGATGCAACTAGGGCTGCCGCCTTCGCCAAGGCTTGGCCCTAGCCAAGTTTCCTTTATCGGCCCAAATTGGCATGAAACTTGCTACAAAAATAAATAACAGATAATTCTTAATAAATTGAGAATGGGGCTAATGAAGTTAAGAAGCAGCCCATTACATAAAGCTGCTGTGTCAATTTGGCGAATTTGCTATGGGAGGTTGTCCTATTTATCAAGCAAGCATTAGCACAGGGGAGTGAATAAATCTATGGATAAGAATATGGGGATAGCAATGGATCAGGAGTTAGAAATAATTGCCCAAGAAAAGTCTCGTTGGGAAAGTAAGCATTTTAGTGGAAAAACTGGTGTATCGCCAGAAAAAAAACAGGGGAATCGGGTAGAATCCGAGCTCGAATTTCAGCGGCTTTATTCGCCAGATAACCTCAAGCTTGACTACTTAACAGATTTGAGCTTTCCGGGGGAATTTCCGTTTACTCGTGGTGTTCAACCCGACATGTATCGGGGCAGGTTCTGGACTATGCGTCAATATGCCGGCTTTGGAACTGCGCAAGAAACCAACAGCCGATTCATTTATTTACTTAAACAAGGCCAGACTGGCCTCAGTGTTGCCTTTGATTTGGTGACCCAAATTGGTTATAACTCCGACGATCCTCTTGCCCAAGGAGAAGTGGGTAAGGTCGGTGTCGCAATCGATTCTTTGGCCGACATGGAAACGCTATTCAAGGACATACCGTTAGATCAAGTAAGCACATCTATGACGATTAATGCCCCTGCTGCCATACTGCTGGCTATGTATATTGTGGTTGCTGAAAAGCAGGGAGTAGCCCCCTCCAAGTTATCTGGAACCATTCAAAATGATATTTTAAAGGAATATATGGCCAGGGGAACCTATATTTTTCCTCCGATACCCTCCATGCGTCTAATAACCGATACGTTTAAATATTGTGCCGAGCATCTTCCCAATTGGAACACGATTAGTATCAGTGGCTATCACATTCGCGAAGCCGGTTCTAATGCGGTTCAAGAGGTGGCTTTTACCTTAGCAGACGGAATTGCCTATGTCCAGGCTGCCTTAGACGTGGGGTTAGAAATAGATCGTTTTGCTCCCCGTCTTTCCTTTTTCTTCAATGCTCACTCCAATTTTTTAGAGGAAATCGCCAAGTTTAGAGCTGCCCGCCGAGTGTGGGCCAAGATTATGAAAAACAGGTTTAAAGCTGAAAACCCTAAATCACTGATGATGCGCTTTCATACCCAGACAGCCGGTTGCACATTGACGGCCCAACAACCCGAAGTGAATATTATGCGGGTGGCCTTTCAGGCCCTGAGTGCCGTGCTCGGCGGTACCCAATCCTTACATACCAACGCCTGGGATGAGGCTTTAGCTCTGCCAAGCCAGGAATCAGCCCTGCTCGCTTTACGAACCCAACAGGCCATTGCCTACGAGACTGGGGTTACGGATACCGTGGATCCCTTGGGCGGTTCTTATTGTGTGGAAAGGTTAACGGATGACCTAGAACAGGCCGTCTGGCTCTACCTTGATAAGATTGATGAATTAGGAGGCGCCGTACGGGCTATTGAACTTGGTTTTCAACAAAAGGAAATTCAGAGTAGTGCCTATCGTTATCAAATGGAGATCGAAAATCAAGAGAGAATTATTGTCGGAATTAATAAATTTGAGAGAAAACAAGATTCACCGCAAGGATTACTCAAGCTAAATCCGCTAGTAGAGCAAGAACAAAAACAACGATTAGCAGCAGTCTACCGAAAAAGAAATCAAGAAGATGTGGAGAACGGTCTAATTAGGCTGGAAAAAGCCGCACAAAGCACGGAAAACTTGATGCCCTATCTTCTGGATTGTGTTCGCAATTACACTACGTTGGGTGAAATCTGCGACGTATTAAGAAGAGTATTTGGAGAGTACAGGCAAGAGAACACCTTATAATCAGGAGGAATCGTCATGGAAAAAGGACAACGTATTCGAGTATTAATCGGTAAGGTCGGTCTAGATGGTCACGATCGTGGGGCAAAAGTAATTGCTCAGGCTCTGCGAGATGCTGGTATGGAAGTTATTTATACAGGTTTACGACAAACTCCAGATCAAATTGTCGAGGCAGCAATTCAAGAAGATGTTCAAATCATTGGGATTAGCATCTTATCCGGTGCCCACAATTATCTACTTCCTAGAATCATCGAGCTTCTAGCCCGGGAGGGAGCGCAAGATATCCAGGTGATCGCTGGAGGGGTTATTCCCGAAGAAGACAAAACTTTTTTAATTGAAACAGGAGTAGCAGAAATATTCGGAACTGGAACCTCCACAGGAGATATTGTGAAGTTTATCCGACAAGCATAGATTCTAAAAGCAATACGGTTTGGCGAATAAGAATTTTGAGGAGGTATAGGGCACTATGTCCATTCAATTAAAGCTTGATCATCTGGGGATCGCCGTCGCAAACTTAGATGAGGCCATAAGGGTCTATGTAACGTTAGGGCTAAGTTGTAGCCATCTAGAAACGATACCTGAGCAAAAGGTTAGGACGGCTACCCTACCTTTAGGTGAGACCAATCTGGAACTATTAGAGCCTACAGAAGCCAACAGTCCCATCGGGAACTTTCTCGCAACCCGAGGGGGTGGTATTCATCATCTAGCTCTTCAAGTCGATAATCTTGAGGAAATATTACTAGAATTAAAAAGTTCAGGTTTTCGTTTAATCGATGAGACCCCTAGAATTGGTTTGGGGGGAAGTAAAGTCGCTTTTATACATCCTAAAAGTACCTTCAATACACTTATAGAACTTGTTCAACGCCGGAGCTAAGCTAAAGGAGGTAGAACATTGGATATCTACGATAAACTTGAGGAGCTAACGGCCCTCCAAGAGGCAACAAAACTAGGGGGTGGCGTGGAGCGAATCAGAAGGCAACATGATAACGGCAAAATGACAGCCCGGGAGCGCATTGAGGTACTCCTTGACGAAGATAGTTTTATTGAGACTGATACCTTTATTCAAGGAGAAATGACCGATTTTACGAAAGCTGACGTGGTCAATCTAGGTGAAGGCGTCGTTACGGGTTATGGTACAATTCATGGTCGCTTGGTTTATTTGTTTTCCCAAGATTTTACCGTTTTCGGTGGGGCATTAGGGGAACTTCATTCCCGAAAAATTTGTAAAATCATGGACCTTGCTCTGAAAAATGGAGCGCCTATTATCGGCATAAATGACTCGGGAGGCGCTCGTATCCAAGAAGGGGTTAGCGCCTTATCCGCTTACGGGGACATTTTTTATCGCAATACCTTAGCCTCTGGGGTTATCCCGCAAATCTCGGTGATTATGGGACCCTGTGCTGGTGGAGCCGTCTATTCTCCAGCTATTACGGATTTTATCTTTATGGTGGAGAAGACCAGCCAAATGTTTATTACTGGTCCCCAAGTTATTAAGTCGGTGACAGGGGAGCAGGTCAGCACCGAGGAATTAGGCGGGGCTATGACCCATAATCATACTAGTGGCGTAGCCCAATTCCTTGCCGATTCGGAAATACAAACCTTGGCAATGGTCAGGCAGTTATTAACCTTCTTACCTCAAAACAACCACGATAAAGCACCTTTGTTTGAGGATCAGCCCCCTGAAACAGAAGGGGACGAACTTCTGAATGTGATACCGATAGAACCCAATAAACAATATGATGTCCGAAATGTCCTCAGTCTGCTAGTCGACGGTGGTGACTTCTTTGAAGTCCATTCAGATTTTGCTCAAAATATCGTAACCTGTTTTGCTCGTTTTGAGGGAATGTCGGTCGGAATTATTGCTAATCAACCAGCCTATCTCGCTGGTTGCCTGGATATTGATGCTTCTGATAAATTATCGCGGTTTGTACGTTTTTGTGATTGCTTTAATATACCCCTGGTAACCTTTGTCGATGTTCCTGGCTTTATGCCAGGGGTTGAACAAGAACACCGTGGAATTATCCGTCATGGAGCTAAAATCCTTTACGCTTATTCAGAGGCCACTGTCCCTAAAATTACGATTATTCTCCGGAAGGCTTACGGTGGCGCTTACGTCGCCATGTGTAGTCGCTCTTTAGGTGCAGATGTAGCAGTAGCCTGGCCGACGGCAGAAATCGCAGTTATGGGACCGGATGGGGCCGCCAATATTATCTTCCGGGACGAAATTATGAAGTCCGCTGACCCTAAGGCTACCATGAAACAAAGGACCGCTGAATACAGAGAAAAGTTCGCAAACCCTTATATTGCCAGTGCTAAGGGTTTGATCGACAATGTTATTGACCCGCGTGATACCCGAAAAACGATCATCCAAAGTCTTGACATGCTAAGATCTAAGCGAGAATCGCATCCCAGTAAGAAACATGGCAATATTCCTTTTTAAAAAGAGATTTTTCTTGAAATTGGAGGGTGCAGGATGACCGTAGTCGATAAACTGCTACTCGGTGTGAATACTGCCCTGATTGGAATGGGGATTGTTTTCCTAGTTCTTATTGTCTTATGGGCGGTTATCATCGGACAATCGAAGCTGATAGGCTTTTACTCAGAGCGATTTAAGCAACCTGTAATGGCTGCTTTACCAGGCAATAAGGACAAAGTTAACCTTGATAGGGAAAGCTTTACTGACTGCGAGACGGTGGATTTAGGCATAGTGGATGATGAGATAATGGCCATAATTATGGCAGTCGTCAGCAATTATGCAGATATCCCGTTAAGCAGGCTTCAAATAAAGTCAATCAAAGCGCTTTAGAAAACAACGATACTTTGGAGGTTTAATGATGAAATACAATGTAACCATCAACGGCAAGAGATTTGAAGTAGAGGTCGAAAAGATTGTTGAATCAAAAAATCATGCCAAGTGGACAGCTAGGAATGTCGTGGAAGCGTCGGTAAAAACATCTGAGAGATCCAGGGATGCCTCCTCTTCCGAAGTGTCCAGTGCTGAAGAAACGATCAAAGCGCCCATGCCGGGTACTATCCTGAGCATAGAAGTAAATGAGGGACAGATCGTGAAAAAAGGAGAGGTATTATTTATCCTTGAAGCTATGAAAATGGAAAATGAGATTATGGCTCCTCGCGATGCCGTTGTTAGTAAACTTATGGTTTCTAAGAATACACAAGTTAAGATGGGGGATATTTTGATATTACTCAAATGATGAGGGGATGTTAAGATGTCATTTTTGACAAAACTCATAGAGGCACTGACAGATATTTGGAAAATATCAGGGTTTACAGGAATAACCATAGGGCATGTCGTGATGATCTGCATCTCTTTAGTACTAATTTACTGTGCTATTAGGAAAGGCTTTGAGCCTTTGCTGCTGCTTCCGATCGCTTTTGGAATGTTTCTTGTCAACCTGCCCCTAACAGGGCTTATGAACCCTCCCCAAGGTGAAGCGGTAGGAGGTCTTTTATATTATTTATTTCAGGGGGTCCATTTAGAAATATTTCCACCGCTAATTTTCTTAGGCGTTGGAGCAATGACAGATTTTGGGCCATTAATTGCAAGGCCTTCCAGTTTATTATTGGGAGCTGGCGCCCAATTCGGAGTGTATTTTGCGTTTGTTATTGCTCTTCTTCTCGGTTTTACTCCCCAAGAAGCATCTTGTATTGGAATTATTGGAGGGGCGGACGGTCCTACCTCTATATTTCTAGCGTCCAAGCTGGCCCCCCATATGATAGGCCCTATAGCAGTAGCGGCTTATTCATACATGGCTCTAGTCCCTCTTATTCAGCCACCCGTCATGAAGCTGATGACCACAAAAGAGGAAAGAATGGTTAAGATGGACCAGATGAGGGAGGTAACCAAGTTAGAGAAGATTGTATTTCCACTCATCGTTACGTCAATCATAGTACTCCTGCTTCCTTCAATAGCCTCGTTGATTGGGATGTTGATGCTTGGCAACCTATTTAGAGAAAGTGGGGTTGTTGAGAGGCTTTCGGATACCGCACAAAATGCGCTGATTAATATTGTCACTATTTTTCTGGGCTTAACCGTGGGTGCCACTGCCAATGCAGAGGTTTTCTTAAAACCCCAAACACTCATGCTGATCGGGTTGGGGTTACTAGCCTTTGCAGTTAGCACTATGGGCGGCCTGCTCATCGGGAAAATCATGTATCGGGTATCGGGAGGAAAAATAAATCCTCTGATAGGTTCTGCAGGTGTTTCTGCAGTACCTATGGCCGCAAGGGTCAGCCAGGTGGTTGGTCAACGAGAAAATCCTTCCAACTTCCTCCTGATGCATGCCATGGGACCTAATGTTGCTGGAGTTATTGGGACTTCTGTTGCTGCAGGGGTGCTCTTGACTCTTTTTGGCCATTAATAATAAAAATACTGAGTTCACCTTCCTTTAATACAGATGATGTGGGGCGATTCCTTTGGCACAACTTTGGTCAGCTTACGGAGGGTACTTGTTAATAGGATTGTTTTTGTTTATCACTTCACAATTAGATCGATGGCAAGGACGGTCGAATAAGGATTAGAAACAGTGATGTGAAGCGAAGCAAGCAAAGACCCCCACAACGCTTATCTATACTAACGAAGTGAGAAGCCGCATTAAAAGCGGCTTCTCACGTTGTTTACATGTCAACATCGTACTATTTATATCATGAGGAAGAACGTAGACTAACGGGGGAGGGTTACGACGCTCGGCGCTGGCCCGAAGGAACATTTGTCCTCTGCGGAGGAAAATGTCCCTTCGGGCCTCAAGCTTGTTACATGAGCTGTTGTCCATGGGATGCCAGCGAGCTTTGGCATATAGAGTATCAATAAGCCTTTATGCTACTAGCTTATAAAATGGCTTATTAAGGGTTTATTAGTCATTTTTGGAGTGATCATAGAGCTGGCTGTAGCTATGTTTAATAGTGGCATTCTTATATCTGTGTACGTATTATAACTAGAAAAGGAGCGTAGAAATGGATAAACCAAACATCATTTGGATTGGATCGCCAAACTTCAGTAGCCCAAAGGGTTATAAAATAATCGCGATTGTAAACCACATTATGAGCGGAACCCTAACCGGTACTGACGCATGGTTTGCCAATCCAGCAAGTAAAGTTAGTTCACATTTCGGAATAGGCAAGAACGGTGTAATCCATCAGTATGTGGATATCGGAAATCCAGCATGGGCAAATGGCAGTGTAAATAAACCGAGTTGGCCTTTGCTTATTCCAGGAGTTAACCCTAATTATTACACAATAAGCATTGAACATGAAGGAGAAAGCGGAAATATAATGCCTGAAGCGCAGTACCAGGCTACACTTGCTTTACATCGGTGGCTAATTGGGAAATTAGATATACCAGTGACTCGTGATAATATCATCGGGCATTACCGGATTGACTCAGTCAACAGATCAAGGTGTCCAGGAACAGGATTTCCTTGGGATCGACTATTTAAGGATTTGCAAGGGGGAAATGACGTGTTACAAGTAGCTGTTTTGTTGTATACGAAAGAAGATTATTGGGCCGGTGCAGATGTATCGGTGAAAAATGGTAACTGTGCTATATTCGTGCGGCCAGAAGATCTCTCAGTTCCCGCCGAAGCCATGAGTTCTCAAAAGTTGATCGTAGTTGGTGGACCGACGACTAAACATCCGAACGAAGTACTGCTGAGTGGAAAAGATAAATATCAAACAGCCGCTGCTGTGGCGCAGTACCTGGAGTAAAATAATTTCTTCTTATTAATATGAGCCATAAACGAAGCAGGTCAGCTATGACCTGCTTAAAACGATACTCTATGACCGTTGTCATTTAGTTATGATATAATAAGCTCAATACATGATATTTCTATTAATGAGTTTTGAACTTGATATTATAGATGCCCTGACTGGCATTGAAATGGTCTCATTGGCTTCTTTTAAGAAGATGTCGAAGAAGAGAAGATGGTTCAATAGGATTTGATAGAAGGTGTACTTAAAGGAAGATTTCTTTCATATTGGCAGATTTAAGAGACTTAAAGTCTCTGCGCTCTTTGGAAAGTCACCTTTTTACATTCAAGAAAAAGAATTGAAGCAAAAAACGCATGTGGTGGTTGGAACACCGGGTCGGATTTTTGACCATCTGGATAGAGGGACTTTTGATCCTTCTAAAATTAAGTATTTAGTCATCGATGAAGCGGACGAAATGTTAAGAATGGGTTTTGTTGAACAAGTTGAAAGGATTCTAGAAGCACTCCCTAAAGATCGAGTGACTATTGTTTTGTCGGCTACAATGCCTTCGGATATCAGTGCGTTATGTAGCCATTACATGAATAATCCAATGGATGTGGCCATTGAAGAACAAGATCCAGTGGCAGGTCGGATTTTACAAACTCGATTCGAAGTCAGCGAAAACCAGAAGCTACAACTTCTTAAAGACTTAGTGATTGTTGAGAACCCTGACAGCTGTATGATATTTTGCAATACTCAGCTCAAAGTAGATGAAGTTTATGAAGAACTAGACTATCAAGGTTTTACATGTGATAAGATTCATGGTGGCATGGAGCAAAGGGATCGTCTCAGGGTCATGGAACATTTTAAGCGCGGACATTTTAGATATTTGGTAGCAACCGATGTAGCAGCCCGGGGTATCGACATCGACCAAATTGGTCTTGTGATCAATTTTGACGTACCAAATAACTGTGAAGGCTATGTTCATAGGATAGGCAGAACAGGACGCATTGACTACATGGGTAAAGCCATAACCTTTGTCACACCTTCAGACAATAGGTTGCTTGAGGATATTCATCGGTTTATCGGAAACGAAATCCCACTCGGTGTAAGGCCCGATCAAGAAGCCGTTCTAAAAGCTGAAGAAGGATTTACTGAGAAGATAAACGCAACGCCTGAATTCAAAGAAAACAAAGGTGCCAAGCTTAGCGAAGGCATTATGAAATTGCATATCAATGCGGGCAAGAAAACGAAAATGAGGGCGGTTGATATAGTTGGCACCCTCTGTAGTATTGAGGGTATAACAGCAGCGGATATAGGCATTATTAACATCCTCGATATTTCGACCTATGTAGAAATTTTAAATCATAAAGGGGAGCTGGTGTCCCGCGAGCTTCAACAAAAACCAATTAAGGGCCGACTCAGAAAAGTCAGTAAGGCGGATCGTTAGGCTAAGGAAAGGATCAAAATGATGGATGGAACGAAAAGAAGTGCGGTCAAAATCGGTTCGATTGTAATGATCGTACAAAAACAAGATCAACAGAGCGGTAAGCTTACAGAAGGTGTCGTTAAAAGACTGCTCACCAATTCGCCGAACCACCCCCATGGCATCAAGGTCATGCTTGAAAGTGGTATTGTTGGCAGGGTAAAAGAAATAAAATAGAAGCTTAGAGTGTTGTACTGATGCCAAATGTGTATATATTCTTGTTCATTTGAGAGACTAATCGATAAATAATCAAATATTTGGCAAGGAGTATTTTATGGCAACAACTTTTTTCTATCCGGTATATTTGTTAATAGCGTTTATTGTCATACTCATATACGTACCTAAAAAAGATTTCAAGGAATATTTTATATATGGATTAATTTTAGGCGGACTCGGCGATGTACTGGTAGTAGGTCTATTCCAGAACCTACTACACATTATTTGGTTTACAAATGCTGGTGTTTTCGATATTTTAGGCCAAAATTTACTCTCTCCTCCTAGTTGGATTTTTACAGTTATAATCTATCTCCGCTTTTTACCGCAGCGACGACCGTTTTTATATCTTTACATCCTGACCTTTGCACTATTTAGTGTGGGTTATGGCTATTTAGTTCATAATGTCGGTTTGTTTGACTTCAAATCATGGTTTTATCCATTGTTTGCTTATTTTACTTTCTTATGTTGGTGGATCTTTATTACTTGGTTATTCATTAGGACAAGTTCTTTAGCAAAAAAGGATTCCTATTAATCTAAAGAAACGTTTTTATGGCCCCAAAAAAGGATCCAAATATTTGGATCCCTTATAGTCTCAAATTAAATATTTTACGAATAAACTTGTTAGTTATATGTATAAAGCTGACTTTACTGGATTGTGTAGAGTCAGCTTTATTATTTGTAATATGAATTATCACTAACATTTATAACTATTGCAGGAATATATAGGTAAAATGTTGAATTCTAGTAGTCAACCAAATCTTATGTCAGATAGAAAGTAGAAGGTTAAGCAGGAGTTGTTCTATAAAGATGAAAAAAGCTATAACGTTAGTCGTAGTTGTTCTCTTGCTGGCCCTTGTGGCCGGATGCCAAAAGAGCACCCAGGGTTCGCCCGGGCAAGCTCCTGAAAAAATGATGCAGGAGGCAGCCCTGAAATACGATGAAATAACTGATCCGGTTGAGTTGGAAAGGCTCTGGCAGGAATACTTTTATGATTCAATTGCTACTTTAGGGAACACCCGTGAGTTTAACACCGCCCATGATATAGATCCGCTTAATGTGGCGATGTACTGCTGGTTTAAGTATGTTGCGGAACACGGCAAGGAAAGCTTGGTCCTTGCTGACACAGACAGTACTAACCGGCTTTTTCCCTTGGATACAGTTCTTGAATATGCCGAGCGTTATTTTAATTTGACCAGCCTTGATGTATCCAATCTTGAGGCTGGTTCCTATGACCAGCAAAAAAGTGCATTCATTTTTGACTTTGGCACTCCACGAACTCGCCCATCCTATAATGCAGTCAACTCGTGGGGAGATCACCTAGATAAAGTTACAAGAAGCAGCGATGGCACAGTTACGGCCGTTTTAGTACATTCTGGACCACCTCAGAGCGGTCGCATCGAGTTGACCAAGTCTTACAACTTAAAACAGAATGAAGATGGCAGCCTATACTTTGTAAGTGGCAGGTTGGATTATGTTAATAACCATCTCGTTGTCTTAACGGGTGATTATCAATACTTCGCTCAAATTAAAGGCTTTGCAGGTAATATGGAAGAGCTTTCAATGTTGGGTGAGGTTGACGGCAAATTGATTCTTGCCTATACTCCCAATCAAAAAAGGGGAAATGCTTCCCTAATGCTTGTCAAGCCTGAGACTATGAACGTGGAAAAGAAACTTGATGTAAGCGGGAATTTTACGCCAACGGATGTAAGTCTGATAGGAGAAAGTATTGTGATCCGACTTAAAGATAGAATAATAGCTATTGATAAAACCCTTGAGCAATCGAAAATGTCTTTATTACCAATAACAATCACTGAGAAAATAAATCGTGAACCTCATTACAATGCCCAAGGTAATCCTGATGTGTTTTTTGGGGGTTACGACGTTTCGAGTGATAGATTAAAATATGTTTATACCGATGAAACAGGCGTCAAGCTATTTAACTCTACTGATAATACTGAAAAACTGCTTTCCCCAACAGTACCGATTACTGGCAGTGAATTGCTGGAGAATTCCTTTCACAGGGACCCTCGGTTTGTAGCCGATGAGCAAAAGGTTATCACCACCATGACTGGTTATGAAGGTGCCATGGGTTATACATTGTGCAATCTGGAAAGTGGGACTGTGGAAGTTCATGGTATCGCATCAGAATGCTCTTCAACAGGCCTCATCAGGTATGATTCCGGTCTGCTGGAGGTAAATACCTATCTCTATAATAAATTAACACAAATAGCTGAGTCTAAACTACTTTTTTTAGATTTTTGGACAGGGAGCGTTAAGGAGCTTAGTCTTAAGGATCCCGGCGACACAGGTGATATCAGGATGCCAGACTCTTGGTATGTCGGCCAAAACTATGCCTCCTTTATAACCTACAAGCGGGATGATAGTGATAACGCTAAGGATATGTTTTACCTTAACCGCCTGAATCATAATACATTACTGACCGAGCCGAAAGTTATCTCTGTCAAAGCCGCCAAAACTTATATCCTCGGCGTTTTGGCAGACGGGCGGATCGTGTTTTGGTATAACCTTAATCCCAGTGAAAATGGGATATGCATAACAAAGTAAACACAATAGCCTAAACTATGGCTACTTCGTAAGCCATTCTTTTTTAGCTTTTGGGATTCCTACTTTATTGTATCATGTATACAAATTGGGATATAATAGATTTTTTGATTTGAGACATAAGAAAGTTCTATAATATAAGAAATATTAATCAGAAAGCCCAACCTCATTACCTACATCAGATAATTTTAACATGCAAAGAACAGTTCTCCTGCCATTGAAGGCATAGAGGGCTGTTCTTTGAGTTTGTATATCCTTAAAAAGAAAATCAAACCTCCGTTTGATGATTAATATGATATCGCTGTTATATAATTTACATTCCCGTTTATTACAATGGTAAATTAAAAAGAAATTGGCAGGTATTAGTTGAAAAATATAGAAGTAACAACAATGATTAGATTGAAGAAGATTAGAGCTATAAATGTGGCACAAGGGCCCTTAGATTAACTAATCATCTTAGTAGGAGAGTTAGTATGAATAACTATTACAAGATATTAGATACAGCAGTGAATATCATTGCGCCTGGTAGCAGGTTTACACAATCAAAAATAATTGAAGATTCTATTAAAGATGTATTAATTAATAAATATGGAAGTGAATGGGCTGAACAAAAGGAGCTTTTTTTAAATTGCTATGAATCTTTAAGAAATCATAATAGAAAAGTGTCGTATGTTGGTGATATTCCATACTTTTATTCAATGTATTATATGTTGTTAAATATTCCTATGGTTCAGCTTGTGCTACTTCAATTGCTGAGAAGAAAAAGAATGTCCAGAGAACTGCGAGTCCTTGATATCGGAAGTGGGGTAGGTACTACAACCTTTGCCTTACTTGATTTAATAATCCTGCTCAATAATCTATGTAAGCTCCATGGTGAAGAAAGCATTTTTGATAAAGTAGAGATCAATTCGATGGAGAGGTCCGAGGACAATATAAAGGTCTATGCAGAAAATGTTAGTTATTTTTCAAGTAGATTAACCAATATCGCGGATCTTAAAAATATTACAATTAATTCCCCCAAGCAAGCAGGTATAACTGATCAAATCATAACCGGGAAGTATGATCTAGTC
Organism: Desulfosporosinus burensis; assembly: GCF_054657535.1. NCBI lineage: Bacteria > Bacillati > Bacillota > Clostridia > Eubacteriales > Desulfitobacteriaceae > Desulfosporosinus > Desulfosporosinus burensis. Next base: position 278,407 of record NZ_BAAHYN010000008.1, read on the forward strand.
GTATTATCAAATATCACTTCTGAGCTAAATTATAAAAGCATAAAACATCTACTCATTCAAACGTCGAAGAATCTCACAACGAATGGAGATATAATTCTTATTGAACCCGCAAGCGAATCGGCTATCAAGTCGCTAAACCGCTTGAAGCATGAAGTCCATCATATAACAAACTTAAAAAGTATAGCACCATGTGGTAGTTGTGGACGTTGTGATCAATGTTGGGTTTTTCAAACGTCTGATAGTTCAAAGGGTGATTTGATTAGTTATATTGATCGTCTCTATGCGGAAAAACATGAACCTGAATATATTGATGATTTTTACAAGAACAGATTAAAATGGGGATTTAGTATTTTATCTAATAGTTGTCTTGGGGATATATGCACAGACTTATCTACTTTGAATTTGGGCTCAGGAAATATCGTTAAAGTGAATGTTGTTGGAGATAGAATCAATAATACCTATAAGTTTTGTGATGGTCATGGGAACCAAGGCCTCATTGTGGGGAAAGACATTGAGTTAGGGCATTTTAAATTTGGAGACTTACTTGAATTTAAAAATATAGTTATTGAGAAATCTAATGGTCTAAAAATAGTTTGTTCATCTAATTCACAAGTATTTATATATTATTCAAATTTAGATAGAAGTAAATTCATATTTAATAATGTAAACCAGAAGAACTTGACATATCTATTAAAGAGAATATGGGGATTTGATGATTTTAGAGAAGGTCAGTACGACTTAGTAAAAGGTGCCCTAATGGGTAAGGATATTTTAGGAATACTTCCTAGTGGCGCTGGAAAATCCATTTGCTATCAGTTGCCAGCCCTGCTTGGGAACGGAGTGTCGTTAATTGTTTCACCCTTAAAATCTTTAATCAAAGACCAAATTACAAATCTCAAGACTATCGGATTTGAGTTTGTGGACTATATTGATGGTTCAGAATCGGCTGCCGAAAAGCGACAAACCTTAAGTAGATTTAAGGCAGGTAGTTTAAAGGTCTTATATGTATTAGCGGAAAGATTCCAAATGAGGGGCTTCCAACTAGAATTACAAGAGGAACTAAAGAACATTAGCCTTGATTATTTTATTATTGATGAAGCACATTGTTCATCAGAATGGGGACATGATTTTAGACCATCATATTTAAAGCTTTTAGATGTAGTTACAACGATTGGCTCTGCAAATATTATTGCAGTAACTGCAACAGCATCTCCAAAAGTCAAAGAAGATATCCTGAACATTTTTAGGATAAATAAAGCCAATGTAATATGTTCAAAATCCTTAGCCCGTAATGAAATTAGCTTTCAAGTTATTAATCTACCTATTGAAAGTGGCAAAGAGATCAATCTGAGAAAAGCGTTAATAGAAGACATACCCATGATTTTGCAAAAGAAAGATATACATGATCTTCATAAAGACGGTTCAGGTATTATCTTCACAATCTATGCAAATGCGAGGGGTGCAACCACCAGGTCATATGGAACAAAACATATTCTCAATGAAGTTAGATTAAGTGGGATTGAGTCGAATCTCTATCATTCTAAGCTTAGTGATATTGAAAGATGCGATATACAAGATAAGTTCAAAACAGATAAGTTTCCGTTGCTCGTCTCAACAAAGGGCTTCGGAATAGGAATCGATAAATCCAACATTAGGTATATTATTCATATGTGCTATTCAAATTCCCTGGAGGCATATTATCAAGAAGCTGGACGATTAGGACATGATAGACAGCATGCTCACTCAATTATCATTTCAAGGGCAAGAACACCTGATTGTATCCAGCACCAAGCTAGTATTAATAATTATGAACCCGAATGTGTCTACGGATGGAGATGCAAATATACAAATGGGATAAAATGTGATTATGGGATGCAGGCAAAATTGATTAATGAAAATTATCCGGATGCCAATGAAATGACGCTTAATCTTAACGAATGCTATCAGTTTCTGGTACAGAATTCAAATGACAAGCCAAAGTTTACATTCGCTATTCAAGCAAACAACTCTAGCAAATATCAAACATACTTGTTTTATTTTCAGATGCAGGGAATCATTAAACATTATTATACTTTAAGTTATTTTGATGATGGTAGTGTTAAATTTGAAGTAGAAGTAAATCCAAACGTTTTTATTAATCCGAAAATGGCAAGCGTAATAGAACGGATAATAACGAGGCTCCAAAGCATTAAAAGACAAAAGTATAATATGTTAGAAAGTATTTGGCAGTATGTTAATAATGATACAAAATGTAGACGTCAATTTCTGATGGATTATTTCCAAGATCGCGTGACTTACGGTCTAGAAGGTTGTAAATTCTGTGATATTGAAGGTATAAGTAACGAAAAGTCCATTTCGGTTACAAGGGAGTTACGAATCGATAAATTATTTACTGATTATCATAGTCTAATGGCTTCAAATAGGTTAGATTACCCAAAAGCTAAAGAATTGCTTAATATTATGTATGAAGAAAACGAACAAGAACGTGCCAAGATTAAAGCAATGAAGCACCTAGAAGATTATACGGATAATCCGGTAGCGCTTTATTTCAGGAGTCTGATCACTCTCAAAAGAGATAAAGTTGATGCCTATGCAAAAAATCAAGCCTTTGAACTAGTTTCTTCAATTTTTAGAAATAACGACACTAAGGCAGTTATAGGGGTTCTAAACGACATTATTGATATTAACGAAAAACTAGTAGAGGAAATACTAATAACGAATGAAGCGTTGATTATTAATTTGGAAGTTGCCAATTGTTTAATTAAAGACTTAAAAAGTGGTACCACTAAAGAGATTGTTTACAAGCTATTTATTAATAGCAAAATTAACACCCTAAACAATAAATTGGCAAGGAGCAATTAAATTGGATTTGCTTGAATTAGATGAAAGATTAGAAAAAGACATAACGCATTTAGAGAAGAGTCTCGCTGAATATGAAAAGTTAATCAATGAAACTTCAGATTTAAAATATACTCTTGAAAGTCAAATGAAAGAATTAATAGCAGCCTATGATGAAGAAATAAAACAGCTCAATGCGAAATATATTAGCGATAAAGAACTATCCTCAAAGTCTATAGAAAGTTTTAATGATTATTACAAGAAAGTAGTCATATTATTTAATGAGATTGAGTTAAAAAAAGGTGTATTTGAATTATATATAAATCAGATGAATCAAGCCTATGAGGAAAAGTGGAAAGATATTCAAGTTAAAAATGAAAACAACCTATCTGATCTAGACGGAAAGATTAATGAAAAGATTAATAAACTCGAAGAAGAAAATAAAAGAGAACTGATGAAAATTATCAATTCTCTAACAACCAATGAAAAGGAAATAGCACCATCTAAAAAGGAAGTTGCAAAGGTTATTAGTGATGAAGTATATAAGTTGTTAAAAAATAATAAGGTTCTTGATGAAATTATGGAAAAAATCAATACAGATACATCTAAGCTAAAAAGTGAATCAGAACGGAGTTTAATGAATCTTTCTGAAGAGTTTTTTAAAGAAACAATGCGCGCTGATGACAAATATAAAGAATTAGCTAAGAACTTTAAAATATTTGTGGCCATTAACAGTGTTTTATTTATAATACTATTGATATTGATTTTGCGGTAGTTAATGAGTACTGCCAATCAATACCTGTATTTTGGTTGCCATAATGGGGTATCATAGTTGTATTATATTTCTGGTAATGAGATCTTAAATGGAATGGAAATGATGTGCAAATTGGTAACAATTTTTGAACATCATTTCCATTCCATATATACGTAAGCGTGGACTAAATAGCGTCGCGAAAAAACCTCCTGACTTTGGTATTCTGTTAAAAACAAAGAATACAAGACAGGAGGATTTTTTATAGCTAGAAAATTTGCCCGAGAACCTCCTGGCAAATTAACGCACAAATTATGTCAGAACTATTATTGACATATGTTCTAAACGGAGTATAATTAGAACCATAAAGGGCATATGTCAATAATGAATATTTCGCTCCGAGAGAACCACTGTGTCGGCGAAATAGAGCCATTATCACGGAATAAAAGAGCCAGACTCACGCTCAAGGGAGCCGCCCTAGTTTCAAGCCGTTGTTACAGACCCGAAATTAAAACTTGACATGGGTAGGGATGTGCTACCCTAAATCAAGGGGGTGGGGCTTACCCAAAAGACAGTCTTCCTTTTAGCCACACCCCTCGACCCACTGAAGCACATCCCGTGGGGCCCCATGTCAAGTTTAACCCCAGAGAAAATCGACTTTTTTGGTGGCTCTCTGTTCCGTGAAGGTGGCTCAGTTTGAGCGTGAAGGCGGCTCTCTTTTTCCGCTAAAGCGGCTCTTTCACCCCGAAATACTCATCAATAACCATAAGGAGGTATTTCAGATGCTAGGAAGAGATGGAACGGGTCACATGAGGTGCGGATCCAGAATTTAAAACACAAAAAGAATTGCTAAAAGAAGATTGCAAAACTTTGTGACGATTTGTTCAAAGAGAAATAAATTTGAGGAGGATACATTATGATTGCAATAGTATCGCAAGATGAGTGCATCGGGTGTGAATCATGTCCTGAATTCTGTCCTGAGGTTTTTAAGATGGGGGCAGACGGGATAGCAGTAGCTTACACAAGCCCAGTCCCTAGTGAATGTGAGGAGGCCGCCAAAGAAGCTGCCGAGGGCTGCCCAGCACACTGTATTACTTTTGAATAATTAATAGATGTAAGGTAAAACAGTAAAAGCGGATATCAAGTATCCGCTTTTTACATATAAAGCGAATATCAATTTAATGTCGGAGGTGATCGTAAGATGAGAGAACCAATAAGAATTAAAAACTTAGATCCAACCTTACGTGATGAAATGGCAGAATTATTGAAGGGCTACGATTTTTCTAATTGCCTCACTTGTGGTATGTGTACAGCTGGCTGCATTTATAGCGATCTACATGAGGATCAAGACCCTCGTAAATTTATACGTAAAGTAGTTCTAGGTATGCGAGAAGAAGCAGAAAACGATCCCTTCATCTGGAATTGTACAATGTGTGATCGATGTACTGTGCAATGCCCAATGGGGGTGAATATTAACGCACTCACGAGAGCCTTTCGAGGGAAAGTGGCAATGCCGCCTGGTCATTTGCAAGTTATTGCTGATGATCATATACGTACAGGTAATCAAATGGGTGTCGAACAAATTGATTATGACGAGACTCTTGATCGGATTGAGGAAATGATGCAGGAGGATCTCAAAGATCCAACTTACAAGATTCCTTTAGATGTTCCAAATGCAGATTTCTTCTTTGGATTCAATGCTCGAGAAATTAAACATTATCCAAATGATTTGCAAAGTATTTTAAATGTTTTCCATGCCGCAAAGGCAAACTTTACGATCAGCTCTAAGCGCTGGGATGCTACTAATATTTGTTTGTTCACAGGTAAAAACGATGAATTCGATGAAATTTCACGCCCGATGTTTGAAGAAGTTGAGAGGCTAAACCCTAAGGAAATTATTGTCACTGAATGTGGCCATGCATTCCGATCGACCCGAGTGTTTGCACGAGATTACTGGAAAGGGAAACAGTTCCCTGTTCGCCATATAGTCGAGTTGTATGCCGATTGGATTAAAGACGGCACATTAAAACTAGATAAGACCAGAAATACAATCCCAGTAACCCTACATGATCCCTGTAATACGGTTCGTAAAGAAGGAATTGTTGAGCCTCAACGCTATGTGTTAAGTAACACTGTAATGGATTTTCGCGAAATGTTTCCTAATAGAGAGTATAACCTTTGTTGTGGAGCTGGCGGAGGAGCTGGTGCCGTGGCTGCAACTAAAGCAATGCGTATGATTAAAGCCAAACCTAAAGTTGATCAATTAGTGGCTACAGGTGCAGAAATTGGGTGCATCCCTTGCCATAACTGTATGGACCAGTTTGTTGATATGAATAAGCATTACAAACTTGGTATGAAAATGATGCATCTCACTGCCTTAATTGAAGTTGCATTGGGTTTGGTAGATGAGGAGAAGCAATTCTTTCATTGAGTTATTTCCATTTCACCAGTACAATTGCACTGGTGAAATGGAAGAAGACTAGTTTTGACTTTTCAGAAAATTCAAAGCTTGCTAATAATCTTCGGAAGTTGGATGTACCAGCGACTGTGCGTAACCGGAAAACGATAAACAAACTCGCTGTGTTAGCAAGAGCCATGAAGATTTGATTCAAAAGGTTTAGGTATTGTCCCTACCCTTGTTCCAAATAGCGGACGAATATATACCTGTTGATTTAAATCGTTGGCTAAGGGCAAGTTATGTTTAGATAGCTACATGACAGGAAAAGTAAGATGTTCTAATTCCAAAAAACTTCAAAGAAAGGTTAAAAGTTACCAATGCCCCTGGAGGACCCGTAACCGTTGTGGGAGAACGAATTCTGATGCGTTTTTCGTCCGCTGAATTCGAGGAGGTCTTCCGAGACTTCTGAAAGTTGAAAGCGATTATGATAGTAAAGTTATTCGTGAAAAAGCTTTGTTATCATAAATCAGTTTTGAAATATCCATAAATCGGGACATGAACAAAGCAAGAACTTAAAAAAGTTCTTGCTTTAATTTGTTGAATTGGGAGGTATGTACAGGTAAATGTTGAATTTATATACAAGACGCTGGCTTTCGTAGAGCCAATGCAATCATGTGGAGTATATATGGTTTGACATTTATTATGATAGGAATAATTGGTCTTTTGGTCATGTTGGTATAGCGGCAATTTTCATGGGTATTGTTTGTTTAATAGGGGTTCCGCCAAACGAGAAAAGCAAAATCTTATTTCATATACACTTGTAGGAAAATAACGTGTCCTTGATCTGCTCGCAGTGGGATATAGAGGAGAAACTTCTATAGTAATAATATTATAGGGAGGCAAACAGGTTGGAAAAGAAAAATATATTGGTATTGACTGGAAGCCCAAGGAGAAATGGAAATAGTGACAGGATGGCAGATGCTTTTATAAAAGGAGCAATATCCGTTGGACATGAAGTGATAAAATTTGAAACAACCAAGCAAGAGATTAGCGGCTGTAAAGCTTGTAAAACATGCTGGAGCAAAGGAAAACCATGCTCTTTTCAAGATGACTTTGATGAACTTGCACCTTTATTAGAAGCGGCGGATATCATCGTTTTCTCCACACCTTTATATTGGTTTAGCTTTCCTGCACAAATCAAAGCAGCCATCGATAAAATGTATGCTTATGTAGGGAAAAGTTGTAAACGCCCTTTGAAGATCAAAGAAAGCTTTTTGATGGTATGTGGGGCAGATGAAGGTATGAAAATATTTGACGGAATAATAGCAACCTATAGAGAAATTGCCCACTATATGAAATGGGAAGACAAAGGAGTTCTGGCAGTCCCTAAGGTTAATGAAAAAGGCGATATTAAGGCAACAGACGCACTTATGAAAGCAGAGGAGTACGGGAAGTCAACGCTATAACCATATTCATATGTGCTGAGCTTTCATGGAATATTGTGCAATAATATAGTATGAAAAATATTTGGGAGAATGCCTACTGTATGCCCGGTGTTATTAGAATACATTCGCAATCCAATTCACATTATCCATAGAATTGGGACATGAACAAATTGATTTCGGTATTTGTTACATAAAGAAGCATCCTTGGTATGCCAAAGTGGCTACCCAAGGATGCTTTTCTCATCGGTCTTTAGGTAATAGTTTCTAGTAGCTTTGTGGAACTACCCTGCCAATATGTACTTTATCCATCATAATCCTTCCGTATATTGTCGGCCTTTATCATGTTGTTACTTTCCAGCTTTACACATCCTGCCAGTAACAATTCAACAACTAGGATTACAAAAAATACTCTTTTTAATACAGAACCTCCTAAACAGTCGCATTGGTGATAATGATCACGGCAATTACCACTACCAATGCAGTAAAGAAGAGTGACGATAAAACCGTAAGCTTTTTATACGACAATATCGTTTCAATTCGCAAAATAGAATTAAGGTTAATAGACCGTAAAAGCGACCAGTAAGGTCGCTTTCGTAATTGTAGGGCATTTGAAAAAAGTGGTTATCTAAAATAACTTCAGGACAAACATAATCGACATTCCTATACCCAAGGTGGCAATAATATTACGGCTCTTATAAGCCACAAAAGCTGCAACGATGCCCGCAATCAGGTAGTGATTGTTTAAACTAATATCCAAATATCCCTTGGGTAAAAGTAATGATGGTACGATTAAGGCTGTCAATATGGCAACTGGGACATATTTTAACCATCTGTTTAACCAAGTTGGTACCCCTGTAAACCGGAACAAGGCTAGAGCTCCGATTCTGGTAAAATAAGTAACTAAGGCCATCCCTATAATGATGTAAAAAATTTCGTCACGCATGTTTGCTATCCCCCTCTAATAAGCCCCCTATTAAGCTGGCTGTAAGGCAGGCGATAATAATATACCACTTACCGGGTAAATACAGGGCAGCAAATACTGAAACCAATGCAGCTACACCGAATACAATTAGACTGACGCGGTCTGCCAACAGCGGTATCAGCAATACCAGAAACGTTGCCGGCATGGCAAAATCAAGCCCCCAAGTTAAGGGGTCGGAAATGTAGCTACCTAAAACTACCCCGGCTACAGTAGCCAAAACCCAAACTAGATAAAGCACAGTACTCACGGTCAATTGATAAAGCACACTATATTTGGCCTTGTGAATTCGGCTAATGGTCAGGGCATAGGCTTCATCGGTCAAAAAGAATGCCAGGAGTGCTTGGAGGGGAAATGGCAGCCTAATCATATAGGGCGCCAAGGATGATCCCATAATCAAGTGGCGCAAGTTTACCAGCAAGGTAGTAAGTATAACAATTCCCCAGCCCGTTATGCCTGCACCCAGCATGGTAATGCCAATGAACTGTGACGCACCAGCAAAAACAAAGACAGACATTAAAATAGTTTCTACGCCGGACATTTTTGCTGTAAGCCCCATTATCCCGCAGGTGATACCAAAGGGCACTACCCCGAGCACCACGGGAGTGCACTCGCGGAGTGCCACCCATGCTTCTTCCGCTAGTACGTTCTGACCTGAGAGGAGATTTGATAATCGCATAATCATTCCACCTACTTTTAATTTTTCTAATACTTATCAGAAATGTATAACTTACGCTGTATACTTTCTGAAGGTCCCTTCTCGCCATCACGGCATCTAGCCATCACGACACCTTGCCATCCATGGCGGTGTTCTAATCTCGAACGTCCTGTTCAAGTCATGGCCAGCGCTCGGCGTTAGCAAGTTTTCTTTAAATATTAACGAGTTAGGAAAACATTGTAAATATCCAATTTCACAGATATAATAGAAATTGGATACAAAATAAGGGGAAATGCTAAATGGACATATCCAAATTTCTGAATAGCGCAGAGCTGAATACCTCAGATAAGCAACCGCTCTATCTACAAATTGCCTTACTCATTACTGACAAAATCCAAAAGCAAATCCTGCCTTCAGGTACGAAGCTACCGCCTGAGCGGGAATTAGCTGACCTTTTTGCTGTTAGCCGCACAACTGCTATCAATGCCTATCGCAAGTTAGAACAACAGGGTTTGGTATGGACAAAAGTGGGTAGCGGGACTTATGTAGCCCAAACACGAGATGTTGAGTCCCTAAACGAAGTTCCCTGGCCCCAACTCTTTACCGCCTATCCTCAAAGTCCGTCAGCGTCAATCTTAAGGGATATGCTTTCTGCTCCTGCGCAAGGTACTATATCTCTGGCCGCTGGCATGCCTGATCCGGCCCTTTATCCTATGGAGACCTTTACCGAGTTGTTTAAACGCAATATTGGAAGGGCCGCCCCGGGTGATTTTGGACATATTGCTATAGAAGGTTATAACCCATTGAGAAGGGCAATCGCCACAATGTTGAGCGAGAAGGGCATACCGGCTTCGACAGAGAACATACTGACTCTCTCAGGGTCCCAACAAGGCTTATATTTACTTAGCAAAGTGTTATTAGAGCCAGGCGACTATGTTGTGATGGAAGCACCAACGTTTATTGGTGCTATTCAGGTTTTTCAGGCTGCAAGGGCAAAAATTTTAAGCCTTCCTTGCTCAGAAAAATTATCATTAGAGCTGTTGGAGGACTTTATAATTCGCTACCGGCCAAAATTGTTATATATGATGCCTACTTATCAAAATCCGACTGGCAAAGTTTTACCAGAACAAGAGCGCCAAGATTTGATTAAACTTGCCAAACGTCATCGGCTTGTGATAGTGGAAGACGATCCCTATAGCGATTTGTGTTATGGCGAAACGCCGCCTCAGGCTCTTAAAGCTTTAGATTCATACGGAGGAGTTGTTTATCTGGGGACTTTCTCGAAAATTCTATTCCCAGGTTTACGTACAGGCTATCTTGTAGGTCCGACAGTTTTAATCAACCGGCTTGCCCTGGAAAAACAGTTTATTGATCTGCATTCAAACAACATAGCCCAATGGCTCGTGACGATGTTCTTAAATGAAGGGATGCTTGCAGGGCATCTGACCACGGTGCGGAGGGAATATAAAAAACGCCGGGACACGATGGCTAAAGCTCTCCAGCGTTTGTGTGCGAACGATATTGAATTTACCGTACCCGAGGGAGGATTTTACTTTTGGTGTAAGTTAAAACAAGCGGGCACTTCCCAGCGACTCCTACAAGAAGCTGCAAAAAACCGAATTTCCTTTGTGCCTAGCGAAGCTTTCCATACGGTTCCCACCCTTGATAAAGAGTTTCGCCTCTGTTTTACGACTCACAATGAAGCCGTTTTGCTTGAAGGCGTAAAGCGCTTGGCTAAAACCTTGACACAAATAACCAAAAAGAAAAAAGACAACGATGCACCGCCTTGTTCGGTATGGCCGATTATCTAACTATAGCGGACAAGAAATGAGAATACCAATAAATCATAGTGATGCAGTTACAAACGTACGTTTTAAGGAAATCCTGTGTGTCCAATGCCCAAGAACTTGTTATAATGGGAGTGGAAGAAGGGGAAGGGGAAGCGTAATGGATACTGTTGTTTTGAACAATATTCAGTGTAAAATCGATCTGGTAAAACTTCAGGAAAAATTACACATTAAGGAAAATAGTTCTTTTCTCTCTGAATTACTAGAAATGGCAGCTGAAGCTCAGTTAATTGCAAAACCTAAAGTAATATTTAAACGTTCATTCGTTGAAGCGAAGGGCGACAATTTTGTTGTCATCGATGGAATCAAATTTACCAGTCGTATCTTGCGGGTAAATCTAGACGATAGTTCGATGGTCTTTCCATATATAGTTACCTGCGGAACGGAGTTAGAAGTATGGTCTAAACGGTTTAAGGACGATTATTTTCAAAGCTATTGTGTGGATACGATTAAGGAAATGGTCTTAAAGAATGCGCGCCAGGAGTTTGAGGCGTTTCTGGATCGAGAATTTAGCTTAGGGCATGCCTCCAATATGTATCCTGGTTCACTACAAGACTGGCCAATCACGGAACAAAAACCACTTTTTGATCTTTTGGACAATGTAGAAGAGTTAATCGGAGTTCAACTTACAAATAGTTATCTATTGCTACCGATTAAGACTGTTTCAGGTATTCGTTTTCCAAAAGAAAGCACATTCGAAAGCTGTCAATTGTGTCCCCGGGAAAATTGTCCTAGTAGAAAAGTATCAATGCAAAGCCTAAATATTTAGAACCTCGTTTATTTGGTAATCCTTCTATGGCTCTAGCCAATGCTAGCCGCGAGACCTTGCGGATGGGTAGGATGGCGGGTGAAGCATATGAAAATTCAAAAGACTACTTTTTTGATCATAACCCACATAATAAACACTTAACAGTTCAATTTGAAGCTGCGATCGATAATCTTGAAAACGAGATCACAGACTATGTCTTAAAAATTACATCCGGTAAAATGCTCACATCTGAGCAATCGAACCTGAGTTATCGGATTCTTCAAGTGATTGGTGACATAGAACGAGTAGGAGACCACGCCACTAATCTCATGGAACTTACTGATTATGCTATCGAATCAAAAGTTAACTTCTCAGAACAAGCCAATAGTGATCTTATGAATATGTTTGAGAAAGTCCAAGAGATCTTTACGATGTCCTTAGAAGCATTAAATCTTACAGATGGATTTGAAACTATTAACTCCTTATACTCCCATGCTTCTGATTGCCATGTTGATTATGTCCTGCCGGGCGTGCTTTATTTAAGAGGAAAGACAAGGGGTGTGTTCTTAGACTTTATAAAGCAGGAATTTCCGCATTTATATAAACCATTACAAGATCTCTACAAAACAGGTGGAGCCGGCAAAGATTATAAGGATAAATTATATGTAATAGTTAATGAGTTAAAGGATAAGTATAAACTTTCGAGTAGTTAATAATATACATAAATAGGAGTGGTTCATTTGAAACGAGATGCAATAATGGGTGGAGTCATGGGGGTAATTATCGGAGACGCTTTAGGATTACCTGTCCAGTTCATGACGAAAACAGAAATAAGAAAAAACCCAATCACGGATATGACGGGAGGAGGTGCCTTCGGACTAGAACCGGGTGCGTGGTCGGACGATAGTTCGCTTACACTCTGTCTAGCTGAAAGTCTGTCTGAGGTAGGTTACAATCCCGCAGATATTGCGCGGCGATTTGTGAAGTGGTATCGTGATGGCTATATGACTCCGTTGGGGGAAGCCTTTGATATAGGTGGTACTACAGAAATAGCCATGAAGAGATTAATTCATGGGGTTGCTCCCTTTAAAGCGGGACCCGATGATGCTAATAATAATGGAAATGGAAGCCTGATGCGAATTCTTCCAGCAACCCTATATTTCGCGAATGAATCCGATTACACGATGATCCAAAGGATTTGTGAAGTTTCTAAGATAACGCACGGACATCCGCGCAGTCAATTGGCGTGTAGTTTGTATTCTCTGTTCGTGAAAGAATTGCTAAAAGGGAGTAGTCCCCAAAAAGCCTATGACGCTATGAGACTCAAATCTCAAACCGTGTTTTTCATCGACCGCAAAATAGGTAAGCAGTTAAGTCATTTTAAGCGCATTATTAGCGGCGAACTTCCCACACTTGCAGAGAGTGAGATAAAATCTGGGGGCTATGTGGTTGAATCTTTGGAAGCTGCACTCTGGAGTTTTCTCAACACTTCATCGTTTGAAAATGCAGTGCTCACAGCAGTAAACTTAGGTTGGGATACCGATACAGTTGGCGCAATAACAGGTAGTATGGCTGGTGTGTATTATGGGTTTTCGAACATTCCCGATCATTGGCTGAGGAAACTATTAGACTATGAAAAAATACTGAGTCTAACGAGTCAATTTGCAGAAAGGGTCTTACAAACGAAGTAACAATGCTAATCTGGCACGACATACGCCCAGTGTGTCCAGGCAGGGCAACTTAAGTTTTCTTAAGTTGCCCTCGGATTCTATATGGACATCAACTGTTGGTTGTTATATGAATTTGTTAATTTGCTGGGATTCTGATAACCTGACCAGCAATGATTGCATTAGGATTTGTTATCTCTGGACTGATCTCCAAGATGCTTTGAATCGATACGTTAAAACGGGTAGAAATGATAAACAATGTATCCCCCGGTCTTACAATATAGCTAGTAACTTCAGGTCTTGGTCCGCATTCAGCAGCTAAACCAACCCAAGTCTCTTCATCTGCTACACCTGTAATTTCAAGCTCTTTTTGACTTCGTTGAAAGGCCAACAGGGTGTCGCTTCTCAGCTCACATGACGGCGTACATCTCACTGCCAATGGCAGAAGAAATGTGCCGACAATACGCCAATACCAGTAGAATTCTACCGCCAATACTTTCCTCTGCAATGACAGTCAATGTGGATAAGAAAAATCCCCAATATACACATGCCAATCCATGTGTATATTGGGGATAATGTGGATACTATCTAAATAGCACTACCACGTTGCCGTTCAGCATCCGCTAAAATTCGCCCAATTTGAGCATCCTCCACAACCTCGCTCCCGTTTCGATCTGCCTCATAGAGGGCATGAGTACAAAGAGTGTTAATTAGCCGAGGTATGCCCTTCGTCTCGGAGTGGATTAGAGCTAAAGCACTATCGGAAAAGACAGGGGTGGAACGATTGGCATGTTTCATTTGATGTCGAATATAGGCTGCAGTTTCTTGGGCGTTAAGGCCATTCAGGTGGTACTGAAGGTGAATGCGCTGGGCAATGGCCTCATACTTATTCATTCGTAAGGTTCGTCTCAACTCGGGCTGACCTACCAGGATGATGGAAAACAAGGACGCAGAATCCATCTGGTGATTTAAAGCAAACCGGAGCTCTAGGAGCATGGACGGGCTAATATCCTGAGCTTCATCGATCACCAAGACTAAGAATTTCTTTCCTTGAATCAACCGATCGGTTAAAACATGTTCAAGTAAACGTTTGGCCCTAAATAGAGAGAATAGTGGCTCCTCCCCAAGCTCACGTAATAATTCCGAGTAAAAATCCCGAGGTTTCATCCCCGCACGGCTGAGATAGATCACTTGGTAACGAACAGGGTCTAAGGTCAGACCCAGACGGCGGACAAGGGTCGATTTGCCACTGCCAACCTCTCCTGTAAGCACTCCTAAACCAGAATTGGAAACCATCAACTGTAAGCGAGCTAAAGCTTCAGCATAGGCACCGACCTCAAAGAACATATCGTTCATTGGAGAACGAGAAAACGGAATTAGATGGGTGGCATTTGGCAGATCAGTCATGGGTAGCCTCCTGCTTTGGCCCGAAATTTAAGGCTTCTTGGGCCCATGTCTTACGGCGTTTTTCCTCCGCCATTTTGAAAAAATTCAACCCAGTCGCTGGAGCTTCCTCCTGTTTTTCGACCTTGGATCTCGATTTGACCCGTTCATGGATACTGCGATTTAAATCGAGAAGTCGGGCATCGGGTAGCCGGTTTCCTTCATGCCATACTTGCATTACGCTTAGCTCGTAGGGGTCAAAGCGAAGCGTGACGGTTTGACTAGAAAGGTGAGACGGAACCTCGAAGAGATTACCAAAGACGCTGACACAACCGGCCTTATCCACCTTTCGCGCTTCTTCCCAAAGGAAGATCTCGGTCAGTTCCATCATCGATACCCGGCGCATAGTCCGTTTAATACCTGCAGCCCTATCCATAGGAGACTGACCGGTACTACCGTGCTTACGTAAGTGGTAGTACCCTTCTAACCAGGATGTAAAGGCCTCATTTAAGTGCTTCAACGTCGAAAGACTACCGTTTCCAATCTGTACATGGGCCTCTGGTCTGAAGCTTGTATCAATAAATCTGAAGAACCTCTCAATTTTTCCTCGGCCCATTGGTTTGTACGGACGCGAGTGAGAAAGCTTAATGTTTAACTTGGCACAGATCCGGACCAAATGGTGGGAAGAGAAAACGCTCCCATTATCGCAGTAGAACTGAGAGGGCACTCCGTGGCGCAAGATCGCTTTTTTGAGGGCATCTTCTAAACGAGGCAATTTCTCATCCCAGTAGAATTCTCCGTGGACAATCGCCCTGGAAAAATCATCAATGATGGCGAATAACATTGCTTTTTTACGTTTCTTAGGATTCTGTGGGTCCGGCAAATAAAGGGTATGTTGAAAATCCGCCTGCCACATGAGATGAACATCTTCCACTTCGAAACGTCGATGCCCTCTCGATGATTCCACAGCCTGCAAGAGTTCCTGGCGGCTGACACCTGCCTTGCGCAAGTGCCGGGATAAGGTACTTGGGGCAAGCACTCCCTCCGAGGCTAAACCGCTATGTTCTAATAGGTATATAATCTGCTCCACACTTCGCTCGGGTCGTTCACGGCGTAGCTCAATGGCCTTTTGTAAGATGGGGGCCGGTAAAGCTATGGCGTTTTTCTGAGGACGTTTTTTAGGTTTAAGCCCATCCCACCCCTCTTTTCGGTAGTTTGCCATAAAGCGCTCAAGCGTGCGTACACTAACCTGAGTCTTGTGGCTGCCTGGAATGGTGTAATTGAGCGCGGCAATTTGAGCAAGCTGACGCTTCAGCCCTCCAGGAATCATCGGAGTCTGACGAGATACAATCGGTGCTATTAATCCGTAACGAAACGCTGCCATCTGTTCATCTGTAGCAAAATCCATGGTTTCTCACTCCTTCAAACATAAAGTTAGGCTAGGGTTGCCCCTACCGCTATTCTGACTGAAAAAGTTTCGCCATTCTATGGACAGCTTTTGTGGGATCAAGCTAACCAACCGTCACCGCCCTTGAGCGTTTAATCTGGTAGAGCCAAGTAAGAAGTCCGATAGTCATAAATCCTGGTATTGTCGATCTTACTTGCTCCCAAGCCCTAAACAACCAGGACCATTCTCGGGCTGGTTTCGACGGGCCAACAGGGATTTCCACATGGGGCAACTTCTCTATGATAATCCGCCATTGTTCGGAGGATGAGTCTTTCAGTTCATCATGGATCGCTTTGCTCCAGCGCCAAAGAGTCTTCTCACTAAACCTCCCCGCCGAAGTGACTAGATCTTCCGCAATTTTTACCAAAGCTACCCCAGATAACTGTTGGCGGATCACTTCTTCTTTAACTTCCCATGCCACCTGATGGTGTTCCATCACAAAGTTAGGAAGAAATGATGTGGCTCTCCCACACTTGATACATTTAAACCGGTAGATGGATATAATGAACGCTTCTAATAACGTATACACTGTTCGTTTAAAACTTCCATGTTTATGTAGCATCGCTTTCTCAAAGCAGTGGGGACACACCCTTGGACGCAAGTGATTTGGGCAACCATCAATAAAGCCTTCAATATAAGACTGGACAGTCCAGATTTCTTCAGGTAAACTCATATTGGTAGTAACCAATGGGAAAGAGGAAACGAGGCTGGCGGGCCGATGATGTTTCCTCTTTCTTTTATCCTTTTTTAATGATTGTCATGTGGCCTATTTAGCCACATGACAATCATTATCTCCTAGAAACGACAAAGAAGGCAAGAAAAAACGCTCACTTTAATGTCAATTAAAGTGAGCGCCCACAACAGGGCAGCTTGGGTTCTAGGTCCAAATATACCATCTATAGGACCTGGGCCAAAGCGCGCAATCTGTAGAAGTGTTTGGAACCGCCTTACTGCTGGACCACGGTCTCCCTGGCGTAAAAGAGGGCATTTTTCATTCCAAGTTGGGACAATTATTGTCTGTCCTGGAAAAATCATATTTGGATCAGAGATTTGGGGATTTGCAGAAATAATGGCACTTACGGGAGTATTAAACTTCTGAGCAATTTTATAAAGGGTGTCACCAGTTTGAACAATATAAGTCATACTAATTCCCCCAATGACTTTATTTTTTATGTTATGTAACAAAGTATGGTTTGGGTTGTTGACAGCGAAATAATGCTGTGATGTGCACAATATAAATGATCTTGACAATAAAAGATAAGAGGAGTATTTTCTAACTAAATGGTTAGTTAAATGCTTAATATAAGTCACCATCGGCCCATACTGGTCGCTCCGCCATTGATGTACCACGATTCTAGCCGTGACTATTTGGCCGGGTATATTCCCTAAACTGTTTTAATAATTATTTCAAAACGAGGAGGGAGGATGAATATATGGGCAATTGTTGTGATCCTAAGGCACCCAAACTAGTAACGCTAATCGTTGGTGGCTCACTCGTGGGGTTGATCGGAGTTGAACAGGCTTTTCTGGATGTAAGCAGTCTCGAATTAGAGGATGGAGAAGTTGCTGAAAAACTTCTCCAAATAGTTGCGCAAAGAAATTATATCGCAAATGGCACTGAAAGAGACTACAAGATAGCCTTGCTTGCGGCATATAATAGCTATTTGGCTAAATCAAGATAAAAACAGCAGATGATTTTTTTGGTTAAAACACTTAAATCACATATTAGTTTCTTTAATAACGATCACTAGCAAATATGGAATTAATCGAGAGTATTGATTTGAATTGCTAGATTGACTGGATTGTTCTTATTGTATCAGGAATATTATTGAGTATTGTATTTAAACAAAACATGCAAAAATAATGGGAACCAGTCGAGTTGAGTTGTGGTTTAAACGCAAGGGATCGTTGCTGTTGAGTAAATTTAACGTATAAAATATTGAAATTTTGAGAGCCTTGTTAAGTAAGAAGGGGGAACCTATATACCCTAATTCCCCCTGTTTGATTTGAACTAATCTTAGGTCCGTTGTTTTTGTTCCTTATTATTTTCCCCTAATCTTTCAATTTTAGGTTCATTACAATCCAATAACGTTAGATGACATGTCATTATTTGAAGGATGGTTTATTTGGAAATTGATGAAGCAGTTATACAAGGAAGGAACATATGAAAACAATTCATTTGAAAAACGGACAAACGGTGCTAATAAAAGAGGCCGGCAAAGGAGACGCTCCCGAGCTCGTTATCTACTTACATAAGATCGGTGCGCAATCGGATTTTCTAACCTTTGGACCTGGAGAGCTTGCGGTATCAGTAAGTGAAGAGGAAGTTATCCTCGAAGAAAGTCGCATCGCCAAAAACAGAATTATGCTGCTCGCCTTAGTTGGGGATAAGGTAATCGGCTGTTTAAACTTTACCGGTGGAATCCGGGCCCGAATACAACATACATTAGAGTAGGATTGAATCATTTAGGGAGATAGAGACAAGGGCGATACTCTGGGGTGAGGAGCTGATATGTCCAATCTGAGGAAAAACATATTTTTGGACGAAAACTACTTTGATGAACACCCGTGGAGCTTCATTCTTGGGTTTTGATTGGGCTAACAGTGAGGCTGATAATTACATTTGTGACAACTGCGGTACATCATGTGGTTCTGGCAGAAATCTTAACATTATTGCAGAAAATAATTTAGACTAAGTGGATCTGCCAGACACTCTATTGACATAATTATTAAAAAATTAAAACTAGTCTGAAGAATTAGGCTTTGAGAAAGTGAGAACTATCACTATCTTTTTAAATTTCAGTCTGTTATAATAAAAGCAAGTAAATCACATAAATAAATTAGATTGTGAAGGGGGAAAAACGATGGCTGTAACAATATTTACTTGGTTTTTAATAGTACTAATGGTCCTATTAGCAATTGCAAGTGTTAAATTCATAATTAGTTCATGTTATCAAGTTTATAAGAAATTCCACACAATCTCCGAAAAAAAACGAGGACCTTTGAACAAATCTATTCAAGTATAATTGATAGATGAAAAATGTCCATTGCTTAACTAAAGACAGAACACTGCTTTTCGATTAGAAGAAGTGGTGTTTTTTTTCACATTTTATCTTGTTCTCAAAAGTGATGCTGTTAATATGGTAGAAGAGTCGTGAGTGAGGGCTTTGGCTTACGATGAACATTAAGCAAGTCTTACGGAAATTTTGAAATTCGAGTTGGATTCGCTCTAAAGCAGATGACTAAATGAGCTATCGATTGACTACCCACTGAACTGACCTTTTGCGATACAGGCGAGAATCTGATGATTGTTACTTATGTGCTCGGATGTCGGCCAGTTTCAAGTCCGTTTCGTAGGATCCTATTCTCAATATCGGAAACACGGCAATGCAAATTCTTGCGAGGCTAGAAAAAATATCGCGTAACATTGGTTGGCCAAAGTGATTCTTTTACTGTGGTTTATTTTATAAAAGAGAAAGAAAGTGGACCAGGGACCTAAGATGTTAGTAATTCAATTTGGGTCCGATAATAGATATTATGTAAAGTAGAGTATTTTATTACATGGGGGAATATTGACCAATAACCTTGATTTTACTTTTACTCTGTAATATCAGGTATGGTTATTAATGTAGATAGATTAATTCTACAAAAATTCTTAAGTTGTATCGTATAGATTTATTCACTCGAACAGCCACCCCCTAGGAGCCTCTGTAAGGCTTAAACGATATGAGCCTAGTATGATTCCATCTAAACTAACAGAACCATGACCATAGGGCTTAAACAACTCACTAAGGCCAAATTTCATGCATCAGAAAATTCCCCTGACATTTTATTAGCAATTTTGACAGATTAGACGATGAAGATTCGACTTGTTGAAACGAAGAGTTAATCTTATACAAAGAGCCACATTTGCTGTGTTTTCAACTATGCGCTAAAACACTCTTTAGTGCATAGTTGTCATTTGTTATATTACTATATATAATAGCGATATCATCTTTTACTTTACTTCTTGCTCCTAGTTGCTCTTTGCTATATTCATTCTATTTAATTCAAGGGAGGTTAGGTTTAATGAAAGATAATAATGGATTTACTTCTTCTACCCTTCCCCATTTTGCACAAGAATTCATAAATCACCTTGCTGTCATCAATAAATCTAGAAATACTCAATATGCCTATACCAATGAACTGCGTGTATTCTTTCAATTTCTTTGTGATTCCATGCCTACCTTCCCCTCTTTACCTGTAGACATAGATTTATTACTTATGGATAAAATGGGACATCGTGACATAGAAGCCTATTTGAGCTGGGCTAGCATTGAACGTAATAACGGGGTACGTGCACTTGCTCGCAAACAAGCAGTAATAAAATCTCTTTATCGATATTTACTACGTGAGGATATGATTTCTAAAGATGTTACCATCAAGTTAGACCCTATTAATGTCAACCAAAAGCTTCCTAAAGCTCTTGAGCCTAATCAAATTGCTGATCTTACTGACGTTTTGCAGAATGGTATTGGTTTGTCTAAGGAACAGCTCAAATATCATGCTTATACAGAAAAACGGAATTACGCTATATTTCTTACTTTTATCGGTACTGGATTACGCTTATCTGAACTATGCAGTCTCAATCTCAGAACAACTTATCTCAATAAAGGCTACTTTGAACTTATTCGCAAAGGAAGTAAAGAAACCGTCGTATACTTTAATGCTGAAATTTCTGAGGCATTGAATGATTATCTTCAAAATGAACGACCACGTTATGCTCAGGGTAAATCAGAAGCGTTGTTTCTCTCTATGCAAGGAAAACGTATTAGTACTAGAGCAGTACAAAATCTAATAGCAAAATATATGGCGATTCTTAAAACATTGGGCCATAATACGGACGGTTATAGCGCTCACAAAATGCGTTCAACGTTTGCTACATTACTACTTCGCGAAACGGATAATCTTGCAATTGTACAAGACGCTTTAGGACATGCCGACCCAAGAACCACGAGGATTTATGCTAAGGTTCTAGATGAACAGCTTAAACGGTCAGCTGCATTAATAAAGTTTAAGTAAGAGATTTATTATTCAAGGACACTGGCTTTATTGCAACTAAAATGTTTGTGGGAGTAGAAGTGGTAATGGTAATTGGATGGTTTACATTCCCTTTCTTTCACCTCCTTCGTTTTTAAGACTTTAAAAAGTGCCTCTCTATATAACCACGGGAATCGCAAATTCGCACCCCCTAAACCAAATAAAGTTTTAGTTTCTTAGAAATCTTTCTGAGACGATTTCTAATTCCTCTTTTCTTAATTCTTCTATCCATATATATTTTTTCACGTTCCACTCTCCTTCATTAATGGGGAACTTTCTTCTAAAATTATAAGAATCACGAAAAAGCTGCAGGGTTTTCATTAGAGCAGTTATCTTAAAAATGCGCTAACTCAGTTAGCTGTTGGCCGAGAATCCCTTGCGGTTCATAGTTCCCCAAGATCTTTTTCCTCGAATGTATTCCAGTAAGGCGATTAAACGCCACCAGGCAATTAATTGGCGGTATCCGAAATTCTCCAGTATTCCATAGGAAAATAGTATTAATATATCCCCTGTTTTTGGGTAGCGTCGAAAGGATAGCTCTTCAAGTAACAGGGAAGAGGCGGATAGTAACACTCCGAGGAGTACGGCCATGCTTAAAAACAAGAGAGCAAAAGGCCAGTTAACCCAGCCCATAAACAAACTAAAGGCGAAAACAAAATAACCCAATGTTTCAATGACGGGGCCTAATAATTCAAAGAAGAAAAAGAATGGATAAGCCAGCAGACCCACTATCCCGGCGCGAGGATTGAAAAACAATGGTTTATTGGCTTTAAGACTGTCATAAAGCCCCTTTTGCCAACGTTTGCGCTGTTTGCATAACACTTGACGTTCTTCGGGTGCCTCGGTCCAGCAAACCGGATCGGGAACGAAGACCACTCGGTAGGGAATCTTGTTTAATCGATAATGACGGTGCATGCGAACCACTAATTCCATGTCTTCCCCGATGCAGTCCTTGCGATATCCTCCGACTGTCAAGACGGCCGATTTGAGAAAAACTCCAAAGGCTCCACTGATCACTAAAATGGCATTGATCGAGTTCCAGCCCATCCGCCCAAATATAAAAGCGCGTAAATACTCAACCACTTGAAAGCGTACCCAAGAGTTTGTAGATAGAGCAACATCTGTGATGCGTCCATTTGTCACCTTGCACCCATTGGCTATGCGGACGGTCCCGCCTGTGGCGACCACTGCTTTATCTTCCAAGAAAGGGCGGGTCACCCTTAATAGCCCCTCTGGTTCAATCAATGAGTCGGCATCAATGGAACAAAGCAGAGGATATTGGGAAAAGTTCACCCCTGTATTTAAGGCATCAGCCTTCCCGCCGTTTTGCTTATCGAGAACATGGAGTTGCGGATATAACAGGGATCCGTACACGGCTTGAACTGGTTGGGTTTTAAGTTTTTCTTGATAAACACGATTGGAAGGTACTAGACGAAATTCTTGTTTAAGGATCTCTAATGTTTGATCAGTTGAGCCATCGTTGATTACAAGGACTTCGAATTCAGGATACTGTAAATTAAGTAAAGATTTTACACTAGAGACAATTGTGGCAGATTCGTTATAGGCGGGAGCGATCACAGTTAAAGGTTTATAAAAGCCTAGTTCAAAGATCCGCTTTAGATTGACACTTCGAAGATGATGGGTATATTCACGAATTCCCTTGAAGGCCCGAAAGGTCAAGAATAAATAGATACCATTTAATATAAAAAAATAGATCAAGACGCCCCAATTATAGAATGCGAAAATTTGGAATAACACAAGTTGCCCCCCCTTCGCTTGTAAGAACGTAGCGCAACATATCTTGAGCATAGCGGTCTTCAAGAGGATTGTCGAGAATGGTATGTAGATCTTCACGCGCACAAAGTTTCAGCATGGTCTGAGCTGCTCGCATGCGCACCCACCAATTGCTGTCCCTAAGTAAATTCTGTGCTAGAACTGCATGGTCTACTGCCCCGCTCGAACCCAACGCACTTACGGCGGCTACCCGAATCTCCCAGTCCGGATCCTTCATTGCTAGGGCGATTCCTTCAAAAAAACCTAGCTGCAATTGACTCCAAGCCCTAAGTGCTTGAATCCGAAGTTCACGTTTCTTCGAAGGATGACTGTATTCTTTTAAGGTGGATTCTGCTTCTTGGTACCCAAAGTGTGCCAGAACAGCTAAGGCCAAGCGTTCGATCTTCGGTGAGGTCTCTCCTTGGGCTAAAGTGGCTAGGAGCGCTGGACAGACTTCCTCACCCATTTCTGCGAAAATACTAACACCTAAATGTTCAGTCCAGTCTGAGCGGTTTTTCAGTGTTTCTAAAACTCGAGGTAGGTTCTTTAGATCATTACGCGCTAAAGCAATAACTGAGGGATAAAACCAAAACATATTGCCCGAAGCGAGTCCACGCTCGAGCAAAGGAAGGACTTGTGGTACACGAATCAACCCTAGAAAGTAGACGGCTTGGGCTTGTTTCCAAGCCTCGGCGGAACGCCCCTCCTGTAAAAGGCGCTTTACTAGGCCAGAGTAGTGAGCAACAGCAACAAGCTTCTCAAACGATTCCCCCTTCAAGGACTCCAAATAGGGGAGCAAAAACTCCTGCAGATGACCAAGTTCATGAGAGGGAATGCGCACTGCCCATTGATGGGGGATAATCTCCTCGGCGAAAAGTGACAAAAGGAAGGATTCCATTTTGGCATAAGCTTGGCTACGTCGTCGTTTATCATTTTTAGAAATATATCGCAACCTGAGAATTGAGAGAAAGATCAAGCCAGTTGAGATCAAAACTCCGAATACGATAAACTTTAAAGCGTTAATCGTCATAAGCTTTTACCTTCACTTAAATCCCTTTTCAGTTTCAGGGGGACTGTCTCTAAAAGCTGGTGTAAATCAACGGGTTTACTGAGGAAATCGGCATCGTATTCGGCTACTCGAAGCTGTTCAACATACCCGGTTCGGTGGGTCACGATTATTACTCGCAAGAAAGAATGAGGTGAACAGCGAATCGACCGCAAGAGGCTTAGTCCATCTTGCCCTTGTAAAAGAAGTTCCATAATGAGTAGATCATAGTGCTCGGCGTGCAATAGGTCTAGTAATTCTTCATCGTCCGCCATGACCCGAACTGCATAGCCAAGGCGAGTAAGTTGACTTGCCACTAAGCGAGCAAAATAGAGATTGTCATCTACAATTAGGATGCGTGCCATGATACCCGTCCTTTCGCATAGAATCATTCGAAGTTATCATACGCCATTGATCATCTTTTTGTCGATAGACTTTTTGGCGTCAAGTGCGTGTATATCAGGGCGTTGGTTGACAATTCATCAAATTTGCTTGAGCAATAGTTTTTGGTGCTTAATATATGGTAAAGTATAGTCAATAATTTAACTTTGGGAATAAGAAAGCAGTGAGGGTAGCTATTTAATTTGAAATTTACAGTTGGTAGTGTTTATATTGCAGAGGAAGAAGGAGCATCATTACATCATGACGTTTCAGGAAGATATGGATTACTCCAAGCCAATAGAAGTCGCTTCGGGAGTTTTTTGGGTTGGATTTGTTGACGATAAGAATAGTTTGCATTGTAACCCCTATCTCATTATTGAAGGAGATGAGGCTGTTTTAATTGATGGAGGCAGTCGCCCGGAATTTAGTACGGTTATGATAAAAATACTGCAAACAGGTATCAATCCTTCTCAAATTAAACGATTAATTTATCAACATTATGATCCTGATTTATGTGGTAGTATACCACACCTAGAAGAGATCATTGGAACACGGGATCTTAAAATAATTTCCCATGCAGAAAATAATATCTTTATCAAACATTATGGCGTTAAATCGCCACGTCTTTGTATTGACACTATAGAAAGAAAATATATATTTGCTAGTGGTAGAGAATTGCAGTTTTTCAGAACACCTTATGCTCATTCTGCGGGTAGTTTTATTACCTTTGATACAGCAAGCAAAACCTTGTTTACTAGTGATTTATTTGGAGGTTATGATGTGCAATGGGACTTATTTTTATCATTATCCGAGAAATGTCACAATTGTACAGGCAATGTAAATTGCCAAGAATCTACAGTTGAACATTGCCCAATATCCGGAATCATACTCTTTCATCAACGGATTATGCCCTCAAACAAAGCGTTACAATATGCATTGCAACAAATTAAACAATTGCCAGCAGAGCGAATCGCTCCACAACATGGAAGTATTATTGAAAAACAATATATACCTCAAATAACAAAAATTATAGAAAAGATAACTAATGTTGGGATTGATGGTTTTATCAATGGTAATAGGACATGATTAGTGGAACAAAACTAGAATTACAGAAAAAAATCTTGGAATTAATGGCAAATATACAAGACCATCAGTTTCAAGATAAGTTGTTTAAAGAATTAATTAATAATTATGCTGATTTAGCTAAAACTCTAGAAGGAAAAGTACAAGAAATAACCGTACTCTCTGAAACTGATCCCTTAACGAAAGCTTATAACCGGTATAAATTATACAAAACCTTTCCTTTGGAAGAAGCAAGAGCGAATAGGCAAAAAACCGCCCTTTCCATCATAATGTTTGATATTGACCATTTTAAAAAGGTCAATGACAATTTCGGACATGATATTGGGGATCAAGTGTTGATTATATTTGCCGACTTGGTAAGAAAAACCATTCGCAAAACAGACATATTTGTCCGCTGGGGTGGAGAAGAATTTATCGTCTTGACATCAAACAGCCTTGACATCGGCCGTTATTACCAAAGGTATACTCGACATCGTTAATCCACCGATAAACCTGGTTTCGACCTCCGTAATGACGCTTTATGATATTCTCAGGCGTAAGCCTGATCAGCCCCATGGCTTCTCGCCAAGTATCCTTCATGGATCCTTCCTTGAAGACAAACATATAGTCCCAACCCTTAGCACGGCAGGTTCTTATGACCGGTCCGCAGGCTTAGAGTCCGTCCATGGTGACGGAAATCTTGAGTTTGGGAAAGCGTTTCTTGATTCGTTCAGCAAAACGGTAAAAAGCTTTGCGTTCACAATCTTGTTTGTTAGTACTAACATCTCGATACTCCTCGTTGTTTAGAAACTCACTCATGAGCGGTAACGTGATCCCCTTCTCGAAAATGACGACGGCCTCCAACACATAAACATAATACTGTTCTTGTTTATCTTTACCGACATGCCTTACCAGAGGTTCTTCGGTCCATTGTTCGGTCCTCATGAATTTCTGGGTCCCATCGATGGCTATGATGTAGCGCTTATTGATCAAATAATTCCTGAATTTCTTCTTCTTAACCAGTTGTTCAAAAAGCTCCAGCATACTTTCTTCGATTTCCTCCACCTTGATTCTTTCTAATAGCCGACTTAGGGTATCGGCGCGGCATCGTTTCAAAGTCTGGAAACATCGCGTTCATATTCGTGAAAAAGATGGCCGTGCTCATTTCTTTATTCGCGTTCCTTAAAGAGGTCTGTCGGTAGACAAACATCAGAATTCCATAGATCATGAGGACCGTCAGACTGTGTTTTATCTTCTTAGGCTGTCTTGGATCAGTGATTTTGCTCAATCGATTGAGGAGAATGGGCAGTGTTCGTTGATACACCTTAAGCGCGGTCTCGGCACTGAGCTGTCGGTCCAATTTTTCGTCTTCCGGTGTCTCGTGGCCACACTTTCGGTTGGCTATAGAACGTTTCTCTTGATACTCTTCGGATCCTACAACGTTGAATCCTTTGGTTTCTAACGCCAACATTTTGAGTGCTTGCTCCTGGGCCCGCTTCTCCTGTCGTTTTTCTGGTCTAGTCATCGGGGTTCACCGTTTTATAGGGCTTTATTCCTTTGAGACAGTCTTTAAAATCTTTTTGGAGGGGATACATATAGATCGCCTTACGAGAAAGGGCATACTCTTTTTCCCGATCCATTCTGCCCCGACCTTGGGTTTCGCCCAGATAGGTCCAGTTCGAGGCTTTATAGCAGGTGCCTGCAAAGTGAGATGTGTCGACGAATGTTTCTAATAGGACGGGCGCATAACAATATTCGCGCAGCCAGTCTTCTTGAAGTTGTTTGATCGCCAACGATAACACTTTACTGGCTAGGTTTTTAACGTTAACCCAGGGAAGGATGAGAAATCGGCTGTTATTCACGATCAGATGGAGTCGTTGCTTTCGATCCTGAACCTTCCATCCGATCCACTCGTCCCGTGAACTCAGAGCCCATGAGGATGCCGAAAACTGAAGACAACCCAGGATTGTCTCTCTTGATTTAATAAAGTAGGCTAAGCGTGAACCAAAGACTTTTTTGTCACCCAGCATATGATACTCGTTAACATAGTGTCTCCAATGCTTTAAATCCGTACCCGCTCTCGCAATTTCTAAATGTAACGGCTCAATTGCCTTTAATTCACAGGTGATTGGAGTGTTATCGATCTGAAATTCGGTTATTTTTGAATTCAAAGTACTTCGTTGCTTAGAACTATCTAAAGGGGGAAGCTGAATGAGTCCTGCTTCTTCCAACGTTTCTAAAAACGAAGTACATTGAGCTCTCTTTGCTTTCCCTGCGGGTGTAGTCCACCCTAAAAACTCACATAGGGTTCTTGCTAATTCTGTCCTTGATAGCTGTGGATATTTTTTTCTCGTCCATTGGATAAGCTCTATCTCTTCAGATGTAAAATTTCTGCCAGAGTAGACCATGATCGTCTTGTCCATTGGTGGTCACCTACCTATTCAAGACTATCATAACAGATTTTACAGGTTAGTTGAGGGGGGTTAATGCGGTGATATTGTTAAATAAAAAAACAGTAATAATAACAGTAGCAATTGTCTTCCTTGTAGCACTTTCATTTACTGTTTACACTTTTTTTAATAGTAGTAAAGGATTTGAGATATTAATAAACAATAACACAAATAAGGAAATTTCTGGTCTTAATATAACTTATAAGAACGTAACAAAAGATATTAAATCGAGAATAAAGATTGTCTTTTCGATACGTCCCATTTCACGTAGTGCTGTGGCCATACTATTCTGCCGGGAATAGGAACCGATTTTGCCCATAATTATCGATGCCGACACTGTTCCTTCCCGTACAGAGTGAGCAAGCCTTAGAACATCGTCATAATTTTCTCTAATAACCTTGGTGTTAATCTGTCCCCGCAATAATTTTTCCAGTTTAGGATATTCACTGGCTTTTCCAATGGAATACAGTTTTGAGTCAGCTAAATCCCTTAGCCGGGGAGCAAAGCGAAAGCCTAACATATGTGTTAACCCGAAAACTTGATCCGTGTAACCCGCAGTATCCGTGTAGTGTCTTCTATTGCTAAATCTGTTTCATGGTGCAGAAGGCCATCAATGACATGTACCGCATCTCTGGCGCTCGTATTGATTACCTTGGTATAAAAACTGGAGAATTGGTCACTGACAAAGCGATAAATTGTTGCACCCTTTCCTGTACCATAATGAGGATTAGCATCTGCATGAAGGGCATTAACACCAATTTGAACACGCATTCCATCCGATGAGGATGTGGTACCGGCTCCCCAATATGATGATAAAGCTAGTTTATGGTGAAAATTAACCAAGACAGCTTGTGCCTTGTTCATGGCATCCTCGTAAAGCCGCCATTGGGCAGTATTTGCCATCTGTCGGTAAGAGATACCCGGCGTAGCTTCATCCATTTTGGTGAGTCCAATATTTGTGCCCATTGCCATCAGGGTAGCCATTAGAATTATCGTTTCGTCCTCGCTGGGAGGTCGATTAGTAGAAGCATGTATGAACTGCTCATGGAAACCATTCCAATGGGCAACTTCCATGAGTAGATCAGTTAGCTTAATATGTGGCAGTAACTCGTAAAGAGACAAGCTAAAATTCCGGGCTTCATCCGGAACGTCCTTTTCTAAGTGTTCAATATGAAGCTTCCCGTTCTCAAGATTTACCCCTTCCAAGTCGTCGATATTGGATGATACCCATTTCAGACGATTTAACAAGGATTCAGTACGTTCTTCCAGGTATTCTTCTACCGATAGACTCACAGCCTTACTTTGTTGTAGCTTGTGTTATGTGACTCCAATCTTCTTTGGAAAATAGGTATTCCTCAAAGTCTTTATGTTCACGGCTGCCGACAATCGAGACATCCCCCGAGCGAATAGAGTTACGAAGTTCTGTTAGTACAGCCATCTCATAGTAATGACGGTTTATATTGCCGTCATCATCGTAAACATGTTCGGATGGATTCCACTCGTATCTACCTGAAGCTTTAAATCGCGTATGTATTAGTAGCCTTGGATGAGCTGCGTAAACGCAGGATCATACTTCCCGCCATGGCCACAATTGAAAGAGCCGTTTGGGAAGCTCGAAAGAGAACCGAAGACAAAATATTTAAGATTCTAAGTGCATAACTGCTGCGCAAATGGAAAAGCTTGATAAAATTGTATCTCATATGCCTGATAGCAGCAAGACTTATCTTGCATGGTTGAGGGAAATTCCGGGTACATTTTCCCCTGATAAACTTGATCTTCTTGAAAAGAAATTTTATGTGCTCCGGAAATATACGCCAACCCTGTTAACTGTTTTAGGTCGCTTGCGTACTCTTTTAACGTCTTTGGTTTTAAATCTTCTCGGATGGTGAAAGTATCAATAAATTTAGCAATTATC
The DNA here is from genome assembly GCF_054657535.1 of Desulfosporosinus burensis. NCBI lineage: Bacteria > Bacillati > Bacillota > Clostridia > Eubacteriales > Desulfitobacteriaceae > Desulfosporosinus > Desulfosporosinus burensis. The sequence continues at coordinate 308,273 of NZ_BAAHYN010000008.1, forward strand.
AGTTTCCTTGAGTGGATACATTCATTGCAGCAGCTCCTCCTAACTCTTGACTTACCTTAGCGGACATGGTAATTTTATCTTAGCCGAAACCTTAGCGGACATCAAGACTTATTTTAGGCATGGGTTATAACCGCTATTCTATATTAGCGGACATTGGATTTTAGGAGGTTGAGCCTCATGGTTGTACGGAAAGAAGATATTCATAACTTAGTTGAGCGCCTTCCTGAAGATGATCAAAAAACTGTTTTTGATTTCATGCAGTATCTATTAAACCGTTCCACACAAAAACCAGACGGTTGGGAACAAATTGATCAAGCCGATCCGGACGATGAACCTTTATCCGAAGAAGAACTTCGCCAGCTCAATAGCGATGCTGGTTATGTTACGGGGGAGGAGGCCAAACGTGAATTCGGATTACAAGTTGATCTACCATAAGGACGTGCTTAAATTCTTGGCCAAACAAGAAGTGACTATTCAAGAACGTATTGCGAAAGGACTAACTGGCCTTTTAACAATTCCCCCGAGAGGCGACATAAAACAAATGAAGGGATACCAGGGCTTATATCGCCTCCGAATTGGTACATACCGCATACTTTTTGAAATTAGCCACACTGAAAAGATCGTGTACATTCAGGCCATAGATTCTCGTGGAGGGATATATAAGTAACGAAAAGTCGGTTCTCCTTAAAGTAAGGAAAACCGGCTTTTCGCTTCCAGAATATGTCTTAGCGTATATTTTCGTTAAAATGTTGGCGGGACCCCTTCTAGTTTTAATTCCAATTATTACTTTGGAATGTCCAGTAGAAACAATTTGGATTGGACAGCGTGGGTCCAAATGTAAGCGTCAAATGACCCCTTATCTGGAATTCGGGATAAGGGGTCATTTGACGCTTACGTTCATAACTACACCAGCAGGATTGCCTTTGAATTTTTCAGCAGTGAATGAATCCACCTGATAAATCTTTAATGTTCTCACCTGCCTCCTCCTTTCCATTTTTTTCAGAGTCGCGAGGTACACCAGCGATACCACTAACCAACCATCCATATATATATATAAACGTTCCAATTTCTATTCTAGAGCATCATGTGGTCGTATTGACCCTTGCAAACGGTACTGTGCAGAGCCTAAAAGACCACACTGGACAGGTGAAAGCAACGTATTCCTATACGGGAGGGTATCTTACCCAAGTCACTTACAAAGATGCAACCTATGGTGATTCCACTATTCAGTATGGATGGGACAAGGGACGATTACGTTCCCTGACCGATAAAAATGGCACACCCTACTATCTGAATTATGATGATTCCAACCGTATTGGCAGTGTCGGAGAAATCAATATGCTGGGTAATCCCAGCTTTGAAGCAGGCTATGGAAGTGATCTTGATTCATGGAAAGAAACTGTAACCGCAGATTATGGAAGCATCACCGAAGACTCATCGACAACGACAACAGGTAAAAGTAGTGTCCATATTCAAAGTAGTCCAACGGTTTACCCAGGTTCCAACCAGAGCTTTCTCTATGTAAATCAAACTATTCCTGTTAAACCTTCAACGACTTACAACTTAAGTGCCAAGCTTAAGACAAGCAACCTAAACGGCAGGGCCTTTCTCAACGTCGTGCAAACAGACGTTAACGGTACAATCATGGATTCCACTTGGCTTGACACTCGTGCCATTGCCCTCACTGGAACTAAGGTTTGGACAAAACAATCGTTAAGTGTGACGACTCAGTCCAATGCTGCCTACCTGATTGTCTACTTGGAAGTTGACCATGATAACACTCATTTTGGCGGGGATGCTTATTTTGATGAGGCCCAACTGGTCGAAGGAGCAGCCGTAGCAGAATTTCATGGTCATACAGAGATCGGCTTCGGCGGTGATGGTTGGATTACATCTCCGCTAGGGGATGTCACTCAATACCAGCACAACAACTACGGAAATCCAACAGCCGTGATTGCCGATCCAGGGGGACTTAATTCCACCACCAGAATGACCTGGGATGCATCAGACCGTCTTAGAACAATGACCACTCCCCTTAATAACACCTACCCCTATACGTATGATGCCTTAGGGAACATGACTCAGGCCAAAGACCCCAAAGCGAGAACAACTGACTACGAATACTATTACAACCGTCTGAAAAAGCTGATTCAAGCCGATACTAATTACGTTTAAAATGCTTGGGATCCGGTTAGTTTAGACAATCAAACCCAAACAGATCAGGCTGGAAACTCTAAAGCCAGTTTATATAATGCCGGAAACTTGATCATGGAATCAAACCTGCTTGGGATAGCAGATAACCGATTTATAACAGCGGCTTTAATGAAGTTGACAGTAATAATCAACCTCTGGAATGGGTAAGTTACGCGCCAGCGGGCAGTATTAACCTAACTGAGGAAGACTCAACCGCCCCTTTTGGCGGAAGCCGCGTCTTAAAGCTCAATTCGGGAGTGAACCATAACACCTATCAGTGGACTGATTTCGTCAAAGCAGACAAAGTAAACGGCAAATTTATCCTGAGCGGAGATATTAAAGCCACAGGAAGCGGCTCAACCTCCAGTGCCGTCATTAATATCTACTGGTACGATGCTGGTAAAAACTCAATCGGAGATCCGACCTCGTATTTTAATGTCAAAGACGGAGAGTCGCAACGCTATACTCCCATGGACATTGACCCTCCAGCCAATACTGCTTACGCTCGCATTATGGCGATCACTTACCAAGGGTATACCGGCTACTTCGACAACCTCCAGTTTGAGCAAAGCCCCCAAATCAGAGGCTATAATTTCCTGCAAAACTCATCCTTTGTCAACGGGATCACCAAACGGACAAAATCCAGTGGCTATGCTGATGTATTAGCGGAAGAGGGAGTCATCAATCTCCCGTCAACCGGAAGCACCTACCTAGAATCTCAAACCGCGATTCCGGTTAAACAAAACAAGGACTACACCTTAAGCGGAAATCTCACTACCGAGCAAATAACTGCCGCTTCTGGTTATGGGGCCACGCTCCAGGTCTTAATCTACAATGACTCAGGGACTCTCATCGAAACGTTTAAATCTAAAGTCGTCTCTGAAAACTCTAAGATGGCCAAATATGTCGTACCCTTTAGATCATCCGTCAACGGAACGGCTAAAGTACGCTTAGACATGACTGGAGCCAAAGGGATTGCCAAGTTTGATAATATTCGCTTTGGTTACGGACGTGAAGCGGTTACCTCAACCTATGATGTTAAATCGAATTATGTCGAAAACACCACGAACCAGCTTGGAAAAACCGTGAGCTATATAAATTTGTCTCCATTGTACAATGGTAAATCTGGAACTGAAAACATCGCGACTTGGACGTCGATAATTACCAATCCGGTATTTTTCATCTCTTTCATTTTTCCAACCGCCTTTATAATGTTATCATCGTTTCTTGTTCTTTCTTGTAACTTCAAGATGCCGCTCACCCCACAAGCTCCGTAGCGCGATAGGGGTTCTAGAAATTCCCAAATACTCCAATCCTAATACTTTCTACATCCCTGCTTTCATTCCCTCCCGAGATCAGTAAAAATAATCTAAGTTAAAACAAAAAAAGGCCAGAACGTTCAATATGAAACGATCCGGCAGTTCATCATTACCTTATACTTCTTTCCTGGTTACCTTTTACCGAGCGCAAATGTCTACAAAAAAAATTACCAAAGACATTGGAAACAATTACATACTCATTATCCCGTGCGCCTACCCTACCCCAAAACTGTCTAACCCAAACCGCTCAAACATGTTCCCTTGAGCCTATCTGGTCCTATTAAGCTGTCGCACAATTCAATCCCGATCTCCGAATCCCTTGCTACAAGCCCATCTCAGACTGTGCATTTTCTCATACTTACTACGGTCTCCACGTGCCCTGTCACGTTGAAAGAGCTATATTTCTCGGGCTCAATAGTATATATTATCCACTGTTTTCCCTAATACCTTTTCAATAAATACACTTAACAGTTCAGTATCAAATTGAATACCGGCATTTTCTTGCAATTCCGCTATTACTACTTCCTTAGGCAGTGCGCGTCGATAACTTCTCTCACTCGTCATTGCATCATAGGCATCCGCAATGGTTATTATTCTTGACACAATGGGTATCTCTTCCCCTTTTAAGCCTTTTGGATATCCTTTTCCATCCCATCTTTCATGGTGATATAATACGTAGTTAGCCATCTCAGACATATCATTAACCGTACTTAGAATTCTATAGCCTATTTCGGGATGGCGTTTAATTTCTTTCCATTCATCATCTGTAAGTTTACCTGTCTTATTAAGTATATTTTCGTCTATAGCTATTTTCCCTATATCATGTAGTAATCCAACAGACTTAAGTTCCTCTGTTTCATGTTCAGGCATTCCAAGGGCTTTTCCCATGCTTTTGCATAGTACTGAAACTCTATGGGAGTGTTGTTCTTCCCTTTTGTTTTTTTCATGAAGAGTATTAATTATAGCTTTAATTGTCTTACTTCTCATACTTGGACTTTCAAAGAGTTTTTTCATATACATACGATCTTCAGCCTTTTTGAATACCTCTTTAATTTCTTCTTCGATATTATTCTTAGTTTCATAACCAAAGGAAATAGAAATATCCATGGAGCTTACTTTTTCTTTAATTGACAGATCAGTAATACGTTTAATGATTTGTTCAGCTTCAAAAGCATTAGTTTTAGGTAGCAGAATTACAAATTCATCTCCTCCGAGTCTGGCAATAATGTCGTCAGTTCGGATTTCCTTCATTATCACTTCTGCTACTTTCTTAAGAACCTCATCACCAAGGGCATGTCCAAAGGAATCATTGATTAGTTTTAATCCGTTCACATCACCTATAACAAGGGTTAACGGCAGGTTTCTTTTTGTATCAAGTCTCTGTAACTCTTCTTCGTAAAATCTACGATTATATAGCCCTGTAAGTTGGTCATGATAACTTAAAAACTCAATTCTTTCTTGCTTTTGCTTTTGCTCAGAAAAGTCTCTAAACACTAATACCACACCAACAATTTCCCCGTTTTCTTGCACAATCGGTGCGGCACTATCCTCGATAGGCCGCTGGGTACCATCTTTTGAAATCAAAAAGGTATGGTTGTTAAGTGTCTGTCCGCTTTGAAGTACTTTTTTTATAATATTTTCGCTTTTTTTACATGTAAGCTCATTTACAATATAGACTTCTTCAATCGATTTTTTTCTTGCCGCTTCTTGCGTCCAACCCGTTAAGAATTCAGCAACTTTATTCAAAAACACGATATTGCCCATATGATCAGTGGATATTACTCCATCTCCAACTGATATTAATGTTGTTTCTAAAAGCTTCTTCTCATTTGAAAGAGCTACTTCTAACTTCTTTCGATCGGTGATGTCGATGATAAGCCCCTCCAACGCCTTCACCTCACCTTTATCATTGTAAATCGGAATACCCTGTTCCCAAACCCATTTTTCATTTTGATTTGCTGTACGAATCCTATACTCTAAGAGAGCCGGTTTACGAGAATGCACCGCATTCTCAATAGATCTCGTTACGTGTTCTCGATCTTCTGGTAGAATTATGTCATTATAATAAAGAGAGCGATTGTACTGAAGTTCTTTTGCTTTGTATCCCAACAGCTCATAGCATCCTTCTGAGACAAATTCAAAAGTCCATTTACCGTCATAGAAACATCTATATGACATACCTGGTAGATTTGACAATAGTACTGATTTGCTTCGTTCGCTTTCATACAGTGCTTCCTTTGCTGTTTCCACTGCTACTATTTTATTGAGAATACCAAATAATGCTAAGATCAGCAAACTCAATGCTAATACAAGAATACCAGCCTGAATTGTCTCATAACGTGCATAATCATTCCACGTTCTTGCCGGGTAGTCAATACCAAGCGCTGCTATTGTTTTTCCTGTTTCAAAGTCTTTTATTGGAACAATAAAACTAATCCAGGTTCCCCACCTGTCGGTCACTGGCGCAGTAATTAGAACCTTCCCATCTGTAAAGGGTTTTGAATATGATTTATCAGCCTCCGTATACTCCTGCCCCGGAGGTGAATAGTCCTTTGATTCAACAGGTTCAGAATCAACCATAATATAAAGTTTATCATCTTTCAGTGTATATAAATAGGCAAAACGGATATCACCATTACTTTATACCCATTCCATTAATCTGTTCTTTATACTTTCATAGGCTATTGTTCCTACATCCTCTTGAGTCGCATTCAGCTTTTTGAACCCTTCTCCGTTTATCATAGTTGCAACAGTACTTGCTTTGTTCATTGCTTGTTTAGAAATTTCATTACTGCTTGAAGTCCATGTATACCACATATACGTAGAACCTAAAATTGCTAACACAAATAATTTTATTACGAGCGATGTCTTTCTGTTAATTCTTTTTATTAGGTTTATAGGAATCTTACTGTTACTTCCCATAATAATACTTTTCAACTCCTTGCGAAAATGCCTCTACCTATATGCAAGAACTGTATATATCGATGGGTAACGCCCCATTTATTGCTGGCATCTTGTGCAGTTAAACAATCCAAAGCGGATATTTTTTCCTGCATTCGTACTCGAAATCTACTTTTAAAAATTTACATAGACTATTACAAAAATCATTCTTTAAGAATAATATTCTACTGTAACTTCCAAACTTCCTCTTTTTATAACAAATAATTTTTACTCCGCTATTCC